>DATGOL010000030.1:0-83142 GCA_035306065.1 Gemmatimonadales bacterium | reverse complement strand
AGCGCTAATGGCCCAGCCAGTACCCAATGCGGAACCACCCGATTCGGAGCTGGTGGCGCGGTGGAAGAGGGGGGACGAACGGGCTGCGGCGCAGCTTGTGAGTCGCCACGGGCCGGCGCTGGGACGGTATGCCCGGTCGCTGGGTGCAAGGGATGCTGCCGAAGAAGTGGTACAGGACACCTTTGTCCGCGCTTTCGGCGCAATTAACCAGTTCCGGGGAGAGGCAACGCTACGCACCTGGCTGTTCACCATTCTGCGCAGGCAGTTGCTCGATCGCAGGCGAATGGAGGGCAGGCGCGGTATTTCGGAACCGCTGGACGACCAGCTGCCGGATGATTCGTCGAACCCGCTGGAAGGGCTTGTCGCCTCGGAATCGGTGGCTCGAGTGCGTGCAGCGCTGAGCAGACTTACTCGGCTTCAACGAGAGGTCTTTCAGCTTCGGGTAAGCGAAGGCATGGCATACAGCGAGATCGCGGGGTTGGTGGGAAGTACGGAAGGAGCCGCACGCGTGCACTATCACAACGCGGTACGCGCCCTCAAGGAGAAGCTCGATGAGTGAGTGCACAAACCTGGAATTTCGAGATCAGCTTACGGATCTGCTGCATGGCAGCCTGGGTCCGGAGGCGGAAGCGCGTCTGCGCTCCCACCTGGCGGTCTGCGAGCAGTGCCGGGAAGAGTTGGAACTCCTCGAACTCGCATCTGACGTAATTGCCGCGGATGCTCCCGGGTTGAACGTGTCAGCCATCGTTGCCGCGCTTCCGCGTCCCGGTGCTGCGCCCGTTGGTGACATTGGCGCGTCCACGTTAAGGCTGGAGACCCGGCATACGTCTGCGACAGCAAATGATGCTCACCGTCAAACCGAGCTCCCCGCGGCGCGGCAGCGCACAACGGATTCACTCGCGTTCCCACCAGGTGTAACGAAGCGGAAGCGCGGGGTTGGCAGGCGCCTGGGAGCCGGCATGGCACTGGCCGCAGCGCTCGGCCTGGGCGCAATCGGTGTCTGGAATTCCGGCGGCTTCCAGCTCGGCGAGATCGCATCCGTCTCCGAGACCGAAGCCAACTCCGGACTGGCCTTCGCCGGCGCAGTCAGCGACCTCACAGACGAAGCCCTCATCGCGCTGCTGGACGATCTCGACACGCTGGAACCCGTTCCGGCTGCAGAACCCGATCCCGGGCAAGGCAGCTTTACAGGACTTGAAGGAGATTGAGGGAGATGCTCGTGAGGGTGGTACGTAATTCCTTGTGCGTTGCAGTGGCCGGTGTTGCTCTGCTTGCGGCTACTTCGGGGCAGCTGATAGCGCAGCGTTCGTCGAACGACGCAGCTGCGGAGCGCCAGCGTGGGCGTCAGGACTTGGAGCAGGAACTTGCGCGTCGGCTGGCACTGATCGCCAAGGCGCACCTGAAGCTTTCCGACGCACAGTTCGCAAGGCTGCAGAGCGTGAACGCACAGTTTGCCGAACGTAGAACTGAACTGATGCGCCGCGAACGTAGCGCAAGGTTCGAATTGCGTCGTCAGATGCGCCAGGGAGACACGGCAAACGACGCTGCCATCGAGCGGTCGCTGGACGAAATGCTGTCCGCGCAGCGCGACCGTGTCACACTGCTGGCGCAGGAGCAGGAGGCGCTTGCGGCGTTCCTGTCTCCAATGCAGCGTGCTCGCTATCTGGGGCTCCAGGAAGGCTTCAGACGCGAAGTGGAGGAGCGCCGAGAGGGGAACAGCGATGCTCGCTCTCAAAGACGCGGGCCACCCGGCAACGGCTAACCGGAAATGCACTCCGCAGCCGTCGTTGAGCGCTCGCCCGGCCGCTGCTAGATTGTTGAATCTGCCTGAGATCAGCGACCTGCGTCTCCGCAGGCAGTTGCCGGAGTGGCGAAACTGGTAAACGCAAGCGACTCAAAATCGCTCGTGCGCAAGCACCTACGGGTTCGAGTCCCGTCTCCGGCATGGCGGGAACAATCCGCACACGAGGGGCGCCGATTGAACGTCGGCGCCCCTCGTGCGTTCAACCCCCGCATATCCGTTCGAAGCCGTTGTGCCACATGCGAAGAGTAGCCAGCTTTGCGCAGCCCATTCTTCACTGGAACTGAAATGTACGGACGCCACTTCCTCTTCGTTCCCGGTCCAACTCACCTGCCCGAGCGCGTGATTCGCGCTATGGCCCGGTCCCTGGAGGACCACCGTTCCTCTGTCTTCCCCGAGCTTACGCGCGGCCTGCTGACGGATCTCAAGTCGGTGTTCGGCACCACCGCCGGCAGGCCGTTCATCTTTCCGGGAACCGGCACGAGCGGCTGGGAGATCGCGCTCACGAACATGCTGTCGCCGGGAGACACGGTGCTGGCAGTGCGCAACGGACAGTTCAGCCATCTCTTCGCGCAGGCTGCAACGAACCTTGGCTTCAATGTTCGCACGATAGACGTCGAGTGGGGCGAGGCCGTGCCCGTGGAGCAGGTGGCTGATGCTCTTCGTGCGGACGGCGAGCAGCAGATCCGTGCCGTGCTCGTCGTGCATAACGAGACCGCCACCGGCGTTCGAAGCGACATTGCAGGCGTTCGGGCCGCACTGGATTCCACCGCGCACGACGCACTGCTTCTGGTGGACGGAGTGAGCTCCATCGGCTGCATGGAGTTCCTCTTCGATGCATGGGGAGTTGACGTTGCAGTCGCCGGCACCCAGAAGGGCCTCATGCTCCCGGCAGGGCTGGCGATCATCGCGGTGAGCGAGAAGGGACTGGCAGCATCGGAGTCGGCGCGCGCGCCCAGGAGTGTGTTCAACCTGCAGGCAATGGCAGCGCAGAACGACGAGGGATACTTCCCGTACACTCCACCGCTGTCAATCCTTTTCGGCCTTCGTGAGGCGCTGGACATCTTTGCCGAAGAAGGCCTGGAGAACGTGTTCGCGCGTCACGCACGGCTCGGCGCCGGAGCTCGTGCGGCCGTGGCTGCCTGGGACCTGCAACTCTGCGCGCGCGACCCGCAGGCGTACTCGGACTCATTGAGCACGGTGATGCTGCCTGCGGAGTACGATGCGCGAAAGGTGATAGATATCGCGTTCCGCCGCTGGAACCTCTCGCTTGGTGGCGGACTTGCACGCCTGGCCGGACGCGCGTTCCGAATCGGCCACATGGGAGACGTGAACGAACTCATGCTGCTCGGCGCCCTGGGCGGCGTCGAGCTGGCAATGATGGACGCAGGCGTGCCGATAACCGCGGGAAGTGGTGTGAGCGCGGCTCAGCTGGTGTTCAGCGAGAGCACCCCGCGACCGGCTGACGCGTGAGGCACCGCGTGCACCGCATGATTGGAGCGTCGGCGGAAGTTGCTTGCAGCCTGAACCCGGCGTTTACTAGCTTGTTGAGGTGCCGGCCGCACTTGCGGCTACTGTTCTCAGTGCTGGCGATTCTATCGCAGGCGCTGGTGACGGTTTCCGCAGCCGTCCGCAGGCGCCCGCAGCCGGATTACGGCCTGCTCCCTGGCCTCCGGCCAGGTGGAGTTCTGCTTACTCAAACTCAATTCACAGAATGTCACTGAACGTCCGTGTCCGCAGCACCGATCCCGCCGACCTGAAAGTTGCGCTACTCGTGCTGCCAATGGTCGCGGACCCCACGCTCGATTCGGGCCTGCAGAAGCTGGATGGCCAGCTGGGTGGCGCCCTCGGGCGGAGCCTGGAGCGACGGGACTTCCGCGGTGGACGCGACGAGACGCTACATCTCGCCGGCGCCGAATCCGGCCCGGCCAGAGTACTTCTGGTGGGCATGGGCAGTCCCGACGATCGAGCAACTGCGCTGAGGCGCGCGGCGTCCCTCGGAGCGCGCCAGGCTGGGCGCATGGGAACTGCCAAAGTTGCGGTGTTCGCCGGCGATCTGGATGAGAGGGAAGTGGAGCATGTGGTAACGGGGCTGCACGCAGGCTCATGGAGCTACGACGATCTGAAAACGCCGCCGCCTGACAAGGACAGGCGCGACAAGATGGCCGAAGCCACGGTCGTGGTGGCCGACGAATCGGCGGCGCAGGCGTCCTGCGACATTGGAAATGCACTCGGCGAAGGACAGGCGCTGGCCAGGCGGCTCGCCATGATGCCGGGGAATGTGTGCACGCCGGATTTTCTGGCCGACACAGCCCGCGATATCGCCAAGCGAAACGGATTGTCCGTCGAGGTCTGGGGTTCGGAGGAGATGCGACGCGAGAAGATGGGCAGCTTCCTGTCGGTTGCGCAGGGAACGCCGCAGGAGCCGCGCCTCATTACTCTCACGTGGTCCGGCGGCGGAGATGCAAAGCCCATTGTGCTCGTTGGAAAGGGGCTCTGCTTCGACACGGGTGGCATTTCGATCAAGCCTGCGCAGGGCATGGAGCACATGAAGTTCGACATGTGTGGTGCAGCGGGCGTGCTGGGTGCAATGGAAGCGATTTCCCGGATGAAGCTGCCGGTGAACGTGGTTGGCGTGGTTGGTTCAACCACCAACATGCCGTCAGGCACCGCGGTGAAGCCCGGAGACGTGGTGCACGCCTCCAACGGCAAGTCGATCGAAGTGATCAACACGGATGCCGAAGGTCGCCTGGTACTGGCAGACCTGCTTGTTTACGCCGCGCGCTTCGAGCCTCAGGCTGTGCTGGATGCGGCAACTCTTACCGGCGCAATCGTGATCGCGCTCGGCCATACTGCAGTCGGCCTGTTCGGGCCTGACGAGAAGCTTGTGGGCGAAGTGGCGGATGCCGCACGACGCTCTGGTGAGCCCGGGTGGCCGCTGCCCATGTGGAGCGACTACCGCGAGCTGATCAAGAGCGATGTTGCCGACGTGAAGAACACCGGAGGCAGGGCAGCAGGTTCCATTACCGCCGCACTATTCCTCCAGGAGTTCGTGGCAGACTATCCGTGGGTGCACCTGGACATAGCGGGCACCGCGTATTCCGAGAACGACCTTGTGGCACTGCCCAAGGGGCCGACCGGTATTCCGGTGGGCACCTTTGTGGAGTTCGTGCGCGGCAGAGCAAGCTGACGTGAGTTCGCGGTGCCTGACGGGAGAGCTGCGCGGAGTCTGTGCCGCCGTCATTGCGCTCCTGCTGTTCACCGCGCCTTTAGCTGCGCAGGTAACCGAGGCTCCGGCGCCGCCGGATACAGTTGCGCCGGCTGCACGAGCGGTTGCAGCAGACAGCGTGCGTGGGGACACGCTCAAGTCTCCCATACCCGCTGGCGAGGTCCCGCCGCTGCCATCTATCGCAGCGGCGTACCGCTGGCGTGGCGACGAGATAATGTCGTCAGGCGCGCTCACTCTGCTGGACCTGCTCGACAACCTGCCTGAGGTTACCGGATTCCGTTCCGGCTGGCTTCTTCCACCGGAGTACGCAGGCGTGGCGGGAAGTTTCCGAGGCATCCGGATATTCCTGGACGGCGTGGAGATTGACGCAATAGACCCTCGCCAGGACGGCCTGCAGGATCTTGGTAACGTGCAGCTCTGGCCTCTTGAGGAGGTAGCGGTGGAACGCGGAGTGGACGAGCTGCGCGTGCACCTTCGAAGCTGGCGCGAGGAGCACACCAGCCCGCGTACGCGGATTGACGTGTCTACCGGCGATTACAACAGCAACCTGTACCGCGGATACTTCGGCAAGCGCTTCGGCCGTGGCGAAGTGATTCAGCTGGGCGGGCAGCAGTTTTCAACGCGAGACCCCGTATTCGGCGGCGATGGGGACAGGCTCTCCCTGGTTGCTCGCGTTGGTGTAGCCCGCCCACGGTGGAGTGTGGATGGCTGGATGCAGCGAACCAGTGGCCTTCGCTCGCGCCTCACGCGCCTGAACGAGATGACGCCTCTGGAGCCGCTCGAGCACGTCCATACCATTGCCTACGCCCGGGCTGCCTTTCGAGCACCCGAGCAGACCGGCCTCTGGATGCAGGCAATAGCCTCCAGCCAATCCTTCGAAATCGAGGCGCAACAGGCATCGTTCGGCACAGACGAAGTCGCCGACACCGCCCGCTCGCGCGCGCAGTACGTGGCGACCGTAGGATGGCGCGGGTCCGGCCTCTCGCTCAGCGCCACGGGGCGTATGCGGGTTTTCGAGGGCGAGAGTTTCATCACACCCTCGGTACGTGCGAGCTACGAGAGCCCGCTGTGGACGTTTTCGGCCTTTGCCGAACAGCGGGAAGAAGATGAAACCCTCCGGATGGATGCCTCCGCCACCCTGGCGCCTCTGCCCTTCCTGGCGCTTTCGGGGGGTGTTTCCTCCGAGAGTCCGGACGTGGGAGACTCGCGCATCGCAGTGCGTGGCGAAGGGGGAGTGCGGGTCAGGTCACTCTGGCTCGTGGGAGGCGTGATATTGACCGAAGACAGGCCCACCGGAGCACTGACTCCAGTGGACCCTGACTTCCTCTTCGCTTCCACGGGCGATGCCGCAGGCGTCTACGGGGCGCTCAGGGGACCCGTGTGGGGTGGCTTCCGCGTGGACGTGACCGCAACGCGGTGGAACAAGACCGGTTCCGACTACGTGTATCGCCCCGAGTTCGACGTGAGCGGCCGGGTTGAATACTTCAACCAGTGGCTCGAGAAGTTTCCGCGCGGGAATTTCCACCTGCGGGCGGCAGTTTTTGGCAACTACGCCAGCGAAGTGGGCTTTCCGCAGGTTATCGGCACAACCCCCGTGTTGTCGAGAACCACGAGCGCCCCGGGGATGAATGCGCTCCTCGAACTTCGCATCAGCGACGCCTACATCATGCTCCAGTACCGCAATGCATTCGGCGTGGATTATGAAACCGTTCCCGGGTACCTGATGCCGCGTCCCACCATTCTCTACGGGGTCCGCTGGAGCTTCCGGAATTGACAAACGCGTTGCCGCGCCGATATTTAGAGGCTTGGCCATGATCAGGAGCATGACGGGGTTCGGCGCAGCCGACGGCGTAGTTGGAAACACCAGGGTGACCGCGGAGATTCGCGCGGTCAACCATCGTTTCTTCAATCCGAGCTTCAAGGTGCCCGCGGCCTTCCAGCGTTGGGAAGGTGAGATGCGCGACACTTTGCGCCGCAGGATTGCCCGGGGGCACGTTACCCTGAGCATCAAGGTCGATCGCGAAACGTCCGGCCACGAGCTGCAGCTCGACGAAACGCGGCTGGCCGCGTACGTAACGCAGCTTCGCGATCTTTCCACTCGCCTTCGTCTGAACTCGTCGCTGGATCTGGGCATGCTGCTTCGTCTGCCCGATGTGCTCGGAGCAACGGAGGAGGAGCTCGTGGCGCCGAACGATTCGGCTCCGGTGCTCGCCATCGTTGATGCTGCGGCAGACGCCCTCACCGGCATGCGTGCGGCTGAGGGAGAGCGGCTGGCCGCATTCCTTCAGGAGAGGCTGGGTATCGCCGCGAGTGCACTGAACCGGATAGAGGCACGAGCACCGGAACGGCTGTTCGAGCAGCGGAATCGGCTCAGGACAAACGTCGCAGAGTTGGTTGCAGGAATTGCGGTAGACGAGCAGCGCATTGCCCAGGAGGTCGCGATCATGGCAGACCGACTGGATGTTCAGGAGGAGCTGTCGCGATTCAGGGCGCACATCGCTGCATTCCATGACACTCTCGCGGATGCAAGCGTCGACCAGGCAGGGAAGCGGCTCGGTTTCCTGCTCCAGGAAATGCTGCGCGAGGCAAACACGATGGGAAGCAAAGCGAACGATGCGGCGATCGTTGCGGACGTGGTGCTGCTGAAGGAGGAGCTGGAGCGGTTGAGGGAGCAGGTGGAGAACGTGGAATGAACCTGTCCTTCCCGCTGATTCTCAGTGCTCCATCGGGCGGTGGGAAAACCACGATAGCTCGTGAGCTTCTGCAGCGTCGAGGAGACCTGGGTTACTCCGTGTCTGCAACGACGCGACCCAGGCGGGAAGGAGAGGTGGACGGTCGGGACTATCACTTCCTTACAAGGACTGCCTTTCTGGAGCGGGTGGAGCAGGGCGACTTTGCCGAGTGGGCTGAAGTGCACGGGAACCTGTATGGAACGTTGCGCTCGGAGGTAAAGCGTTTGCTTTCGTCCGGTCGCCACGTGGTGATGGACATCGATGTACAGGGTGCGGAGCAGTTCAGGCGCGCGTTTCCGGATAGCGTTCTGGTGTTCCTGTTGCCACCTTCGGCCTCGATTCTGGCAGCGCGCCTGGCTGGCCGGCAAACGGAAGGAGCGGAAGCGCTGAGAACACGCCTCACGACTGCGATACGTGAACTCGAGGCGCTTCCGATGTATGATTACGTAGTGGTGAACGATGACCTGGAAGTTGCGATCGCCCGGGTTTCGGCAATTATCGAGGCCGAGGCTGCGCGACGTACGAGGGCTCTGGACCTCGCCGAAAGGATCGGGCGCCTGAGGGACGAACTGGACGGCCAGCTATCGGCATCCACAATTTCAAGGAACGACTGATGCGAGTCTTTACACCGTCGGAGATCGAGAAATACGCAACCAACAAGTACCTGGCGGTGCTCGTGGCTGCGAAGTATGCGCGTATCCTCAACGAGTTTCCGCGCGAGCGTTCGCTCAAGGAAGAGAAGCTCACAACGCGTTCGCTTGCGGCGCTTGCGAGTGGCGAGATTGACTACAAGGTGGTTCCGAAGCGCCGCGGCGAGTAACAGAACCGGCCCGCTGATACCGGGCCGCGAGGTAGCCGTGATCCGGGCGCGCTGCTGTGCGCCCTCGTCACGATCCCGCTCACTCTTCCACCTCCGCCACGGTGCGTCCATTCGAGTCGCGACATATCCTGCTCGGCGTAACGGGCGGGATTGCCTGCTACAAGTCGGTGACGCTTGCACGCCGCCTCACGCAGGCCGGCGCCACCGTGGACGTAGTGCTCACTCGTGCAGCGCGCGAGTTCGTTGGTGCAATCACCTTCGAGGCAGTTACCGGCCGGCGCGTCCTGCACTCCCTGCTCGGCGAAGGACACGCGCTCGACCACATTCGCCTCGCGCGTGCGGCCAACCTGGTGATGGTTGCGCCCGCAACGGCCGACTTCCTCTCGCGGGCAGCTGCCGCACGCGCCAATGACCTGCTGACGGCCATCCTTCTGGCTACCGAGGCACCCGTGTTGCTCGCGCCCGCTATGAATGACAACATGTGGGCGCATCAGCTGGTGCAGCAGAATGTGTCCCGCTTACGTGAGGCGGGCTATGTAGTTGTGGAGCCGGATGTGGGAGCGCTGGCCGAGAATGACTCGGACAGGCCGGGCCGCATGCCGGAGCCGGAAGCATTGCTGCTGCAGGCGGCGCGGATGCTCGAGGCAAAGGGCGAGCTTTCCGGACGTCACGTGCTGGTTACCGCGGGTCCTACCCGTGAGGCGCTGGACCCCGTGCGCTTCCTCTCCAACCACAGCAGTGGCAAGATGGGAGTGGCCATAGCGGAGGCCGCCTGGCGACGAGGCGCAAGGGTCACGCTCATCGCTGGCCCCCTGTCGGTACCTATTCCGCCTGGTCCCGCGCACATTGCCGTCGAGAGCACCCGGGAAATGCACGACGCCGTGGCGAACGCTCTGCCTGACGCTGACGTACTCGTCATGTCCGCTGCCCCTTCGGATTATCGGGCCTCCCGTGAGGCTGAAAGCAAGATGAAGCGTGAGGCTGGAACCCCGGCGATTGAACTCGTTCCCAATCCGGACATCCTGAGCGACACGGCGCCACTCCGGCGGAAGGGCGCCATTGCCGTAGGCTTTGCGCTGGAGACTGACAACGTGCTGGCCAACGCTCGCAGGAAGCTCGATGGCAAGAAGCTGGA
Organism: Gemmatimonadales bacterium; assembly: GCA_035306065.1. Classification (GTDB taxonomy): domain Bacteria; phylum Gemmatimonadota; class Gemmatimonadetes; order Gemmatimonadales; family Gemmatimonadaceae; genus JBBQHX01. Next base: position 73,425 of record DATGOL010000030.1, on the reverse strand, counting down.
TCTGCTCGTGGTTAACGACGCTCGCGAACCGGGCGCCGGCTTTGGCGTGGATACGAATGTGGTCACGCTGCTCGACGGCAACGGAGGGGAAGATGCCCTGCCACGGATGCCGAAGTCAGACGTAGCCGACGCAATCCTGGACAGGGTGGAAGCGATCATTCGGGGACGCGGGCTTTGACCGCACCCGATCAGGTACGACGGGAGCTGAAACGCTACCTGGAGCAACGGCGCGAGTTCGGTGAGTCCGAGCTAACGCTCGACACCCTGGATGTAGACCAGGTGCTGAAGATGCTCGGCGCGCGCGGCGACGTGCCGGGCGGCGAGGACGTCGGTGTGCGTCGCGAGCCGATAACGTCTGCTCAACCCGGCAACAGCGGGGCCGAGCGAGCGGGAAGTGTGCGCGAGGCAGCCGGAGCATCAGCCCGCCCGGCTCCGGAACCCGTGAATGCGGCCGAGCCGAAATCCGGGCGTGCAGATCGCACCAGCGGAGAGACTCCTGCATCGACCGACTGGCGCGAGGCGCTTCGAGCCGCGGGAGCCGGTCCGGGAGCCGTGAAGAGCAGCGGGCCGTCCCAGGATGAGGATGTCGCCCAATCTGCAACGAGGCTGCCAGCCACCTCGCCCGCACCGGACAGCCTGGGATCCGACGAGAAAACTCCATCCATGCCGCCACGCAAGAAAACGTCGAGCACCGACACCCCCTCACCCGAATGGGTGGGCACCAAGGCAAATGCCGGGCAGAAGTCTCCGGCGTCACCTGTCGTTCCCCTGGACGAGGTTCCGGCCGGTATCGAGATCCCCGCCAGCGCCTTCGCTCGCGGGGACGCGAGGATTGCCGGACTCAAGTCTCTCAAGGCGCTTGCGCGCGAAGTGCACGACTGCACCCGGTGTTCTCTCTATAAGACGGCAACGAACGGCGTGCCCGGTGAAGGGAACTCGAACGCAGACCTGGTATGCGTCGGCGAGGCGCCCGGTGCCAACGAAGACGCCACGGGCCGGCCGTTCGTAGGACAGGCGGGACAGCTTCTGACCAAAATCCTCGCGGCCATTAACTTGAGCCGGGAAGATGTATTCATTTGCAATGTCCTGAAGCATCGCCCGCCGGGAAATCGTAATCCGCAACCTGAAGAGATCGAGGCGTGCAGTCCGTACCTCATCAGGCAGTTGGCGCTTCTCGAGCCCCGCGTCATCGTGGCGTTCGGCACTTTCGCAGCACAGACGCTGCTCGAGACGAAGCTCCCACTCGGCAAACTCCGCGGGCAGGTTCATCGCTTTCACGGCATACCGCTAATCGTCACTTACCATCCTGCTGCGCTACTCAGGAACAGCGCGTGGAAGCGACCCACATGGGAAGATGTCCAGCTCGCCCGTAGACTTCTCGATCGCCCCGGCAACTCGTGATCCGTACCGCGACCGCCAACCTCCTTACGCCGCTGATGCGGAGCAGGCGGTTGTATCTGCAATGCTCATGGACCCCGATGCAATACTTCGGGCCGCAGAGCATGTGGACGACACGATGTTCTACCGCGAGGGACACCGGAGAATCTTCCGGGCGATGATCGCGTTGAGCGAACGGGGCGACATTGCCGATCCCCTTACGCTCACCGACGAACTCACGCGACGAGGTGAACTGGACGCGGTAGGCGGCCGCGAGTACATCGGCTTCCTCGTAGATGCCGTTCCGACGTCTGCGAACGTGGAGTTCCATGCGAAGATCGTTCGCGAGAAGGCCCTTCTGCGACGACTCATCGAAACGTCCACTGCCATAGTCAGCGAGGCGTTTGAGGGACAGTCAACGGCATCGCAGCTTCTGGATGAGGCCGAATCCAGGATCTTTCAGATAAGCCAGTCGCAGGGTGGCAAGGGATTCACCCGCGTGAAGGAGCTGCTCTGGCCGGCCATGGAGCGCATCGAGGCGCTTCAGCGGGGAGGTCAGTCCGTTACTGGTGTGGCTTCCGGCTTCAGCGACCTGGACGAGCTCACGTCAGGCTTCCAGCCGGCCGACCTGGTGATCGTTGCGGCACGTCCTTCAATGGGAAAAACGGCGTTCACGCTGAACGTTGCGCAACATGCGGCCATTGACACGCGCAAATCGGTTGCGTTTTTCTCACTGGAAATGAGTAAGGAGTCTCTGGTGCAGCGAATGCTCACCAGCGAGGCGCGGGTAGACGCGCAGGATCTCAGGCGTGCCCGGCTTCGCGATGACGATTTCCCCAGGCTTGCTCGTGCGGCAGGCATACTCAGCCAGGCGCCGATCTTCATTGACGACCAGCCGGGCAGCACGCTCCTCGAAATGCGCTCCAAGGCTCGAAGGCTGGCGTCCGAGTCTGGGCTGGACCTCATCATCGTGGACTACCTGCAGCTCATCAACGGCCCTGCGAACTCGGAAAACAGGCAGCAGGAGATCAGCCAGATATCACGCGGTCTCAAGGCGCTCGCCAAGGAGCTGAACGTGCCGGTGGTGGCGCTGTCGCAGCTCTCCCGTGCACCTGAACAGCGTGCGGGTGACCAGAAGCGTCCGCAGATGTCGGACCTTCGTGAGTCGGGAGCCATCGAGCAGGACGCAGACCTCATCATGGCGCTGTACCGGCCGGAGGTATATGCCGAACGCGGGCAGGACGGCGTTGCCCGTGACAAGGACGGCAATTCCATCGAGGGAATGGCCGAGGTGATCATTCTCAAGCAGAGAAATGGTCCGATCGGTACCGTGAATCTCTTCTTCCACAAGCAGTACACGCGTTTCGAGAACATGTCTCGCCGACAGCAGGGGTCGTGAGGCAGCGTCGATGAGCGCGAAGGCAAGAAGTGTCTATCGCTGCACCGAGTGCGGATCGGAGCACGCGAAGTGGGCGGGACGCTGCGATGTGTGCGGCGCCTGGAACACTCTTGTTGAAGAAGTTGCCGTAAAGAGCACGGGCAAGTCTGCTGCCTCACGTCGGCGGAGCTCGGGCGCTTCAGGATTCGCCGAGGGCGGCAGTGTGGCGCCTGCACCTCTGCTGCGGGAAGTGGTCGCCCGCAAGGACACTCGCTGGACGAGCGGCCTTCGCGAACTCGATTTCGTTCTCGGTGGCGGAGTGGTGCCCGGTTCCATCGTTCTGGTGGGAGGCGAACCTGGCATCGGCAAGAGCACGCTTCTGCTCCAGGTTGCCGCACGATTGCAGCAGCAGGGGCACTCCACGCTGTATGTGTCGGGCGAGGAGTCTGCACTTCAGGTGAAGCTGCGTGCCGACCGCCTGGAGGACGACGCGAGCGAGGTTGCACTGCTCAGTGAAACCAACCTGGAAACGGTGCTCGCAACCGCGGAGTCCCGTGCGCCGGATATGCTGGTGGTGGACTCCATCCAGACCATGTTCACGGCAGACCTGGAAGGCGCGCCGGGCAATGTGGGGCAGGTGCGCGAATGTGCGGCCCGGCTGATGAGGTTCGCAAAGGAGACGGGCACGGCGGTAGTGGTAGTCGGGCACGTTACCAAGGGCGGTGGCATTGCCGGTCCGAAGGCGCTCGAGCACATCGTGGACACCGTGCTGTACTTCGAGGGCGAGAGTACGCTGGATCATCGCGTGCTGCGTGCGACGAAGAACCGCTTTGGCAGCGTGGATGAGATTGGCGTGTTCCGGATGACCGAAGCCGGGCTTCTGCCGGTGGAGAATCCGTCCGAGTTGTTCCTTGGCGATCGCGAACTGGTGGCGTCAGGCAGTGCAGTCACGTCACTGCTCGAGGGAACGCGGCCGGTACTGGTGGAGATCCAGGCGCTGGCAACCAAGGCCGGCTTCGGAACACCGCAGCGAGTGAGTACGGGCTTTGACGGACGCCGGCTGGCACTGCTGCTCGCCGTACTGGAGAAACGCGCAGGACTTGGCTTCGCGCAGCTTGACGTGTTTCTCAACGTTGTGGGAGGACTCCGGATGCAGGAGCCGGCTGGCGACCTGGCCGTGGCGTCTGCGCTTGCGTCAAGCGTGTACGACAAGGCGCTCGGACACGACGTGGTTTTCGTTGGCGAACTGGGACTCGGCGGCGAGGTTCGTTCAGTATCGCAAACCGAGCGTCGCTTGGCGGAGGCAGCAAACCTGGGGCTGCACCGTGCGTATGTCTCGAGTCGTGCACGCAACCTCCGAGTGCGGGATATGGAGGTGGTTCCGGTGGCGACTGTCACTGATCTCTTTCAGAAGCTCTTTGCATGACCGAAGAAGTAGTGAGCACTGATGCCGACGGCGCGGTAGTGCCTGACGTTGGCGTTATCATAGTTGCGGCCGGGCAGGGAACCAGGACCGGATCGTCTGAACTGAAGCAGTTTCGCTGGATAGGCGACAAGCCCATGTTGTTGCACAGCGTGCAGGCATTTCAGGCGCGGAGTGACGTGGCGGTTGTGGTGTGCGTGCTGCCGCGGAGTCATGCCGCCGATCCGCCACCCTGGCTGTTCCAGTCAGACCTGGACCGTCTGCTCGTGACGGTAGGTGGGCGTACGCGCATGGAGTCTGTGATAGAGGGGCTGCGCGAACTTCCTGACGAGGTGCGTTACGTGGTGGTGCATGATGCTGCGCGTCCGTTCGCACCGCAGGAACTGGTTGCGCGCGTGCTGGATGCCGCACGTGCAGGGCAGGGCGCAATTGCCGCGCTTCCAGTGATGGACACCGTGAAGGCAGTGGACGAGTCCGGGCGTGTGGTACGCACGGTTGACCGGTCACTTCTGTGGAGAGCGCAAACGCCCCAGGCGTTTCCGCGACTCGAACTGGACCAGGCCTACCTTGATGCACTCAAGTCTGGCGTGAACGTTACGGATGAAGCCGCGGCCTTCGAGCGAATGGGACTTCCCGTTGTGGTAGTGCGCGGCAGCGAGCTTGCCATGAAGATCACCGAGGAAGGCGATTTCGCTCGCCTGGAGGCGCTGGCGCGCATACGCGAATGAGCCGCTCGGCAGTTCGTTCGGGAACATGACGCCAACCCTCGCCCCGGTTCCGTTCTGGTCCGAGGCAGAAGTGCTTGCGTCGATGAACAGGGTGCTGGACCATCTCGCGTCAGGCGGCGTTCTTGCGTACCCGACCGAGACGGTCTACGGCTTCGGCGGAACGCTCGACCCGGAAGCAGTGGACACGCTGGTGCAGATGAAGAATCGTCCGGCAGGCAAGCCGTTCCTGCTTCTCATCTCCGGGAGCGACATGCTGGACAGGCTGGACCTGCACCTGACGCCGGAAGCGGCCCGGCTTGCCGCGCGTCACTGGCCAGGCCCGCTGACTCTCGTACTGGCGGGCGGCGACCGGCGCGTACCTGGGAGGCTGCGGGGTCCGGAAGGTGGAGTTGCCGTACGCTGGACGCCACACGCCGCGTTGGGCAAACTCATCCATACGCTCGGCCAACCCATCACCAGTACCAGTGCAAACCGGCCGGGGGTTCCGCCGGCCGTCTCCGCAACCGAGATTCTGGAAGACTGGCGCACCGAGATCGCGCGCGGGCGCTTACTGGTACTGGATGGCGGCAAATTGGACCCATCGCCGCCGTCTACCGTTGTAGACTGCACCGGACGAAGACCGCGAGTGATCAGGCCGGGAGCAATTGCTGCGTCCACTCTGCGCGAGAGCGCGCCCGAGCTGGTGGGCGACACCTGACACTGCACACGCAACGCACGCCGAAGGCCGTTCCTGAATGAATATTCTCTTTGTCTGCACCGGAAATACCTGCCGCAGTCCCATGGCGGAGGCCATCGCCTGGGATCACGCCAGGCAGCGCGGCCTCGAGGATGTAACGGTGCACAGCGCCGGAGTGGGCGCAGCGGATGGAAGCCCTGCAACCGACGGCGCCGTGCTCGTTGCATTGGAGCGAGGCCTGGACCTTTCGGGCCACCGGTCGCGCCTGCTTACGCCGGAGTTGCTGGCGGAAGCGGATATTGTGCTTGCAATGGGAGACGGCCACGCAGATCGCGCTGCGGCAATGGGTGCGCGCGACAAGACGTACCTCCTGCTGGAGTTCGCCTCACGCGGCCAGATGCAGGGAGGCGTGACCGACCCGTTCGGCGGCGACCTTGCCACGTACCGCGCCACATTCAACGACCTCGAGCAGGCCGTGCACCAGGTGTTCGATCGCCTGGTGGCAGAATCGCGACCCGGGGACACATGAGCGCGCTTCCGGGGCGGCTCGTTCTCCTCGGTCACCCGGTTGCACACAGTCGTTCGCCCGCGTTCCAGAACGCCGCACTTCGCAGCGCCGGGCTTCCGCTGGTGTACGAGGCCATGGACGTCCCGCCGAGCGAGCTTGCCGGCGTTGTGCGGCAGCTCGAACTGCAGAATGCGGCGGGCAACGTTACCGTGCCGCACAAGGAAGCGGTTGCGCAACTTTGTGCGCGTGTCTCGAATACCGCCGCACGAGCCGGCGCGGTGAATACCTTCCGCACCGAGGGCGGTTCACTGGTGGGTGACAACACCGATGTGGCCGGTTTCAACGCCCTCGCAAGACATGTAGCCGGCTCCGAACCTCGCAAAGCTCAGATCGCTCTCCTGGGTGCCGGCGGTGCCGCTGCTGCTGCGCTCGTTGCCATGGATGACTGGGTTGGCTGCACAATCAGCCTCTTCTCCCGGAGGAGGGATCGCGCACAGCAGCTCGTTGAGAGGCTGGCATCATCAGCTCGGCCCACCGACTCCGTGCAGAGCGCGGTATCCGGCGCGGGAATCGTGATCAACGCAACGCCCCTTGGCATTGCGGCCGGCGACGAACTTCCGGTTCCGATATCCGAACTTCCCGCGGGCGCGCTCGTGATCGACCTGAATTATGCGCCGGGAGAAACCCGCTGGGTTCGGGAGGCACGCGAGAACGGGTTCACCGCCGCAGACGGTTCCATCATGCTGCTCGAGCAGGGCGTTGAGTCCTTTCGCCGATGGTTCGGGATTGATCCGGATGTGAACGCCATGCGCGAGGCGCTCCGACAGGAAGGTCTGGATGCCACCGGCGCCGCCTGACGGCCTCGAAGGAATGCGGCGCAGCCTGTCCGGGATACCCGCCATGCTGCGCAATCTCGCAATTACGACCGGCCGTGCTGCACGCGACTTCCTGCTTCCACTCTCCTGTGTGAGTTGCGCCCGTTCACTGGACGCCGGGGAGCCCGGAATCGTCTGCGGGCGATGCTGGACGCGGCTCTCGGCGCTGCCGTCTCCCATGTGCAATCGCTGCGGCCACCCCGGAGACGCCATGCACCGCTGCCGGTGGTGCGACCAGCTGCCGCCCTTCGTGCGTGCGGCCCGGTCAGTAGCTCGCGTGAGCGACGGCAGCGCCTCGGCAATCGTCCATGCCCTCAAGTACGGCGGCTGGACGGCGGTAGCCACTGGAATGGCAGAACGCATGGCCCGGCTGAGCTGGCCGCTGGATGTGCTGGAGGAGCGAACCGCGCTGGTACCCGTGCCTCTCGGGAAAGCACGGCTTCGCGCACGCGGCTACAATCAGAGCGAATTGCTGGCCTCGGAACTGGGACGCCGGTGGAATCTGCCGGTGTGGAACGAAGTACTGGCCAGGAACCGGGAAACCCGAACGCAGACGCGATTGACTCCGGAAGAGCGGCAGCGCAACGTGTTCGGTGCCTTCATCGCCGCGGAGCCCTGGCGGCCCCGGCTTCGGGGCGCCCATGTCGTTATCGTTGATGATGTAGTGACAACGGGTGCAACACTCAACGCGTGTGCCGAGGCACTCTTCGCCGGCGGCACTCGAGTGATAAGCTACGTGACATTCGGCCGGGCGCCCGCGCTCGGCGATCAGCACTAACAGGAGACCCAGCTCATGGCCATTCGCGTAGGAATCAACGGTTTTGGTCGCATTGGACGTCAGGTGCTGCGTGCCGCGAAGAAGAACGGAGTGGAGATGGACTTCGTGGCCGTAAACGACCTTACCGATACAAAGACCCTCGCTCACCTGCTGAAGTACGATTCTGTCCACGGCCGATACCCCGGAAGTGTCGAGGCACGTGAATCAGCGCTCGTGGTAGACGGCGACGAAATGCGCGTGTTCGCCGAGCGTGACCCGGCAAACCTTCCCTGGAAGGACGTTGGTGTTGACCTGGTGCTCGAGTCCACCGGTCGCTTCACGAATGTTGCCGATGCGCGCAAGCACATCGATGCCGGTGCGAAGAAGGTGATCATCTCTGCGCCCGCAAAGGGCGAGGACATCACCATCGTCATGGGTGTAAACAGCGACAAGTACGACGCCGCAGCTCACAACATCATCTCCAACGCTTCCTGCACCACGAACTGCCTGGTGCCGATGGTGAAGGTGATCCTGGACAACTTCGGCTTCGTGCGCGGCTCCATGGTCACGATCCACAGCTACACGAACGACCAGCAGATCCTCGATCTTCCGCACAAGGACCTTCGTCGTGCTCGTGCGGCAGCCGTGTCCATGATTCCCACGAGCACTGGCGCGGCCAAGGCCACGTCGCTGGTGCTGCCGGAGCTCAAGGGCAAGATTGACGGCAGCTCCGTTCGCGTGCCCACGCCCGACGTGTCGTTCACGGACCTCACCGTCGTGGTGGACAGGGACGTGACCACGGAAGAAGTGAACGCCGCCTTCCGCAATGCGGCGAATGGCCCGCTGAAGGGCTTCCTGGAGTATACGGAAGAGGAGCTCGTATCGGCTGACTACATTGGCCATCCTGCGTCGTGCATTCTCGACGCGAAGTCTACCAACGTGATCGATGGCAGGCTGATCAAGGTCTGCGGCTGGTACGACAACGAGTGGGGCTACGCGAACCGTTGCGTGGACCTTCTCGATATGGTTGGCAAGTCCCTTGGCGGAAAGTGAGCCAGTGATTGATCGCATGACGATTGCGGACCTCCCTGACGAGGCGGTCCGCGGTCGGCGCGCCCTCTTGCGCGTGGACTTCAATGTGCCGCTGAACGAGGACGGTTCAGTGGGCGACGACACTCGTATTCGTGCGGCACTGCCCACGATACAGCTTCTGCGTGATCGAGGTGCGGCAGTGGTAATCCTGTCGCACTTCGGCCGCCCCAAGGGCAAACAGGTGGCGGAGTACTCACTGCAGCCCGTTGCAAGGCGCTTGCAGGAGCTTCTCGGCGAAAAGGTGACGTTCGTTGAGAGCACGGATTCCGACGAAGCCATAAAAGCCACGCACAAGGCCGGGCCTGGCAGTGTCATTCTCCTTGAGAACACACGGTTCCTGCCTGGCGAGGAAGAGAACGACGAATCTCTCGCCAGGCAGTTTGCCCTGCTAGGAGACTTCTACGTGAACGATGCGTTCGGTGCGGCGCACCGTGCGCACGCTTCAACGGCAGGTGTTGCAGCCGAGTTGAAGCCAGCGGTGGCGGGGTTGCTGATGCAGCGCGAGCTGGAGTATCTGGGCAACGCGCTTGCAAACCCCAGGCGTCCGTTCGTTGCAGTTCTGGGTGGCGCAAAGATCTCTGGCAAGATCGACGTGATCTCCGCGCTGCTGCCGCGCGTAGACCGCATGCTCATAGGCGGTGCCATGGCGTGCACGTTCTTTCGTGCGATGGGACTGGAAACAGGCAAGTCACTCGTGGAAGGCGATCGCGTGGACATGGCTCGCGAGCTGCTGAGTGAGGCAGGCGACAAGCTGGTGCTGCCCGTGGACGCTCGTGTGGCACCCGGTATGGATGCGGGCAACTCGGCACGAGTCGTGGCCCGCGATGCTATTCCTGCAGACGAAGCAATGTTCGACATCGGGCCGGAATCCGCCCGAGAGTACGCCGGGATCCTTCGTGAGGCAGGGACGGTGATCTGGAACGGACCGATGGGTGTGTTCGAGAAGCCGCCGTTCGACTTCGGCACACTGGAAGTGGCAAGGGCCCTGGCCGCTGCAACCAGCCAGGGTGCAACCACGATCGTTGGGGGAGGAGACTCCGCCGCGGCTGTTGCGGAGGCAGGGCTCGAGGATGAGGTAAGCCATGTATCCACGGGCGGGGGCGCGTCACTCGAGTTTCTCGAGGGACGCACGTTGCCGGGTGTTGCGGCACTTGACGCGAGGAAGGGCTGATGACGCGACGGATCTTTGCTGCCAACTGGAAGATGCATAACGGGCCGTCCGATGCCCGTGAGTTTGCGCGTTCCTTCCTGAAGCTGTATGCGCGTCGCAGCGGACGGAGCATCTACATCTTTCCGCCCGCCGCTTCACTCGCCGTTCTGTCCGAGGAGCTTCGGGACCGCCCCGACATCCAGGTGGGTGTCCAGAATATTCATTGGGAGGACAAGGGTGCGTTCACGGGTGAAACGTCGGCGTCCATAGCGCGTGATGCGGGTGCTCGTGTAGCACTCGTGGGTCACTCCGAGCGCCGGCACGTGTTCGGCGAAACTGACGAGCAAACCGCGCTCAAGTGTGCGGCCGCGGTACGAGCGGGCCTTACCCCGATGCTCTGCGTTGGTGAACTGCTCGAGGAGCGTGAGGCAGGGAGCACAGAGGATGTGGTAGTGCGCCAGCTGCGGGCCGCGCTCAAGGATCTCGAGCCGGAGAGTGCGCTTTCTGCCATGATCGCTTATGAGCCAGTGTGGGCGATCGGTACCGGTCGTACGGCCACCCCCAGGGATGCTTCCACAGTGCATACGGCGATTCGCCGCGAGCTTCAGGAACTGCTTGGCGACAAGGCCGCGAAGCTTCCAATTCTGTATGGTGGCAGCGTGAACAAGGGCAATGTGGCCGATTTGCTGGCCGCTGATCACGTTGACGGCGTGCTCGTTGGTGGCGCCAGCCTGGAGGCTTCGGGCTGGGCCGCGATAGCCGGTACGGAGTGAATCTCCCTACCCATCGACCCCGCCGCGCAATCATTCGGTGTCCGCAGCCGTTGACGGAAGCCCCGGACATCGGCGATATTGCAAGGATACGCTCGTTAAGGCCCTGATCCAGCGATGTACACTTTCTTTCTGATTCTCCTCGTCATCGACAGCATCATACTGGGCGCTGCAATCCTTCTCCAGAGTGGAAAGGGCGGCGGCCTGGCTGCAAGCTTCGGTGGTGCGAGTTCCTCATCGGATTCCTTCATTGGAACCAGGCAGGCCGGCACGCTGCTCACCCGCGTCAGCTGGTGGGCCGGGGGCATTTTCCTGCTCCTTGCCTTCATCCTGCAGCTGCTCTCCGCACGGCAACGCGCTCCCAGGTCCATTCTGGATGAGGGAATGGCGCCGCCTCCGGTTCCAACGGCTCCGGCCCCAACCGGCGCCGAAGGCGCAGCACCGGTAGTGCCTCTCTCGCCGGTCCCAGAGGCCGAGCAGCCGGCACCCCCCCCTACCACCGAACAGTGAGCGTGGGGTCAGGCGATCGACAGGGGTTCCTCCTCCTAGAGGACGGAACCCTTTTTCGCGGCACACTGATCGGTGCGGAAATCCCGACAGTAGCCGAGGTTGTATTCACGACGAACATGACCGGCTACCAGGAGGTCTTCACGGACCCCTCGTACAGCGGGCAGATCGTGGTACTCACCGTACCGCACGTCGGGAACTACGGCGTGAATCCGGACGACCCAGAGTCCTCTTCAGTGCAGGTAGCCGGTGTGATCGTGCGGGAGTTTTCCCGCAGGTATTCCAACTGGCGTGCCAACGAAGGGCTGGACGAGTGGCTCGCGCGCGCGGGTGTTCCCGTGCTGCACGAGGTGGACACGCGCCGTCTCACCCGTCACCTGCGCACCGCTGGCGTGATGCGCGGGGTGATTGCCGAGGGCACAGAGCCAAGTCGTGAGGCACTGCTCGCGCTCGATGCCTGTCCTCCCATGGAAGGGCGCGACCTCGCCTCCGTCGTCTCCACCACGCAGCCCTACCAGGTGGGCGACTCCGCTGCTTCCCACCACGTGGTGGCCTACGATTTCGGGATCAAGCGCAACATTCTGCGTATCTTCGAAAACCACGATTGCCGCGTTACCGTAGTGCCCGCCAACACCCCGGCAGACGAGGTTCTCGCGCTCAAGCCGGATGGTGTGTTCCTGTCGAACGGGCCAGGGGATCCGGCGGCAGTTACCTACGCTCCGGAGAACGTGCGGAAACTGGCTGATGCCGGTACACCGATGTTCGGAATCTGCCTCGGGCACCAGCTGCTTGCACTCGCATTCGGCGGCGAAACCGAAAAGCTTCCGTTCGGTCATCGGGGTGGCAACCAGCCTGTACGCTCGCTGGATGACGGCAAGGTTCTCATCACTTCGCAGAACCACGGGTTCGCCGTACGCGGGAGCGAAACGGGCATTCCCGGGGCCGCCGATCTGAGGGTTACGCACGTGAACCTGAACGATGGTACCGTTGAGGGATTGCGTCACCGGACTCTGCCGGTTCTTGGCGTGCAGTACCATCCCGAGGGTGCACCGGGTCCTCATGACGCACAGGGACACTTCTCCGAGTTCCTCGATACGGTTAGCTCGCGCGGGTAGGAATCGTCCAAGCGCTTGACACACAACGGTTAAGGCTCTAAGTTCGGCTCGCGAACGTCATCCGATCACGGCGTCCGAGACCGAGGATTTCAATGACCAAAGCCGACCTGGTCGAGCGTGTCAGCGCGTCCATTTCCGACACGAGCGGACCGCTGATATCAAAGAAGGACTGTGCGCGCGTCGTTGACGCTTTCCTCGACGCGATCAAGGACGCGCTCCAGGAACAGCAGAATATCGAGGTGCGCGGGTTCGGCACCTTCAAGATCCGCCATCGCAAAACCCGCATGGCGCGCAATCCGCGTACGGGAGACCCTGTTGAGGTGTCTGCCCGTCCCGTGCCAGTGTTCAAGCCGTCAAAGGAGCTCCGCGCCATGGTGGCCGGAGACGTTGACGAGGACGCGGATCTGCCCGCCGCAATGCCCTGAGCTGCTGCCATTCGGGGCCGCTACCTGAGCGACGCCTTGCCCGCCTCCGGCAGGGAACCCGGATTCCTGCTGACCTGTACCACCAGAACGAGCCGCGCCCACGCTGCGCGGCTCGCGTCTTTTCATGCCGGTCGGTAATCTTGAAGGTGTGAGCACTTTCACTCCTCCCTCGCTACTCCGCCGGTGACAGTAGAAGTCCTTCTCTTTGCCAGCTACGCCGAGTCACTCGGCGAATGCAGCCTGTCGCTGCAACTGGAGCCCGGTGCCACCGCGGGGGATGTGGTCGGCGAGCTTCGCGCTCGCCCGGGAGGGGCCGGCCTGCCGAGGTTTCCGATGGTGGCAGTGAACGAGCGGTATGCGCCCGCCGATCGACGCCTGGAGCCCGGAGACGTGGTCGCAGTCATACCGCCGGTGGGCGGAGGCTGAGCATGGCTCGAATCGTGTCCACCGCCTTGGACCCCGCAGGAGTACTGGATCTTGTGGCCGGTGCCGATCGGGGCGGAACCGTTCTGTTCGTCGGCACCGTTCGCGATCATCACCTGGGCAGAGGCGTGGTGGAGCTAGAGTATTCTGCCTACGAAGCGATGGCTGAACTCGAGATTGCTGCGATTCTCGCGGAGGCAGAGACGCGGTTTTCCACCGTCGTTGAGGCAGTGCATCGTAGCGGGAAGCTTGCCGTGGGAGAGATCTCCATCGTGGTAGCCGCCGCTCACGCTCACAGGGATGCGGCGTTTGAGGCGTGCCGATGGACACTCGACGAGATCAAGCAACGCGTGCCGATCTGGAAGCACGAGTCGTATGCTGACGGCAGCAGCGAGTGGGTTGAGCCATGTGCAACAGGCAGGGACGCGTGAATGCGCGCGGCCTTCTCGACCAGCACGGCAGAGGCATCGAGTACCTGCGCATCTCGGTGACCGACCGCTGCAACTTTCGATGCCGGTACTGCATGCCTGTAGAAGGGCTGCCGTGGCTTCCGAAGTCGGATATCCTGAGCTACGAGGAGATAGCGGAGATCGTGAGGCAGCTTGCTCCGCTGGGACTGCGAAGCCTCCGCCTAACCGGTGGCGAACCAACGATTCGTCCGGACCTCGAAAGCCTCGTGCGAATGCTCCGGGACATTCCGTCTGTCCAGGACATTGCACTCTCCACGAACGGGGTGAGGCTGCCTTCCATGGCGCACTCGCTGCGCGCTGCGGGCGTGAACCGGGTGAACATGAGTGTGGACAGCCTGCGCGCCGAACGTATTCGGTCAATTGCGAGGCGATCACTCGCCTTTGATCCACTCGATGCACTGAAGGCTGCGGAGGAAGCGGGGCTCGCTCCCATCAAGCTCAACGTGGTGGTGATGCGCGGGGTAAATGATGATGAGATCGCTGACCTCGCGGGCCTCACGCTGGCGTGGCGGTGGCATGTTCGATTCATCGAACTGATGCCGGTTGGCGAACTGGGTGCGGATGGAATGAATGAAGTGGTGCCGTCTTCCGAAGTTCTGGGAGTTGTCTCCCGTGCACACGGAGAACTCGAGGAGTGCGCTGGCCCGGGCGGCAATGGTCCGGCGCGCTATTACCGTCTGCCGAGTGCTGCAGGAACGATTGGAGTGATCACGCCAATGACACACAGTTACTGTGCGTCATGCAACAAGGTGCGGCTAACTGCGGACGGACGACTTCGAACATGCCTGTTCGGCGATCACGAGGTTGACCTTCGAACGCCTTTGCGGGAGGGCAGGGAGCTGGAGCAGCTGTTTCGGAAGGCGCTCGCAGAGAAGCCGCTCGAGCATGAGTTGCTTCAACTGCGTACCGGCGGGCTTCGTGCCTTGTCTCAGGTAGGCGGATGACTTTATGTGCAACGTATGATTTAAGGGTACGTTGCAGTGGCCGGATGGCTCGGGTAACTTGACCGAGCTTGCGAGTATTCACCTTAGCCGTTTGGAAGGCATGGTCAACAAGATCACGGTCGTTGGTGCCGGTAACGTTGGCGCAACCACCGCTCAGCGAATTGCAGAGAAGGAGCTGGCACGCCAGGTAGTAATGGTGGACGTTGCCGAAGGCATTCCGCAGGGGAAGGCACTGGACCAGTGGCAGTCAGCCCCGATTGAAGGTTTCGACAGCCGGGTTACCGGTACCAACGGATACGATGAGACTGCCGGCTCGGACATCGTGGTTATCACCGCCGGCATTGCGCGCAAGCCGGGCATGTCGCGTGATGACCTGCTGAAGACGAACGCTGGCATCGTGAGGTCGGTATCCGAGCAGGTGCGTGCCAGCTCGCCTGACGCGATCGTCATCGTGGTGTCCAACCCGCTCGACGTGATGTGCCATGTGGCGAAGGAAGCCACGGGCTTTCCGCGTGAGCGCGTAATCGGCATGGCCGGCGTGCTGGACACTGCGAGGTATCGCGCATTCCTGGCCGAGGCGATGGACGTGTCCGTGCGAGACATCCAGGCAATGGTACTGGGAGGTCACGGAGACACCATGGTGCCGCTCATTTCCTACACGGCGGTTAGCGGCATTCCCGTTACGCAGCTGCTGGACCGCACGACACTGGACGCGATAGTGGATCGCACGCGGAACGGTGGTGCTGAAATCGTCAAGCACCTCAAGACCGGCTCTGCGTTCTACGCGCCGTCTGCGGGAGCTGTGCAGATGGTTGAGGCGATCGTGCTGGATCAGCGGAGAATCCTTCCGTGTGCAGCCTACCTGGAAGGCGAGTACGGCGAGTCGGGAATCTTCCTTGGTGTGCCGTGCAAGCTTGGCAGGGGCGGACTGCAGAAGGTGATCGAGGTTGAACTGACTGCGGAGGAGCGGGCGAGCCTGGCACAGAGTGCAGAGGCGGTTCGCGAACCCATGCGCGCGCTTGCCGGTTGATGGATCGCACGAACGTGAGGGTATTCCGCCAGGAGCGGAAGGTGGCAAGACGGTGGGAATGCATGTGTGACGCTGCTTCCCTGCAGACTTATCGCGGGGCAGCGGGGTGCACGTCGTACCTGCGCCGGCAACGACAGCTTCACGAGGCCTCAACATGAACTGGGTGATGTCGCTCTGGAGAAGCACGATAGGCAAGAAGGCGGTAATGGCTGTTACCGGCCTGATTGGGATCGGCTTCGTAATCGGCCATATGTCGGGAAATCTCCTGGCCTTTCAGGGGCAGGAGGCGATTGATTCGTACGCCGCTTCACTGCGGGAGATTGGTGGAGGCGCGGCCCTCTGGGCCATTCGGGCCGTGCTGCTGCTGGCTGTGATCCTGCACGTGGTGGCAGCGTTCCAGCTGACCCGACGCAAGCAGACTGCACGCGGCCGCGGATACGAGAAGGTTGATCCCCAGGTATCGACCTGGGCTTCGCGCACCATACGCATTGGCGGCGTGTTCCTCCTCGTGTGGCTCGTATTTCACATCCTGCACTTCACGGTTGGCACCGTGCATCCGCAGTTCGTGCACCTGAGGCCGTTCCACAACCTCACGACTGCGTTTTCGAACCCGCTGATCGTTGCCTTTTACCTGGTGGCAATGTTGTTCCTCGGGTTGCATCTGTACCACGGCGCCTGGGCTTCCATGCGAACGCTCGGCGTATTCAGGGCAAGTGCACATCCGCTGCAACGCCGCCTGCCCACCATTATCGCCATCGTGCTTGCACTCGGATTTTCCGCGGTGCCGCTGGCGATCCTGTTCGGCATTATAGCCTGATTGGTGAGTAGCATTATGGAGCTAAACGCACGCATTCCTTCCGGTCCGCTGGAGCAGAGCTGGGACAAGCATCGCTTCGACATGAAGCTTGTGAACCCGGCCAACAAGCGGAAATCCCACGTGATCGTGGTCGGTTCCGGCCTGGCCGGCGGTGCCGCAGCCGCGTCGCTCGCGGAGCTGGGGTACGAGGTGTCCTGCCTGTGCTTTCAGGACTCGCCGCGCCGTGCCCACTCGATTGCCGCGCAGGGTGGAATAAACGCAGCAAAGAACTACCAGAACGACGGAGACAGTGTTTTCCGTCTTTTCTACGACACCATCAAGGGTGGCGACTTCCGCGCTCGTGAGGCGAATGTGTACAGGCTGGCGGAAATCAGCCTGAACATCATCGATCAGTGTGTGGCGCAGGGAGTTCCATTCGCGCGTGAATACGGCGGCCTTCTGGCAAACCGTTCCTTCGGCGGCGCACAGGTTTCGCGCACCTTCTATGCTCGCGGGCAAACGGGACAGCAGCTCTTGCTCGGCTGCTACCAGGCGCTCGAGAAGGAGATTCAGAAGGGCACGGTGACAATGTACCCGCGCACCGAGATGCGTGACCTCATTGTCGTGGACGGTGTCGCGCGCGGAGTGGTTGCCCGCGACCTCGTGACAGGGCGCATTTACCCGATGCTCGGAGACGCCGTGATCCTTGCCACGGGCGGCTACGGCAACGTCTTCTATCTGTCAACGAACGCCAAGGGGTCCAACGCTTCCGCGATCTGGCGTGCGCACAAGCGTGGCGCGGCATTCGCCAATCCCTGTTTCACGCAGATCCATCCAACGTGCATCCCGCAGAGCGGCGACTATCAGTCCAAGCTCACGCTCATGTCGGAGTCGCTGCGTAACGACGGCCGCGTATGGGTTCCGAAGAAGGTGGGCGACAAGCGTCCGCCATCGCAGATTCCGGACGACGAGCGCGACTACTATCTGGAGCGTCGCTATCCGAGCTTCGGCAACCTGTCCCCGCGAGACATCGCCTCACGTGCCGCCAAGATGGTATGTGACGAAGGCCGCGGAGTTGGCGAAACGGGGCTGGGAGTGTACCTCGATTTCCGCGATGCTATCCAGCGTCTGGGCCGAGAGAAGATCGAGGAGCGCTACGGGAACCTGTTCGAGATGTACGAGCGCATCACGGACGAAAATCCGTACGAGGTACCGATGCGCATCTACCCGGCGGTGCACTACACGATGGGCGGGCTCTGGGTTGACTACAACCTGATGAGTACGATACCCGGATTGCACGTGGGTGGTGAGGCGAACTTCTCCGATCACGGCGCGAACAGGCTTGGAGCAAGTGCGCTGATGCAGGGGCTGGCAGACGGATACTTCATTCTGCCGCTCACTATCGGCGACTACATCGCGTCTGCCAAACCGCAGCCGGTTAGTGAGGATCATCCCGAGGTCCGTGCGGCGGTGGAAGGTGTGGCGAACATGACCAAGCGCCTCCTTTCCATCAACGGCAAGCGAACGGTAACGTCGTTCCACCGCGAGCTCGGTTCACTCATGTGGGAGAACTGCGGCATGGCCCGAACTGCTTCGGGGCTGCAGGCTGCAATCGATCGCATTCCGGCCATTCGCGAGGAGTTCTGGCAGAACGTGCTGGTGCCTGGCGAGGGTGCGGAGCTCAACCAGTCACTCGAGCACGCTGCTCGTGTGGCGGATTACCTGGAGCTCGCGGAACTCATGTGCATCGATGCGCTGCACCGTGAGGAGTCGTGTGGCGGCCACTTCCGTGAGGAGCACCAGACGCCCGAAGGCGAAGCACTGCGGCACGATGACAAGTTCAGCTACGTGGCGGCATGGGAGTACGCTGGTGAAGGCAAGGCGCCCATAATGCACAAGGAGCCACTCGAGTTCGAGCGAGTGCAGCCCAGCATCCGGAGTTACAAGTGATGAATCTCACTCTGCACGTGTGGCGACAGGATGGGCCCGATTCGCCCGGGCGCATGGAGACTTATGTTGCGCGGGACGTGAGTCCCGACATGTCCTTCCTCGAGATGCTCGACGTGGTAAACGAGCGCCTGACGGAGGAAGGGAAGCGCCCGATAGCATTCGACCATGATTGCCGGGAAGGCATTTGCGGATCCTGCGGCATGATGATCAATGGCGTGCCTCACGGTCCTTCTCGCGGTACCGCCACCTGCCAGCTGCACATGCGCAGCTTCAAGGATGGCGACCAGATACACATCGAGCCCTGGCGCGCTACGGCGTTCCCGGTGCTTCGTGATCTGGCGGTGGATCGCTCGTCACTGGACCGGATCATCGCGTCTGGCGGCTACGTTTCCGTCCAGACCGGCAACGCGCCTGACGCGAACGCCGTGCCGATCTCGAAGCCCAACGTTGATACGTCAATGGACGCCGCTGCCTGCATTGGGTGCGGTGCGTGCGTGGCAGCGTGCCCTAACGGTTCGGCATCGCTCTTTACGGGCGCGAAGATCACGCACCTGGGACTCCTGCCGCAGGGGCAGCCTGAGCGCGATCGCCGGGCGATTTCCATGGTCGAGCAGATGGATTCGGAAGGCTTCGGTGGCTGCACTCTGTTCGGCGAGTGTCAGGAAGCCTGCCCAAAGGAGATCAGCATTGACGTAATCGGGCGCATGAATCGCGATTACCTTCGCGCTTCGGCAACCCGACCCGCGAAGTAGAGATCGGGTTTCGAGTCCGCGCCGTTGCCTCTGCCGGTCGTGACCGGTACAGGGCAGGCAATGGCAGGCTGGCGCGGATGCTGCACGTGGTTTCGCAGACCTATCACCGAGAGGTGTACATGGCTGCCAACGACAGGCGTATTCAGGGCGAGGATGCGGAGGCTGCGTATGGTGGCGCCGATGCCGTCGAGAAAACCACCTATGTAGTGGGTGACGGTACGGAGCCCGAGGCGCGGCAGCAGCTTGCCCTGAGTGCGCGGGCCGGGCCTGGAAGTGGTCCGCCAGCACTGGCATGGATTGCGCTGGCGTTGCTGATAGTGGCGCTGGTTGTGTACCTGCCTGGGGTGCGGTTCTGAGCCTGCGGGGTCCGAACAGGCAACGCGGCCACCGGCGTTAGGTAGCCCTGGCCGCGACAAGGGTGGTTCCGCGCGAACGCCCGAGGGCAACGCGCAGGCGCCTCAGCGGGCGCCTGTGCACCACTAGATCCTGGGTAGCGTTACTCCGTGCTGCCCCTGATATTTGCCCTTCTTGTCGCGGTACGACACCTCGGGCTCTTCTTCGCCCTGGAAGAACAGCACCTGCGCAATTCCCTCATTCGCGTAGATTCGTGCGGGCAGGGGAGTGGTGTTGCTGATCTCGAGCGTTACGTAACCTTCCCACTCCGGCTCGAAGGGCGTGACGTTGGTAATAATGCCGCACCGCGCATACGTGGACTTTCCTACCGTTATGGTGAGAACGTTGCGGGGAATGCGGAAGTACTCAACGGAGCGTGCGAGTGCGAAGGAGTTGGGCGGAACGATGCATACGTCTCCGGAGAACTCCACGAACGACTTCGGATCGAAGTTCTTGGGGTCTACGATCGAGTTGAGGACGTTGGTGAAGATCCGGAAATCCGAGGCCACGCGCATGTCGTAGCCGTAGGATGATACGCCGTAGGAAATGACACCGGACCGAACCTGACGATCCTCGAAGGGCTCGATCATGCCGTGTTCGCGGGCCATGCGCGTGATCCAGCGGTCGTTCTGGATGGACATCGGAAAGTGATACGGAGTGGTCGTAAGGCGGTGCGCCGGAGTGGCGTCGCCGTGGCGGCGGTAAAGATGCGGCCGGTTGCATCGAATCGGAAGCGTCGGAGTTGGTTGTGGTTAGCAGGCTGGCATGTTGCAACGGCAGATGGCACCGGATAACTTGGAGTTGGCCCAAGTGAAATTTTTCACTAAGTCGTATCCCTGATGGCGCGAACCTACCTCCCCGTACTCCTCCTCTTCGGTTTCGTCCTCCTGAACGCCATCCTCATGATCGGCGTCAGCGCGCTCGTCGTCAGACCGCGCAGGACTCCCGAAAAAAGCATCGCCTACGAGTCCGGTGTCACCCCCTACGGCGACACAAGGGCACGCTTCTCCATCAGCTTCTACCTCATCGCCATGCTCTTCATCGTCTTCGATCTGGAGACGGTGTTCATGATCCCATGGGCGGTCGCATACAAGGACCTCTCCTGTTCCGTACCGCTCCTGAATGGCGCCTGCCCCCCGGGACAGACCTCATTCTACGGCCTTGGCGTCATGCTCGTGTTCCTCGCCGTGCTCGTCATTGGCTACGTCTACGAATGGAAGAAGGGAACGCTAAAGTGGGACTGACTCGCACTGCCGCCGCGCCCGTTACGGTAAGGCACCCGGACGAAGGCTCGTGGATCACCAGCAGGCTCGACTTCCTGGTGAACTGGGGGCGCGCCAACTCCATGTGGCCCATGCCATTCGGCACAGCCTGCTGCGCCATCGAGTTCATGGCCACCGCAGCCGCGCGGTTCGACCTCGCTCGCTTCGGCATGGAACGCCTCGCCTATTCGGCCAGGCAGGCCGACGTGCTCATCTGTGCCGGACGCGTTCCATTCAAGCTCGCTCCGGTCATCCGCCAGATCTGGCAGCAGATGCCGCAGCCCAAGTGGTGCATCTCCATGGGAGCATGCGCCTCCAGCGGCGGCATGTTCGACAACTACGCCGTGGTGCAGGGCATTGACACCATCATTCCCGTGGACGTCTACGTGCCGGGTTGCCCCCCGCGCCCGGAAGCGCTCATGTACGGAATCATGATGCTGCACCGCAAGGTGATGAACGAACGCATGAGCGACGAGCGCCTGCGCGACGAAATGGAGCCGGATCCCACCAGCCGCCTCTACATTCCCGCGCCCATCATCGACGAGCTCTCCGAGCCGTTCGGGAACTCCGTCCATCAGCGCAGGTCCGCACCATGAGCATCGGACGCATGGTAGTCGGAAGCGCCCTCCCGGCCGACGCGCCGGCTCCCGCAACTCCACGGGACATCCCACACACCGGCGGACCCGAGAATCCCTCGGCTGCCGCAGTGCGCGAACGATTCCCCGATGCGGTGCAGCGCGTTGAAGTGATCTGGGGCGAGACTACCGTATACATCGACCCTCCGCGCGTACGCGAAGTGCTCGAGTGGCTGAAAGGTAACGAGTCGCAGCGCTACGATTACCTGTCAGACGTTACGTGCGTGGAATACCGAGACTTCGGGCGTCCACTTCAGGTAGTTTGGCATCTGCGATCGTTCCCGTACCGACGGTTTTTACGCGTCAAGGTTGAGCTCGCAAAGGACGCAGAACTCCAGGTTGAGTCCGTCACCGACCTCTGGGAGGGCGCCAACTGGCTCGAGCGCGAAGCCTACGACATGTTCGGCGTAACCTTCCGCGGGCACCCGGATCCGCGTCGAATCCTCATGTGGGAGACCTATAACGAAGGTTTCCCGCTGCGTAAGGACTTCCCGCTCCGGGGTCGTTTCAGCCGCTCCGAGCAGCTGCGCCAGGCGCTCACCGCGCATCCCGGCGCCAGCTATCTCCTCGAGGAGCTCTCGCCGGCGAGTATCTACAGAGATCTGCCGGCTGACATGCGCGAGCGCTACATCGCTCAGAGCTCGGAGGACTGATCCAGATGGCAACGCGCAAGCGCACCATTGAAGTGGAGCTGAGCACCACCGGCCTCGATTCACAGGGCCGGCCTCAGCGAGTTCCGCTCATGGTGGATGAATCCGGCCGTCCCGTGGACTACGAGGCCCCGCCGGTGTTCGAGGACGAGCTGGAAGGTGAGCCCATGCTCATCAATGTGGGTCCGCAGCACCCTGCAACCCACGGCGTACTGCGGCTCCTGCTCGAGTTGGAGGGCGAGGTGGTGGTGCGCTGCGTGCCGCACATCGGCTACCTGCACTGCGGGTTCGAGAAGATCGGCGAATACCGGCAGTACAACCAGATCATCCCCTGGACCGACCGCGAAGACTACCTGAACTCGATCGGCAACAACATTGCCTTCTCGCTCGGCGCCGAGCGTCTGTTCGGGGTGGGAATGACAGAGCGGTGCAAGGTGCTTCGCGTGATAGCCATGGAGCTCTCGCGCATCATCTCGCATCTCGTGTGGCTCGGCACCACCTGCATTGACATCGGTGCGTTCACGCCGTTCCTGTGGTGCTTCCAGGAGCGCGAGAACGTATACAACCTGCTGGAGCGATGGGTCGGTGCGCGTCTCACGACGACCGCAAGCCGAGTGGGCGGCATGGCGGCCGACGTTCCTGAAGGCTGGGTGGAGCAGGTTGCACACTTCGTGAAGACGCTCCCGCGTACGATCAACGAAACGGATCGCATGCTCACGAAGAATGCCATCTGGGTGGGTCGTACCGCGGGAGTGGGCGCACTCACCGCTGCCGAGGCGATCAGTTGCGGCCTGTCCGGACCCATGCTGCGCGCAAGCGGCGTGGACTACGACGTACGCAAGGACTTCCCGTACCTGGAATACGAGACGTACGACTTCGAAGTGCCGGTGGGCACGCAGGGCGACATCTACGATCGTTACCTCGTGAGGCTCGAGGAGATTCGCCAGAGCATCAGGATCCTGGAGCAGGCACTCGCCAGGCTGCCGGACGGGCCGGTGAACGTGGATGACCCGAGGGTAATCCTTCCGCCCAAGAGCATGGCTACCAGCGAGATGGAAAGCATGATCCATCACTTCAAGCTCGTGATGGAGGGTCCGCGTCCGCCGATCGGTGAGGTGTACATGCCGGTGGAGAGTCCCAAGGGCGAGAAGGGCTATTATTTCGTGTCTGACGGAACGGCAAAGCCGGTGCGCTGGCGCATTCGCCCCCCGGCTTTCGTGAACCTGTCAGCCATTCCGAAGATGGTGGAGGGACACCTGCTGTCCGACGTAATCGCCATCAACGCCAGCATTGACATAGTGATGGGAGAGATAGACAGGTGAGCAGCGGTCCCAGTCAGCCGCGGCCTCAGCTTGCGCCACATGTTGCCGCAGCCCACGAGCCTTACGAGCCCGTGTTCGTTGGTGCGCGCAGGGCAGAGCTCGAGGAACTCTTCACGCGCTATCCAACCAGGATGGCAACACTGCTTCCCGCGCTATGGATGGTGCAGGAAGACCGCGGCTGGGTGAGCGAGGAGGCCATGGCGGAAGTTGCCGAGCTGCTCGAGATCACGCCCGCATACGTGAAGGGCGTGGTCACGTTCTACACCATGTACCACCAGCATCCGGTTGGCAAACACTTCATCCAGGTGTGCACCACGTCTCCCTGCAACGTTTGCGGTGCGGAGGACGTGGTACGTTCGTTCCTGGAGAAAACCGGCTGCGGGGAGCTCGGCGCCACGTCTGCGGACGGCCGGTTTACGGTCGTTGAATCGGAGTGCCTTGGTGCATGCGGCTTTGCAACTCCGGTAATGATCAACGAACGTTTCGTGGAGTCGGTGACTCCCGAGATTGTAGCGGACATTCTCGCGGAGCTGGACTGATGGGATATCCTCACCCGCCGCACGAGCGCGAGACGCAGGTGCTGTCGAAGCACTTCGGCAACCCAGAAGCCCGCACGCTGGAAGGATGGAAGAAGCTGGGCGGCTATGAAGCGCTGCGGTCGGCGCTGGCCATGGAGCCCGCAGGCATCGTGGATATCGTGAAGGAATCCGGACTTCGCGGGCGCGGAGGCGCAGGCTTCCCCACCGGCGTCAAGTGGTCGTTCATGAAGCCCGGCGATGGCAGGCCTCACTATCTGTGCTGCAATGCCGATGAATCGGAGCCTGGAACGTTCAAGGATCGCGAGATCATGCGGTGGACGCCGCACGGACTCGTGGAGGGCGTTGCGATAGGGGCATACGCCATAGGCGCCGAGACGGCGTACATCTATATACGTGGCGAGTTCACCGAGCCGCTCCTGTGGATGAACCGCGCGGTTCGTGAGGCATACGACGACGGCATCCTGGGCGAGAACGCAATGGGCAGCGGCAAGCGCATTGATATCGTTGTCCACAAGGGCGCCGGTGCGTACATCTGCGGCGAGGAAACCGCCCTCATGAACTCGCTCGAGGGACGGCGTGGCAATCCGCGTATCAAGCCGCCGTTCCCGGCAGTTGCAGGCCTGTTCGGTCAGCCAACCACGATCAACAACGTTGAAACGCTCACGGCCGTTCCTCACATCATCCGGAATGGTGCGGAGTGGTACAAGGGCTTCGGACGCCCCGACAATCCGCGCAGCACCGGAACCAAGCTGTTCTCGGTTTGTGGCAACGTCGCCAGGCCCGGCAACTACGAGGTGGCCCTTGGTTTTCCCTTCAAGGACTTCCTGTACGACGTGTGCGGCGGTCCGCCAGCCGGAAGGAGCTTCAAGGCGATCATCCCCGGCGGCTCATCGGTTCCCATCCTCACGATGGAGGAAGCCGAGGGTGCGCTGATGGACTACGAAGGATTCGTTGCGGCCGGCACCATGCTGGGCTCAGGCGGCGTTATCTGCATGGATGACCAGCAGAGCATACCGAAGCAGGTTGCGCGACTCGCACGCTTCTACGCTCACGAGTCGTGCGCGCAGTGCACGCAATGTCGTGAGGGCACCGGCTGGGTTACGCGAATTCTCGAACGCATGCTCGCAGGTGAGGGTCAGTCGGATGACATTGATACGCTGCTTGAACTTTCCGAGCAGATGACCGGAAAGACCATCTGTGTACTAAGTGACTCCTGCGCCACGCCTATCGTGTCGGGCATTGCCCGTTTCCGCAGCGAGTTCGAGGCACTCATCCCGAAAAGCCGGTCTCATGTACCGGTTGCCGCGGTGGCAGTCTGATGGCTGAAACGAAGATGGTTACCCTTACTATCGAGGGGCGTCAGGCGGTGGTGCCGGAAGGCACGTCGATCCTGGAAGCTGCCAAGACAGTAGGAATACTGATTCCGCACTACTGCTACCACCCGGGGCTGCCTGTGGCGGGTTCGTGCCGCATGTGCCTGGTGGAAGTGGAGAAGATGCCCAAGCTCGCGCCGGCGTGTGCAACCGCGGTGGGAGAGGGACAGGTAGTGCAGATGAACACGGAGAAGGCTCGTGAGGCGCGCGCGAGCGTGCTGGAGTTTCTCCTCATCAACCATCCGCTGGATTGTCCGATTTGCGACAAGTCCGGCGAGTGTGAGCTGCAGGACTTCACGTTCGCGGAAGGGCCGGCTGTATCGCGCCTTCATGAGCCCAAGCGGTTCAACCCGATGGAGGACTTCGGTGGCGACGTTCTCTACGTCACCAACCGTTGCATTCTCTGCACGCGATGCGTTCGCTTCATGGACGCTGTTGCCGAGGAACCGGTGCTCAACGTGAGCGAGCGCGGTGATCGTGCGGTTATCGGCGTGTACGAAGGCGAGGGCCTCACGCACGCCTGGGCCTCGAATGTGATAGACCTGTGCCCGGTAGGCGCGCTGCTCAGCAAGGACTCGCTGAACAAGGCACGTGCATGGGAGCTGGATCGTACGGCGTCCGTGTGCCCGGGCTGCTCACAGGGCTGCAACATGATGATCGAGTCACGCGACGATGTCATTGCACGGCTGCGTCCGCGTCCGAACCTCGAGGTCAACGAGTACTACATGTGCGACCACGGTCGCCTTGACTATCGCTGGATGAACCGCCCTGATCGCTCCGAAGTTCCGCTCGTACGCGATGGAGGTGCGCTCCAGCCGGCTGCGTGGGATGACGCACTTGCTGCTGCCGCGTCGCTGATCGGCGATCGCGAGGTTCACGTTCTGGCATCTCCGAACCTGCCGAACGAGACACTCTGGCTCCTGCGCCGGCTGGTTGACCGTGCGGGTGGCAGTGCCACTTTCCGCTGTGCAACAGGTGATGAGGCGCCACTTCCCGGAGTGGAAGACCTGGCGCTCCGCGCAGACCGAGGCGCCAACGTTCACGGTGCCCTGCAGCTCGGCTTCAGCAGGGTGGACTTCGATTCGCCACTCGCCGGAGTTTCGTCTGGTGCGGTACTCGTGGTTGCCGATGATGAACTTGCAGACGTGAAGCCGGAGGTGCTGCGCGCAGCAGCCAGTGTGCTGGTTATCGGAACCACGACCGGCGTGCCGCACGAGGTCGCCGATGTCGTGCTGCCTGTCGCGAACTTTGCCGAAGAGGAAGGAACCTTCACCAACCTTCGCGGACGTGTGCAGCGCTTCCTGCAGTCGCGTGGCGCTCCCGGCCTGGCCAGGCCCACCTGGTTTGTCCTCTCCGAGCTTCTTGCAACGATGGGCGAAGATACGGATTATTTCCTGGCGTCCGAGGTCTTCGACGGTCTTGCCGCAGCGCAGCCTGCATTCGCGGGCCTCAGCTACGACTCGCTGGGCCTCGCAGGACAGCAGATCGCGCAGACAAGCCTGGCCGGAGAATCCGCATGACGATTCTGCCGGGCTCCATTTTGCCTGCGCTCTTCCAGGTTGCGAACCCGCAGGTTGCGCCGAGTACCGGTGTGTTCCTCATCGCAACTGTCGTGAAGGTGATCGTCTTCTTCACGATATACCTGGTGTCCGTCGCGATGCTCACGCTTGCGGAGCGCAAGGTTTCCGCATGGATCCAGGATCGCCGAGGACCCAACAGGGCCGGCCCAGGTGGATTGCTACAGCCGGCTGCAGACGGCATCAAGAACTTCATGAAGGAAGAGAATCAGCCGGAAGCTGCAAGCGGCGCGATCTTCAACCTTGCGCCCGGTATCTCCTTCGTAACCGCGCTGGTCGTGTGGTGCGTGATTCCATTCGGTTCACCACTGCCAACGCCCTGGGGACTCATTGACATGCAGGTGGCCGATATCCCCATCGGCTACCTGTTCATCGTGGCAGTTGCGTCGCTCGGCGCCTACGGACTGGTGCTTGCCGGCTGGAGCTCGAACAACAAGTACGCATTCCTGGGTGGACTGCGTGCCAGTGCGCAGATGGTGAGCTACGAGGTGGGCCTTGGGCTCTCGATCATTCCGGTACTGCTGCTGGCTGGCAACGTCACGTTCGACAGTATCATCACTCAGCAGCAGGTGGGATGGTGGAACGTTCTCAACCTGACGGTTGCGTTCCTGACGTTCCTGGTGTCCGCATTCGCCGAGACCAACCGTCTGCCGTTCGACATGCCTGAAGCGGAAGCGGAGCTCGTTGGCGGGTATCACACGGAATACTCGTCCATGAAGTTCTCGATGTTCTTCATCGCTGAGTATGCGGCCATGATCACGATGAGTGCTTTCATGGCAACGCTGTTCTTCGGCGGTTGGGATATTCCGTTCACGTCCTGGGACAATACGCCTGCATGGAGCGTGGCGAAGACGCTGCTTACCACGCTGTCGTTCTCGTTGAAGACGCTCTTCTTCCTCTTCTTCTACATGTGGGTGCGCTGGACGCTTCCGCGCTTCCGGTATGACCAGCTCATGGCGCTGGGCTGGCGGGTGCTCATTCCGGTCACGCTTGCATACGTCGTGATCGTTGCGACGGCGCTTCTCGTGCTGCAGCTGTTCAACGTGACAGGGTGGATGCACGGCGCCTCGCTGCTGGCTATGAACGTGGTGCTCACTGTATTCATGGTTTACGTACTCGATCGCGGGCGGCTGGTCAGTCCCACGCGTTCGCGAGTGGAGCTTCCGTCGCGACGCCGGATTGTGGCTGCGGGGGAGGGAGGAGACTGATGCCTATTACGGTCCGCGCCGTTGAGCGCCCGATCGAGCAGGTGAGCTATGTGCGGGCCACCCTGAAGGGTCTGGCGAGCACCTTCAAGCACATGGTGGATCCGCACAAGGTTACCGTGCAGTATCCGGAGGAGAAGTGGGAGATCTCTCCGCGCTGGCGCGGCACTCACAGGATGCTCACCACGGAAACCGGCAAGGCCAAGTGCGTGGCCTGTGGGCTGTGTCCAACCGTATGCCCGGCCAACTGCATCAAGCTGGTGCCTGGCGAGGACGAGGATGGCAACCGCTACCCCCTCATCTTCGAGATTGACGAGTTCCGCTGTATCTTCTGCGGCTATTGCCAGGAAGTGTGTCCGGAAGAGGCGATTCACCTGGGACGCCATTACGAGAACTCGGAGTACAGTCGTGCAGGTTTCGTTTATGACCTTGAAAGGTTGATGGCACAAACACATCCGGTAACCGAGATGTGGGATCCATCGGACCCGCTCGGCGAATGACGCTCCTATACCAGTTTCACTTCATACTGTTCGGTCTCATCGCTGTGGTATCGGCAATTCTCTTCGTTACGCGAAAGAGTCCCGTTGCCGGAGTGCTGTGGCTGGTGCAGACGTTCGCGGCACTCGCAGCCATGTACGTGATGCTGGAGGCGCACTTCGTTGCAGCCATCCAGGTACTCGTGTATGCAGGCGCGATCATGGTGGTGTTCCTGTTCGTGATCATGCTGCTCAACCTGGGGCATGTGAAGATTGCCTCGGACATTCGCGACATGCGGTGGCGACTGTCTGCGGGTGCCATCGGTCTGCTGCTGCTCGCCGAACTCTTCGTGCTCATGCGCGATCGCCTGCCGCAGGTGCTTCCTGATCCCGTGGGCATGGATCCGCTGGTGCAGCCGAATGTCATCACACCGCTCGCCCAGGTTCTTTTCCGCGATTACCTGCTCGCGTTCCAGGTTGCCGGCGTACTTCTGCTGGTAGCTGTTGTGGGCGCGGCGGTACTGGCCAAGCGCGTGAGCCCACGCACATGATCGCACAAGCACTGTTCTTCTCCGCCATCCTGTTCACGATCGGCGTAATCGGCGTGCTCACGCGCCGTAACGCGATCATGATCTTCCTGAGCGTGGAGCTGATGCTCAACGCGGTGAACCTCTCGCTCGTGGCGCTGTCACGGCTTCACGGCGTGGTTACCGGCCAGGTGTTCGTGGTGTTCACAATGACAGTTGCAGCTGCAGAGGCTGCGGTTGGGCTTGCGATTATCATCGCCGTCTTCCGGCACTTCAGGACGGTGGACCTCGAGAACATCAACCTCCTGAAGGGCTGATGCTCCTCCAGTCTGCAGGAACCGGCGCCGAGGTTCTGGCGCATCCGCTGGCCGGCACTGTCGCGTGGTGGATGTGGCTCATTCCGCTGCTGCCGTTCCTCGGCTTCGTAGCCAACGGTTTGCTCTCGTTGCTGCCGGGATACTTTGCCGGCCCGGAAGATCCATCGCACGATCCGGATGCAGGGCATCTGCAACCCGGAGATGCCGGTTATTCCGGGCCGCCTCCGCTGGACAAGTGGCAGCGGATTTCCACCATAGTCGGTCCTCTCGTGGTGGGGCTCTCGTTCCTGATTTCGATCGCGGTTTTCCTTGCCGCACGAGCGCCGGGAATGCTGGAAGTGCCCTTCATACAGACCTACTGGGCGTGGATGCCCGCAGGTGACCTGCGAATCGACTGGGCGTTCCAGCTCGATCAGCTGTCAATGGTGATGATCCTGGTGGTGACGGGAATCAGCTTCCTCATCCATCTGTTCAGCATCGGGTACATGAAGGGAGACTCCGGATACAGCCGGTACTTCTCCTATCTGAACCTGTTCGTGTTCTTCATGCTCGTGCTCGTTATGGGCTCGAGCTACCCGGTGCTGTTCGTGGGATGGGAGGGCGTTGGCCTCTGCTCCTATCTCCTTATCGGGTTCTGGTTCGACACGAAGGCAAACTCGGACGCAGGCAAGAAGGCGTTCATCGTGAACCGTATCGGCGACTTCGGATTTATGGTCGCCATGTTCCTTATCTTTGCAAATCTGGGTGCACTGGACTTCGCCGGAGTCGAGCGCGCGGTGGCTGCGATGGAGCCGGGGCAGAGTGCCGTGATCACGGCCATCTGCATCTTCATTTTCCTTGGTTGTGCCGGAAAGAGCGCGCAGATGCCGCTGTACATCTGGCTGCCTGACGCCATGGCCGGCCCCACCCCTGTGTCGGCGCTGATCCACGCGGCCACCATGGTGACTGCGGGCGTTTACCTGGTTGCGCGTGCCGGAATCCTGTTCGCACTCTCGCCCACCGCGTCACTTCTGATCGTTCTCGTTGGTGCGATGACCGCGTTCTTTGCCGCGACCATCGGCCTCAAGCAGTGGGACATCAAGAAGGTTCTCGCCTATTCAACCGTCTCGCAGCTCGGCTACATGTTCGTGGCCGTCGGGGCAGGTGCCTACACCGCAGGCATCTTTCACCTCACGACGCACGCGTTCTTCAAGGCACTCCTCTTCCTCGGTGCAGGTTCGGTAATCCACTCGATGCACCACGCCTATCACAAGGCGAATATCGATGACGATGCCCAGGACATGCGCAACATGGGAGGCCTTGGGTCTGCCATGCCGTGGACGCGTGCCACGATGTGGGTAGCCACACTCGCCATTTCCGGTATCCCGCTCTTTTCGGGCTTCTTCTCGAAAGACGAGATTCTCACCGGTGTATTCATGCGTGCCAACCAGGGCCTGATTGCTGAAAGTACGTTCCTGGGCATTTCGGGTTCCGTGTTCATGTATGTGGTGTACGGCGTGTCACTACTGACCGCGTTCCTTACGGCCATCTACATGACGCGCCTGATGCGCTACACCTTCCATGGTCCGTCGCGGCTTCCGACTTCGGCACGGGAGCACATGCATGAGGCACCGTGGATCATGACGGGCCCGCTGGTTGTGCTTGCAGTGCTAAGCGCGGTAGGCGGCTGGCTGAACCTTCCCTCCATCATGCGGCTCGGCCCGGCGCACGTGCTCGAGAACTGGCTGGAGCCGGTAGTGGGACGCGCCACGCTGATGCTGGGAGGCGGCTCGATGCCCGCGATCGAGCATTCCACGGAGTGGATGCTCGTGGGGATTGCGATAGCCGTTGCCGTTGCTGGAGTTGCGGTCGCCTGGATCCGACTCGACCCGGCCAGGCTTGTGCCCAAGGCCATGTCGCCGGCCGAGCACGGAGTGCAGGCCGTACTTGCGAACAAGTACTACGTGGACGAGGGCATTGACCGCGCACTCGTGCAGCCCACTGTCACGTTCTCCCGACGCCTTCTCTGGCGCGGGCTGGACATGGGCATCATTGACGGTCTGATGGTAAACGGCACTGCGTACCTTGCACGCGGGCTCTCCTGGGTGGGATCCCGCATGCAGTCGGGCAACGTTGGCTCGTATGCCTGGGTGCTGGTGTTCGGAGTGCTGCTTCTGCTCAGCCTCGTGATATTACGTTAGGCGCGCGCTGCAACTGTCGCTGGTGACTGCAGCGCCGTGCCTTTTCCCGAAACCCCGTCTCGCGCATGCGCGATATCCTTGTCAGCCTGAATTTCGATGCATGGGCGCTTCCCGCGCTCCTGATCATCCCGTTGGTCGGTGCGCTGGTGACGCGCTTTTTCGCGAACGAGAACGTTTCCGAAACAGCTGCGTTCGAGTGGCGCGGCCCGCACTCCATCACACTGCACACTTTTGTGCTGATGGGACTCGTGGGCATCGGCATACTCATTATGTTCGAGCCCGGCGAGGCCGGCTGGCAGCTGGTGGCAGACTATGCGTGGATACCGGACTGGGGAGCCCGGTTCACGCTTGCAGTGGATGGCATCTCGCTGTTCATGGTTCTGCTTACCATTCTGGTCATCCCGCTTTCCATAGTCGGGAGCCTCACGCAGGTACGGGAGCGCGCGAGAAGCTACTACGCACTGCTCCTTGGATGGACTGCCGGAATTATCGGTGTGTTCCTGGCTGTGGACCTGCTGCTCTTCTACGTATTCTGGGAGCTGATGCTGATTCCGATGTACTTCATCATCGGAATCTGGGGTGGGGAACGAAGGGTTTATGCGAGCCTGAAGTACTTCGTCTTCACGTTCCTCGGTTCGCTGATGATGCTGGTGGGAGTGCTGTTCGTGTGGATATCGGCTGGAGCCAGCTCTTTCCACTACGACCATCTGCTCGCGTCCGCATCTCTTTCACCAACTACGCAGCTGTGGATGTTCGGAGCGTTCTTCATCGCGTTCGCGGTGAAGTCGCCCCTGTTCCCGCTTCACACCTGGCTGCCTGACGCGCAGCATGAGGCGCCGACAACGGCGGCCGTTGCGCTGGGAATCAAGGTTGCCACGTACGGTGTGATCCGGCTTGCCGTGCCGTTCTTTCCGGCTGCCGCGCTGCAGCCAACCATCCACACCGTAATCCTGGTGTTGTCGGTTGTGAGCATCGTGTACGGTGCACTGGTGGCAATGGTGCAGCCTGACTTCAAGCGCCTGGTATCCTACTCGTCCATCAGCCACCTGGGCTTCGTTATGCTCGGCATTTTCGCACTCACTGTGCAGAGTGTGGACGGTGCGATGATCGTGATGCTGAGCTCCGGCCTTACGTCTACCATGCTGTTCCTGCTGGTGGGCATGCTTCACGAGCGGCGCCGCACCGGCATGATCCACAACTTTGGCGGCCTGGCCCGTATTGCTCCAATGGGTTCCGCGTTCCTGGTGCTTGCCGCGATGGGCAGCATCGGACTTCCGGGCACCAGTGGATTCGTGGGTGAGTTCCTGGTGCTGCTTGGCAGCTACCAGACACAGCCCATCTTCGCCGTGGTGGCGGCAACGGGAATCATCCTGGCGGCCGTCTATTTCCTCTGGGCGCTTCAGCGAATGCTGTTTGATCCGGTTCCGGCCAGCGAGAAAGCCGGCCCGCGCATGAAGGACATGAACCGGCGCGAGCTCAGCGTCATGCTGATCCTTGCGATCGCCGTACTCTGGATCGGAATCGCACCCGGTCCGATTCTGCGGCGCATCGAGCCGTCTGCGCAACTGATGGTGGATCGGGTGCTCGAGGATGCCGCCGCTTCGGAGGCAGCTGAGTCAATTACTGCCCCCGGTAGATGAACAAAGTGAATGGCAAATTGATGGCCGAGGTGTAGGGCGTTGCACTGACGGAACGAAGAGCGAAGGGTATGTTCTCCTGAAGCCGGGGAACAACCACACTATCACGGGATTCCATCAGGAGGACAGCGAATGCGCGAGCTGCTGGCCCAGATCCACTATGACAGCTGGATCCTACCGATTCTCCTGCTGGTTCCTCTCATAGGCGTAGCCGCCATCTTCGCTTTCTGCCGGGCAGCGCCCGCGAGCGGAGACGTTGAGTATCGAGGCGGGTCGAGAGCACGCTGGATAGCCGTCGTCACGCTCATGGCGGAGTTCGTGCTCTCGCTGGGCATGTGGTGGGCATTCGACGAGGCCCGTACCGGCTGGCAGTTCTACATTGACGCGCCGTGGCTTCCGGACCTGCACTCCAGGTTCACGATCGGTGTGGATGGCATCTCGCTGTTCATGGTGCTTCTCACCACGTTCCTGATGCCGATAGCAGCATTGGGTGACTGGACCAGCGTTCGCACGAAGCTGCGCACGCACTACGCGTTGCTGCTGGTGCTCACAACGGGAATGATCGGCGTGTTCGTGGCGCTCGACTTCCTGCTGTTCTATGTGTTCTGGGAGATCATGCTGGTGCCGATGTATTTCGTTATCGGCATCTGGGGTGGTACCCGACGGATTTACGCGAGCGAAAAGTTCTTCATATACACGATGGGCGGTTCGCTCCTCATGCTGGTGGCGATTCTCGTTATCTGGCAGTCGGTTGGAGCGGACACATTCAGCTACGACCAGACCGTAGCGCGCCTCGCGCTCTCGCCGGTTCAGTCGCTCTGGCTGTTTGGAGCATTCTTCCTGGCCTTCGCCATCAAGGTTCCGCTCTTCCCGTTTCACACGTGGTTGCCGGATGCCCACGTGGAAGCACCAACGGGTGGGTCGGTGATCCTCGCCGGTGTGATGCTGAAGATGGGCGCATATGGCTTCCTGCGGTTCGCTCTGCCGCTTTTTCCTTCGGTTGCCATGCTCCCGGTGGTTCGAGGGATAATCATCGGCCTGGCAGTCGTGTCCATTGTTTATGGCGCGCTCGTGGCCATGGTGCAGCCGGATCTCAAGAAGCTCGTGGCGTATTCATCCATCAGCCATCTGGGCTTCGTGATGCTGGGTATCTTCGCTCTCACCATGCAGAGCGTTCAGGGTGCGCTGGTGATCATGATCAGCCACGGAGTCTCCACCAGCGGGCTGTTCCTTCTGGTTGGAATGCTCTACGAAAGAACACACACACGCGAGATTGCCTCGTATGGAGGAATCGCGCGCGTAGTGCCCATGTTTGCCGCATTTCTCACGATTACTGCGCTCGCGAGCATCGGGCTTCCGGGAACGAGTGGATTCGTGGGTGAGTTCCTGGTGCTGGTCGGCTCGTACCGCACCTATCCGTTTGCTGCCATCATTGCAGCAAGCGGTGTTATCTTTGCCGCCGTCTATCTGCTCTGGGCGCTGCAGCGGGTTCTGTTCAATCCGCTCTCGAACGAGGAGAATCGGCATCTGAGTGACCTGAACAGGCGCGAGCTGGGAATGATGGGCGTGATTACGCTCGTCATCATCCTGCTGGGCGTTGCACCCGGGCCAGTACTGCGACGCATGGAGACAGCCACCGCTCAGTTGATCGAGCATGTGGAGCGGGGAAGTGCATTTGCGGAGCAGCAGCGAGCCCGAGAACAGACTGAACAGCCCTGAAGTCGTACGGAGACCCTTACGTGCATCTAGACCTGGCCCATCCCGGCCACCTGACAATAGCCGTCCTTCCTGAGGTCATTCTCGCTGTAGGCGCAATGGCCCTTCTCCTGATTGGAGTATGGGGACCGGAAACGGAGGAGCGTGCGCGCCGAGTAGGAATCGCTTCCATTGGTGTTTCGCTTGCTGCGCTCGGGGCGGTAGCCTGGATGTGGAGCAGCGGCGTCACGTCCAACGTTGGCCTGGTTGCCGTTGACGGATTCCGCTGGGGCACGAGCGCTGTTGTGCTGGTTGGCGCCATACTCACGCAGCTGCTCTCACTGGATGACAACGAGCGCATAGGCGTGCGAGGATCGGAGTCCTACGTGCTCACGCTGCTGGCCACGTGCGGCATGCTCATCCTGCTGGGGGCGCGTGACCTTATCATGGTGTTTATCGGGATGGAATTCATGTCCATCGCGGTTTACATCCTCGCCGGTATAGACAGGCGTAGCGCAAGGTCGGCGGAGGCAGCACTCAAGTACTTCCTGCTTGGCGCCTTCAGCTCCGCGTTCCTGCTCTACGGAATCGCGCTTATCTATGGTGCTGCGGCGTCCACGAATCTGGCGGTGATCGGTGACAGGCTCGCCGACCCTGCAGTGGCGGGCAGTTCCTTGTTCATCGTGGGCGTGGCGCTCCTCCTGGTGGGCTTCGGCTTCAAGGTGGCTGCCGTACCGTTCCACATGTGGACGCCTGACGTGTACGAAGGTGCGCCAACTCCGTACACCGCGTTCATGGCGGCGGCACTCAAGGCAGCGGCCTTCGCGGCGTTCGTGCGAGTAACGCTCGAAGCGCTGCCGAACGCCTACGAACTCTGGCACGGAGCCCTCTGGTGGATCGCTGTTCTCACCATGGTCGTGGGCAATGTGATCGCCCTTGCACAGAACAACCTGAAGCGTCTGCTGGCATATTCCAGCATTGCGCACGCGGGCTACCTGATGGTCGCACTCCTCACGGGCACTGAGGCTGGTGCGGCGGCGCTCGTGTTCTACCTGTTCGCGTACACGTTCGCCACTGTTGGCGCGTTCGGTATCGTCTGCATGCTGGGCCACTCCGTTACCAACTCGGACAACCTGAGCGAATATGCTGGCCTCTGGAGCGTTCGACCCGGCAGCTCTGCCGCCATGGCGGTGTTCATGCTGGCTTTGCTGGGCTTCCCGCTGGCCGGAGGAATGGGCTTCTTCGCCAAGTGGTACGTGCTTCAGGCCGCACTGCAGGCGCCATCACCGCAAACGCGCCTGGCGATCATTCTGGTGATGACCAGTGTGCTGTCTGCCGCGTACTACCTGAAGGTGATCATCGTGATGTTCTTCCGCCCTCGCCCCGAGGGTGCACCGGTGATTGCCCCGGCACCGTCTGCAACGCGTTTCGTTATTGGAGCGAGCGTTGCGATACTCCTGATCCTGGGTGTGTATCCAAGCCCTGCTGTGCGGCTCGCGAGAGCCAGCTCACCTCTGGGCGATCGTACCGTGGTTCCGGAATTGCGCTCGCCTGAAGTGCCCACGGCGGCTGCAGACTCGTCCGGGGTCGTGATGCCGGAAGTCAGCCTCGCGCAATAACAGCGCGAGGGCTGCACCGGCTCGCAGCTACCATTGCGCAATGCAGATTAGAGCGCCCTTGACGGATGCACACCGCGTTTGGCAACGGGCGCAAGATCGGGACTCTTACCAGGCAGCGGAATGAGCATCAGCAGCAACATCTTCCGGCAGTACGACATTCGCGGAATAGTGGGCAGCGAGCTCACCACCGAGGCTGCTCGCGCAATCGGTGACGCCTACGCGCGCAACATGATTGCCGCGGGAGTCAGGGGCGCGGTTGCTGTGGGCCGCGACAACAGGCCGTCGGGCGGCGAACTGCGCGACGCGCTCGTGGAGGGCCTCACGTCGGCCGGCGTGGACGTGGTGGACATCGGCGTGGTTCCAACACCACTCATGTACTGGTCGCTCTGGCACGTAGGAGTTGCAGGCGGTATCCAGATTACCGGTTCGCACAATCCGCCGGAGTACAACGGTTTCAAGATGTGCCTGGGAACGGACTCGCTGCACGGAGAAGCGATTCAGCACCTCTACAGCCTGATTCAGAATCCGGCAGCGCCGGCTGAGGTGAAGGGAAGCGTGCGGGAGGAGACGATCATCGAGCCATACCTGGAGGACATTCTCCAGAGAACAGGCTCGATTTCGCGACCGGTGAAGGTGGTTTTCGACTGCGGCAACGGAGCGGGTGCCCTGGTTGCGCCGCAGCTCTTTGCCCGGTTGAAGCTGGACGCTCGCGGGTTATTCTGCGAAAGCGACGGCACCTTTCCCAACCACCACCCGGACCCGACGGTCGTCGAGAACCTGGAAGACCTGATCGCTGCCGTGCGCGAGGATGGTGCAGAACTGGGCATCGCGTTTGACGGAGATGCCGACCGGATTGGCGTGGTGGACTCGGAAGGCGATGTAATCTGGGGCGATCACCTGCTCATCGTGTACGCTCGCGACGTTCTTGCGCGCACCGGAAAGGGCCAATCCATCATCTTCGACGTGAAGTGCTCCCAGGCGCTGCCTGACGCGATCGAGCATGCAGGCGGGAATCCCGTCATGTGGAAGACCGGACATTCGCTGATCAAGGAGCGGATGAAGGAACTCTCCGCACCGCTGGCCGGCGAGATGTCAGGCCACATGTTCTTTACGGAAGGTTTCTACGGTCACGACGATGCCATCTACGCTGCAGCGCGCCTGCTTCGTATCGTTGCAGACTCCGGCAAGACCGTGAGGGAGTTGCTCTCTGACGTACCCAGGTTCTTCTCGACACCGGAAATTCGCGTGGACTGCCCTGACGACATGAAGTTCGGGATAGTGGACGAAGCCGTACGCCACTTCAGTTCCCTTCATGATGTGGTGGACGTCGACGGTGCGCGGGTACTCTACGGTGACGGATGGGGACTCATTCGGGCATCCAACACGCAGCCGGTTCTCGTGTTGCGCTTCGAGGCACGCACAGAGGAACGGCTTGCCGAGATTCGTGGCGAGATGGAAGCGTGGCTGGCCACCAAGGGCGTAAGCGTCTGACGTGAACTGGCGTCTGGTTGGCTTCCGGGCGCTCATAGCTGTCGCCTTTGCGCTGGTACTGGGGCGAATAGCGTCCGGAGTGCTGGCGGACTACCTCTGGTTCAAGTCCATGGGGGCGGCCAGCCTCTGGCGTGAGAAGGCTTCTGCCATGCTCGTGCTGGATGGCGGCGCAGCGCTCATTGGAACGCTGTTCATGTTCGCGAACCTGTACGCGGTACGCGCATCCATCCTGAAGCTGATGCTCCCCCGGCGCGTGGCGAACGTTGCATTCGCGGAGGAAGTGGCGCCTCACAAGCTGACAGTCGCGGTAGGCCTGTTGTCGGTGGGGATGGGGATCCTGCTCGTGTTCGCGCAGGGAGCATGGCAGTCACTCGCGCTCGCCAGGCACCTGCGACCCTGGAACAAGGCAGACGAGTACCTGGAGCGGGACCTCTCGTTCTACGTTGGCTGGCTGCCTGTCGAGCGCGGCTGGTACCACTGGGCGGTGATCGTGCTTGCAGTTACGGCGGCGGTGGTGGTGCTGCTGTATGCGCTGTCGTCCAGCCTGCAGTGGCGGCGCGGCAGCATGCGCATAACGAGACATGCCAGGCGGCATATTTTCACGCTCGGCGCCCTGCTTCTCGTTCTGCTGGCGTGGGGGCTGCGGCTCGACCGCTACGATACCCTGCTGGAGCTGCACGGCGGGGCATTCGGGATGCTGGACCACATTCCGGGGCTCACCACCACGATAGTGCTGTCGCTCCTTTACCTGGCCGCGGCGGTACTGGTGTTCTGGGCGGGATGGACAGGCCAGGTACGCATGGCGTTCGGCGTCGTCACCGCAATGCTCTTCACCACGCTGGCGCTTCGTCACGTGCTGCCGCTGCTATACGGATGGAGCTATCCGGTGTCGAGCGCGCAGGTACGCGACAGGCCGTACGTGGAAACCAGAAACGGTTACACGCGGCAGGCGTACGCGCTGGACAGCCTGGTTTTTGGCGACCCCATGCCATTGCGGGGCAACGCGGAGACACTCGCCACGCACGTTCCGTCGTGGGACGCTCTTCCGCTTGCGACGGCGGTTCGTCGCACCGCTGGACGCGGAGACCTGCTGCCCGTAACCGGATTTACCGTTACGCCCGTAGGCGTGAGGCAGCTCCTGGTGGAACGAAGGCTGGATGAGGACCTGCCTGACGGGCCACTCGGCTCCTGGTCGGTGCTTTCTTCAGACCCCACGCGCGCAGGAGTGGACGGCCGTATTCCCTTTGCAAGCGTGGAATCGAGAGTGGTGCCGCCCGTGCTGGTGCACGAGGGCGCGTCAGGCTACCTCGTGGTTCTCGATTCCACGAACAGGCTGCAGGCACCGTCGCTGTATGGCGCGACGAGAAGGATCGTACACGGTTGGGCTACCCAGAACCTGCGCCTGGTTTTCGGCAGAGTTCCCGAGCACGCCCGGCTGCTGCGCATGCGAGACGTGAAGGAGAGGATTTCTGCGCTTGCACCGTTCTTCGAATCCGGAAACATCTCAATAGGCGTGCATGCCGACTCGCTCTATTGGATCTCGCATCTCTACGCGGCCACTTCCAATTATCCGCTCAGCAGGGCCAGCGTTGTGAATGACAGGGAGTGGTCATATTTCCGTCACGCCGCAACCGCGTACGTCAATGCGCACACAGGCAGGGTGCTCATCGCGCGCGGTGAGGGCGAGCCGATATCCGAAACCTGGTTCCGCACACTCCCTGAAC
Source organism: Gemmatimonadales bacterium (assembly GCA_035306065.1). Classification (GTDB taxonomy): domain Bacteria; phylum Gemmatimonadota; class Gemmatimonadetes; order Gemmatimonadales; family Gemmatimonadaceae; genus JBBQHX01. The sequence goes on along the minus strand of DATGOL010000030.1, from coordinate 33,657 downwards.
TGTTCGTGACCAGGCGTTCGATTCCGGCCTCGCTCACAGCTGCCACGCCGCCGCCAATGGAAAGCGCAATCGTGCAGGCACGCGCCTTCGCAGAGGTCGGTGCACGCGTTGCGCCGCGGCCGATCGGACGACTGCTCTCGCCCGCAGGTGGCGACTCTGCCGTACGTGGCAGCATTCCCACCTACATGGGTTCGTCCGATGGCGTTGTTCAAGCCGCATTGCCGATTTTGAGGAGCCGGGACGATCGTGTTGCCGGCACAGTGGTGGCACGCGGCGGATCCAATCCGAGCGTGAGATACATTCCGGTAGCAGACACCAACCTGCGCTGGTACAGCGCAGCCGAGGCACTGCGGTCGCTGCAGAACGATGCTGCCGCGCACGTGTCGGACGGGCGCATAGTTGCGGGCGCCGTGCGAGTGTTGCCGGGGTCGGGGTCGGGGTCGGGGTCGGGCGACATGATAATGCTGCAGTCCTTCTATACCTGGGGAACCGGCGAGGCGCCGAGGCTCGCAGGCGTGGGTGTGAAGCGGAGCGGGGAAGAGGCCGCGCTGGCACCAACCATTGCGTCGGCGCTTACAGGTTCCGGCATGCTCTCAGGGGACAGCGCGCGTGCATGGACCGCGGCCGAGTGGCGCGACATGGCGCGTGCCGCATACGACTCGGCCAGGGCGGCGCTGCAGCGTAGCGACTGGACCGCTTTTGGAGAGGCATACGAAGAGCTGGGCCGCCTGCTGGAGAGGTCTCCGCCGTAATCCAGGGCATCCAACCCGAACCGGTTGCCGCCATTCCGCGTTACCGATAGCTTGCCGCGCGGACCCGCGGGTTGGGCCGGTTCCCATGCTTCCGCCGGAAACGACGAGACATTCGCATGGGTCATGCGCAAGTAATGACACTCAGACTGGAGCGTCCGTGAATATTCACGAGTATCAAGCGAAGGAGATTTTCCGCTCTGCGGGAATTCCCATCCCGCCTGGTGAGATAGCGACCACGCCCGAACAGGCGGAAGAGATCGCTCGCCGGTTCGGGGGCACTGTCGTAGTGAAGGCTCAGGTACACGCCGGCGGGCGTGGCAAGGCAGGCGGCGTCAAGCTGGCCAAGTCGCCCGAAGAGGTGAGGGAACTTGCCTCGAAGATCATCGGCATGACGATCAAGGACCTTCCGGTTGAAAAGGTTCTGGTTACTCCCGCGGCCGACATTGCCAGCGAGGCGTATGTTGGTGTCATCGTGGACCGTGCGTCCAAGCGCGCGGTGTTCATGGTGAGTCCCGACGGCGGTATTGACATCGAGGAAGTCGCTGCGTCCACTCCGGACAGGATCATGAAGCTCCCCGTTGACCCTCGTTATGGGCTCCAGGCCTACGAGGCAATGCAGATGGGCTTCTTCCTCTACAAGGATGACGTGAAGAAGGCTCGTGCGGCAGCGCAGATCATGCGCCAGCTGTACGTGGCGTTCATTGACAGCGGCGCTTCGCTTGCCGAGATCAACCCGCTCGTCGTCACGCCCGCCGGCGAAGTGCTGGCGCTCGATGCCAAGATGGTCATAGACGACAACGAGCTGGATCGCCTTCCCGCGGTGGAAGCTCTCCGGGACGAGAGCTCCGAGGCGCCGAGTGAGGTTGCGGCTCGTGAGGCGGGCCTGACGTTCATCAAGCTGGACGGCAACGTGGGCTGCGTCGTGAACGGAGCCGGGCTCGCGATGGCCACCATGGATCTCGTGAAGTACTACGGTGGTGATCCCGCGAACTTCCTGGATATCGGCGGCTCATCGAACCCCGAGAAGGTCGTGAACGCACTCCGGATCATCACGTCGGACCCTAACGTGAAGGCAATCCTGTTCAACATCTTCGGTGGCATCACCCGCACCGACGACGTAGCCAACGGAATCGTTACGGCAACGAAGCAGAACCCGCTCACCGTGCCCATCGTCATTCGCCTCACGGGAACCAACGAGGAAATCGCTGTGAAAATCCTGCAGGAGAATGGCTTCTCCGCAATGACCGACATGGACGAGGCCGTACAGAAGGCCGTAGCGCTCGCCACGGGCAAGGAGGCGTCGTGAGCGTCTTTATCGACAGTAACACGAAGCTCCTCGTTCAGGGCATCACCGGTCGCGACGGGTCGTTCCACTCGCGCCAGATGATGGAGTACGGCACCAACGTCGTGGCTGGTGTGACACCGGGCAAGGGTGGCCAGAAGTTCGAGGACAAGGTGCCGGTGTTCAATACCGTTGCCGACGCCGTGGCCGCCACTGGCGCCAATACCAGCGTTATCTACGTGCCGCCCATGTACGCGGCCGATGCCATGATGGAAGCCGCTGCCGCTGGCATCGAACTGGTAGTCTGCATTACCGAGGGCGTTCCCGTTCTGGACATGACGCGCGTGTATCCGTTCATCCAGGAAAAGGGCGCGCGCCTCATCGGACCGAACTGCCCTGGCGCAATCTCTCCGGGACAGTCCAAGGTGGGCATCATCCCGGGCAACATCTGCGCACCTGGGCCGGTTGGCCTCGTGAGCCGTTCCGGTACGCTCACCTACGAGGTCGTGAACCAGATGACGCGCGCCGGGCTTGGGCAGACGTCCTGCGTCGGAATTGGTGGAGACCCCATCAACGGCACGAACTTCATTGACTGCCTCGCGGCATTCGAGGCCGATCCGGACACGAAGGCCGTGGTGCTTATCGGTGAGATTGGCGGCACGGATGAGCAGGACGCGGCGCGCTTCGTCAAGGAGAACATGACCAAGCCCGTAGTTGGCTTCATTGCCGGCCAGACCGCACCTCCGGGCCGCCGTATGGGCCATGCAGGCGCAATCATCTCCGGCTCCAGCGGTACGGCCGCCGAGAAGATCGCCTCGTTCGAGGATGCCGGAATGGGCGTGGCCGAGCGGCCGCGTGACGTTGTAGGACTCCTGCAGGCGCGCATGTGAGACTGGCCGATTGCATTGCGGCTGACCGTGTGGTCACGTCGCTGCAGTCGGCCTCACTTGCGGAGGCGACTGACGCACTCGTAGCGCGCTTGGTCGCCTCGGGCTCTGCTGCCGATGCACTCAAGCTGAGGCAGCGTGTAGCAGAGTTCCGCAGCGAAGACACCGTGGCGCTCGGTGACAGGGCATGGCTCGTACATGTTCGCACCGACGCCGTGCATGACGTGTCAATCGCGATCGGTACTTCCCGCGAACCCATCTGCAGGGAAACGAACGACGCGACCGAGAAGTGTGCGAGGATGGTGGTGCTGATCGTGGCGCCACCACGCCTTGCCGCCAGGTATCTCCAGCTGCTCAGCGCACTCTCCCGAACGCTGTCCAACCCGGAAACGGTCGCTGCCATGCTCTCGGCGGAAAGCCCCGAGCAGCTCGTGGCACTTCCCGAGCTCGTTGAAGTGGAGCTCCCGGAGCAACTATCCGTCCGGGACGTCATGACGGATCGCGTAGATGCCGTAAGACCCGATCATCCGCTGCTCGACGCAGCCCGTACCATGGCACGCTCAGGCTTGTCCGCCCTGCCCGTGGTGACCGACGACGACAGGGTGGTTGGCCTCCTGTCCGAGCGTGAGCTCATGCGGCAGCTGCTGACTCCCTACCTGCAGGGTTCCGCACGGGGCCAGAATGCACCGCAGAAGTTCGTTCGCGATGCCATGACCAGACAGGTACTTTGTGTTTCGCCCGACCAGCCGCTGGCGGACGTGGCCTCGCTGATGATCAACAAGGACGTCGATCGCATTCCAGTGGTCGCCGAGGGCCGCCTGACGGGCGTGCTCACCCGCAGTGACATAGTTCGCAAGCTGCTTGGCAGCTGAATCCGACTTTCAAGACAATCCAGATACAATGGCCGGAAACCGTACCCTCACGATCATCAAGCCCGACGCATTCGAGTCTGGCAAGGCTGGCAACATCCTGGCCCTGCTGGAGCGCGAAGGCTTCCGGATCGTCGCCGCGCGCGTAATGAAGCTTTCTTCCGAACAGGCCGGGGCATTCTACGAAGTGCACCGCGAGCGCCCCTTCTACGGCTCGCTCGTTTCATTCATGACGTCCGGTCGCTGCATGCCGGTAGTTCTGGAGCGCGATGATGCGGTGGCAACGCTGCGCACCGTGATCGGCGCCACTGACCCGGCCGAGGCTGCCGATGGCACCGTGCGGAAGCTGTACGCGGAGTCGAAGGAGCGGAACGCAATCCACGCTTCGGACTCGGACGAGAATGCAGATCGGGAGTCCAGGTTCTTCTTTGCGGAAGCGGAGCTCACAGGAGCGTAATTCGTTTTCCGGCGGCCACTGGAACAGTTCAGGTTGCTCCAGCTTGATACCGGAGCCAAAAACCGGTATTTTTGGAGGTTATGCTGTACTTCGACCTGCGACGACTTGATGAAGGCCCGATCGCGGTGGATGGACGCCTGGAAAGCTCGGATCCCGTCTGGAAAGACGACGATACCCGGCCCACCGGTAGCGTTCAGGTCACCGGACGACTGTCGGCCGCGGGTAATGGTCGCTACTACTTCAGCGGTGACATTGAAGGCTCCGTAACAGGAGAGTGTCGTCGTTGCCTCGCTGACGCGTCCAGCACGGTTAGCGAAGGCATGGATGCAATGTTCGCCGAGCCCGGCGACGATGAGATCCTCGAGGATCCCGACGTCTACGAGCTCGATCTGCGTGCTGGTGAGTTGGACCTGCGCCCGGCAATCCGGGAACAGTGGCTGCTCGCCGTGCCCGCAACCCTGCAGTGCCGCGACGACTGCAAGGGGCTTTGTCCCACCTGCGGCGCCGATCGCAATTCGGTAAACTGCAGTTGCCCGCCATCGTCGGACAGTCGCTGGGATGCCTTGCGCATTCCCAACGACTCCGGCGTGTGAGCAGCTTTCACTCCTTTATTTCGGTTACGTAAATGGCTGTCCCGAAGCGCCGCACATCGAAGCGGAAGAAGCGCGCCCGCAATACCCACAAGGTTGCACCGGCTATCGCGCTGCAGGCCTGTCCCCAGTGCCAGAGCATGAAGCGCCCGCACCGCGTCTGTGACGAGTGCGGCTATTACGCCGGCAGGCAGCGGGTAGCAGCACAGGAAGCCTGACATTGGCGCGGATCGCGCTGGACGCAATGGGGGGCGACTTTGCTCCCCACGCTCCGCTTTCGGGTGCGCTACTGGCACTTCGGGAGTTCGAAGGCGACCACTCAATTCAGCTCGTCGGCCAGACGCAGATCGTCAGCGAGGCGCTCGAAACGCTCCTCGCGGGCGATTTTTCGGACATCGCAGAACGCGCTCGCGCCGCCATCGAACTGGTAGAGGCGCCTGACGTGGTGGCAATGTCGGACAAGCCGGCGGCTGCACTCCGCGGAAAGCCCAACAGCTCCATGATGGTCGGCCTGCGCCGTCACGCCGAAGGTCTGGCAGACGCATTCGTCTCCGCCGGCAACACCGGCGCACAGATGGCCGCGTCCACCGTGATCCTCAGGCTGCACGACGGGCTGAGGCGTCCCGCAATCGGCACGCTCTTTCCCAGCGCGCTGGATCCGGTACTTATCCTGGACTCCGGCGCGAACGTGGACTGCTCGCCTGACGAATACGTTCAGTTCGCGCGCCTGGGCACCGTGTACGCCGAGGACATTCTGGGCAGAAAGAACCCGAGCATCGGGCTGCTCAGCATTGGCGAGGAAGCGGAGAAGGGCAACATTGCCGTGAAGGAAGCCAACAAGCTTCTGGCAGCCACTGCCGGGATCAACTTTCAGGGCAATGTCGAGGGACGTGACATTCCGGCCGGCGCAAGCGACCGCGGACCCATTGACATCGTGGTTTGCGACGGCTTCGTGGGCAACGTTCTCCTCAAGTTCTACGAAGCTGCCGCGCCTCTCATCGTCGGCCTGGTCGGTCGTCACGCGGGTCTTGAACGAGAGCAGCTCGAGCAGGCCTTCGGCCACCTGGACTACTCCGAGTATGGCGGCGCTCCGCTACTCGGCGTAAAGGGAGTGAGCATCATTTCACACGGAAAGTCATCCCCGCGGGCTCTCAAGAATGCCATACGTGTGGGAATTCGCGCAGTGGAAACCCGCATGAGTGAGCACATTGGCCGGCGCCTGGCGCCGAGCACGGCACCGGCTGCCGCAATGGGAGAGTCCGCGTGAAGCGCCCGATTGCCAGGATTGCCAGCGTTGGCGGTGGTGCACCGGACCGTGTTGTCACGAACCACGATCTCGCCAGCTTCGGGCTCGAGACCTCGCACGAGTGGATCGTCGAGCGCACCGGCATTGTTGAACGTCGGCTCGCCAAAGACGATACGACCACGACGTCCATGGCTGCCGAGGCATCTCGTCAGGCACTGCAGCGCGCCGGCCTTACGGTGGCCGACATTGACACCATCGTACTGAGCACTGCAACGCCGGACAGGCTGCTGCCGTCCACGGCTGCGGATCTGCAGGCCGAGATCGGTGCAACCAATGCTGCGGCTTTTGACATCTCGGCCGCATGCTCTGGCTGGCTGTACGGCGTTACGGTTGGTGAAGGCCTGATTGCCACCGGCACGGCGCGAAACGTTCTCGTGGTCGGTTCCGAGAAGATGAGCGCAATCGTTGACTGGACCGATCGCAGCACCTGCGTGCTGTTCGGAGACGGGGCGGGCGCATGCGTTCTGGTTGCGAGCGAAGAGGGTGACGACAGGGGCATTCTCTCCACGTACATGAAGAGCGACGGCACACTCGGTGACCTGCTTTATCGTCCTGCAGGTGGTGCCATTCAGCCCATGTCCGAAGCCGTACTCGAGTCGCGCGATCACCTGGTGAAGATGGCCGGACGCGAGGTGTTCAAGCACGCAGTTCGTTCCATGGCGGATGCCTGTGACCAGGCGCTCTCACGCGCAGGTCTCACCGGGGATGACATCGACCTTCTCATTCCACATCAGGCGAACATCCGTATCATCGAGTCAACCGCCAAGCATGCCGGCGTGCCAATGGAGAAGGTATTCGTGAACGTGGATCGCTACGGCAATACATCCTCTGCATCCATACCGATCGCGCTGGATGAAGCGATCGAACAGGGCAGGATCAAGCCCGGCAGCGTGGTACTGCTCTGCGCCTTTGGCGCAGGATTTACCTGGGCATCCATGGTTGTGCGCTTCTGAGCTCAATGTCTCGAGGCATGACTTTCGTACTGCTCTTTCCCGGACAGGGGTCTCAGAAACCCGGAATGGCTCAGGACCTCTCCGAGTCATATCTGGCGGCTCGTGAAGTGCTAATGCGTGGTGACGAGTCGCTTGGCGTTTCCATGACCAGCCTCCTGTTCAACGGCCCTGAGAGTGATCTCACGCTCACGCAGAACGCGCAGCCGGCGCTCTTCCTGCACGGTGCCGCACTGTTTGCGGTGCTTCGGGACAGGCTGGCGAAACGTGTTGTGGCTGCGGCCGGCCATTCGCTCGGGGAGTTCACTGCATATCACGCGGCTGGCAGCCTCACGCTCGAGCGTGGCGTTCGGCTCGTGCGGCGGCGCGGTGAACTCATGTACGAGTCCGGCGTACAGCGCCCCGGAGCCATGGCTGCGGTGCTCGGTGCTGTTGAAGGTGGCATCGAAGCCTTGTGCGAGCGTGCGACGGTCGAGTCGGACCTGGTTGTGCCGGCGAACTTCAACAACGCCGTGCAGGTGGTGGTATCCGGTACCGTTGCAGGTGTTGAGAAGCTGATGGAGCTGGCAAAGGAGGCCGGCGCCAGGCGCGTCGTGCGGTTGAACGTGAGTGGCGCCTTTCACTCGCCCCTCATGGAATCGGCGGCAGAAGGGTTGGAACTTGCGCTCGATGTGGCAGAAATGGTGGATCCCGACTATCCGGTGTGGTCCAACGTTACCGGTAATCCGGTGTCCAGTGCGGCGGAAGCACGCGCCCTGCTACGGCAGCAGCTTACATCTCCCGTACGATGGGAGCAGCTGATACAGCGAATGACAGCGCAGCACCCCGATGCGCGCTACCTGGAGCTTGGACCGGGAAATGTTCTTACGGGACTGGTTAGGCGTATCGCACCCGGTGTGCAGGTTGGAACCTGCGGCACTGCGGCAGAGGCAGAAGCCCTTCTCTCAGAGCTCGATTAATGCGGATTGACCTGTCAGGACGTACGGCGCTGGTAACCGGCAGCACGCGAGGAATAGGGCGAGGTATTGCCCAGCTGCTTTCCGAGGCCGGTGCGCGTGTGGCAGTGGTTGGTCGCGACGAAGTGCGTGCGTCTGCGGTGGCTGAGGAGCTTCCGGGTGAGGCAGCGGGTTTTTCCTGCGACATCGCGGATGCAGCGTCTGTTGTGTCGCTCGTTGAGCGAGTGGAGAAAGAGCTTGCGCCAGTGGACATTCTGGTGAATAACGCAGGCATCACGCGAGACAACCTGCTCGTACGCATCAAGGATGAAGACTGGGATGCAGTTCTGGACGCCAACCTGAAGGCTGCATTCGTTGCCATCCGCGCCGCCTCGCGCGGCATGATGAAGCGTCGCTGGGGACGCATAATCAACATTTCGAGCGTGGTTGGTATCATGGGCAACAAGGGCCAGGCCAACTATGCTGCGAGCAAGGCCGGGCTCATCGGCCTCACCAAGTCTGTCGCCAGGGAGCTGGCGTCCAGAAACGTGCTGGCAAACGTCGTGGCGCCCGGCTATATCGAAACCGATATGACCGCGGCAATGACGGACGACGCACGGAACGCCATTACTTCGCAGATCCCCGTGGATCGGCTCGGTCGCCCTGAGGATATTGCGGGGATGGTGGCGTTCCTGGCGTCCGAGCACGCCGCCTACGTTACGGGTCAGGTACTCGTGGTAGACGGCGGACTGGTGATGTAGGGTTGGTAGTGTTCTATTTCATCGCTGCGTTCCACATTCACACTTAGAGGATTCTCATGGCTGACCTCTCCGCGAAGGTCAAGGACATTATCGAAAAGGAACTCGGCGTCGAGCGTGACAAGCTCACGGACGATGCGATTTTCATCGAGGACCTTGGCGCCGACAGCCTCGACATCGTCGAGCTCGTCATGGAGTTCGAGAAGGAATTCAACATTGACATTCCCGACGAGGACGCTGAGAAGCTGCGTACTGTTGGGGATGCCATGGCTTACCTGAAGGAGAAGGGAGCGGAGTGAGTCAGGGTCGCCGGGTCGTCGTCACCGGGCTGGGTGCTGTCTCGCCTGTCGGAAACGACGTGGCGACGACCTGGCAGTCGCTTCTGGCGGGGGTTTCTGGGGCAGGACCGCTCACACACTTCGACCCGTCAGCGTTCTCGGTTCGTTTTGCCTGCGAAGTAAAGGATTTCGATCCTTCCCGGTACATGGATCGCAAGGAGGCAAAGCGATCGGACATGTACACGCAGTATGCGGTAGCTGCTGCGGTGCAGGCGATGGCCGATGCGGGGCTGAAGGAGGGGAACTTCGACCCAGAGCAAGCCGGCGTTATCGTCGGCAGCGGCATTGGAGGCCTCAACACCTTCGAGTTGCAGCATTCCACATTCCTGCAGCACGGACCGGGAAGGATTTCTCCGTTCTTCATTCCGATGTTCATCTCGGATATCGCTGCGGGAATGATCTCCATGCGCTTTCAGTGCAAGGGGCCCAACTTCGCGACGGTATCTGCGTGTGCCACCAGTGCGCACGCCATTGGTACTGCGTTCCGCTCGATCCAGTACGGCGATGCGGACATCATGCTGGCCGGTGGCTCAGAGGCATCGGTAACGCCGATGTCCATCGGTGGCTTTGCCAACATGAAGGCGTTGTCCGAGCGCAACGACGATCCGTCCACCGCCTCACGCCCGTTCGACAAGGATCGGGATGGCTTCGTGATGGGAGAGGGTTCCGGTCTGGTGGTACTGGAGGAACTGGAGCATGCGCGTGCGCGTGGTGCAACCATCCATGCGGAGCTGGTGGGCTACGGCGCAACCGGAGATGCGTATCATCTCACCGGTCAGCCGGAGGCGCACGAAGGTCTGCAGCGGGCAATGCGTCGCGCTATCAGCGATTCCGGTTTGGCGCTGAGCGAAATTGACTACATCAACGCGCATGGAACGTCCACGCCGCTCAACGACCCGAACGAGTCGCTCGCGGTTCGAGCGGTATTCGGTGAGCATGCAGACAGGCTGAGCATCTCGTCCACAAAGTCGGCCACCGGGCACATGCTTGGTGCGGCCGGCGCGGTTGAGTTCCTGGTCAGCGTGATGGCAATTCGCAATGGTGTAGTTCCGCCGACCATCAATCACTTCGAGCCGGGGGAGGATTGCGATCTGGACTATACCCCCAACAAGCCGCGTGAGCGTGAGGTTCGTGCCGCACTCACGAACAGTTCGGGCTTCGGCGGGCATAACGCGGTACTCGCCATCCGTCGCTTCGCGGAGTGAGCGCAGCATTGTCAGTCGCATGATGCCGGCTTGCTCTTGCAGCCTGTTACAGGCGGCCCGCGGACTTCCGCCGGTCGCCTGACGCGTATGGTACGCACCGGAATCGGGTACGACTCGCACAGGTTCGCCCCTGGCGGCCCAATGCTGCTTGGCGGCGTGGAGATTCCGTGCGACTCTCGACTCGTGGGGCACTCCGATGCTGACGCCGTATGTCACGCCATCACGGACGCACTGCTTGGTGCAGCCGCACTGGGTGACATTGGCGAGTTGTTTCCGGATACCGACCCTTCGAACAAGGGGCGCGATTCAATATTCATGCTGAAGAAGGCCGTGCAGCTCGTGCTGGATGCCGGGTACGCCATTGGCAATGTGGACGTAACGGTGATTGCGCAGAAGCCGAAGATCGGTCCGCATCGTGATGCGATTCTCAGCAGCCTCGCGCGGGCACTCGGCGTGAGTGAGATGCAGGTTTTCGTGAAGGGGAAGACCAACGAGGGCCTTGGCTGGATCGGGCGTGAGGAGGGACTTGCAGTGATGGCCGTTGCCACCCTTATGAAGCAACGGCCGGCCGCCCCGCAGGACGCCTGACGACTTCCAGTCATCTGACCGCTCCGGGGCGCCGTAGTGCTCACTGATCTCCTCGATCTCGTTGCGGGGCTGCCCACGGCCGCTCTGTATGGCATTCTCGCGCTGGCGGCAGCTGTCGAGAACGTGTTTCCGCCCGCGCCTGCAGACACGATAGTTGCATTCGGCGCGTTCCTGGCCGCGCGCGGAGGCGCCTCGCTAACGGGAGTGTTCCTTGCCTGCTGGCTTGGCAACGTTGCCGGTGCGCTGCTGATGTTCCTGTTCGGGCGAAGACTTGGCGCGCCTGCGCTGTACGGTCGATTCAGGACACTCGCCAATCCCGAGTCGCAGGCGCGCGTGCTGGAATTGTACAGGCGATGGGGCATGATGGCTCTGTTCTTCACGCGGTTCGTTCCGGCCGTGCGTGCGGTGGTTCCGCCGCTGGCCGGTGCGCTCCACCTTCCAGCAGTCGGGAGCATCGTGGCGATATCGGTCGCGTCGGCCATCTGGTACGGTGTGATTGCGTGGCTTGCGTATGGCGTGGGGTCGAACTGGGAACTGCTGCTGGAGCGCATCACGGACATAGGCCGCACGTCAGGCATCGGAGCGCTGGTAGTAATCGTGCTGGTTGCGGGCGGTGTCTACCTGCATCGCAGGCGTCGCAGGCAGAAGGCGGAGGAAGAGACAGTGGTGCCAGACGATGGTGGTGACAGCCGCGGGAACGGCAGCGATGCCTGACGCCACTCCCCGGCCCGGCGGGAGCGATTCCGAATCGCTCCTTACCGACCAGCTCCTGCGCGCCTTCTTCGTGGAGCGGTTCGAAGACATGCTGGCTCTCGAACAGGGTGCCGCGCAGAACACGATTGCGGCATACGGGCGAGACGTGAGGCGCCTGGTGGAGTTTGCTGCATCACGAGGCGCCCGGCTTCCGGTGGATGTCAGCGCCCGGTTGCTGCGCGACTTCGTGTATCACCTGAAGGACCTGGGCCTGGCTCCCACCTCCATCCGGCGCTCGGTGAGCGCAGTGCGTACCTACTTCGCCTTCCTGATCGCGGAAGGAGAAATCGTCAGCGATCCGAGCGATCGCCTGGACGCTCCTGCACGCTGGCGTACTCTGCCTGAAGTGCTGACGGTTGCGGAAGTGGAAGCTTTGCTCACTGCGCCCGGCCTCGAGGAACCTCTGGCGTTCCGTGACCGCGCAATGCTGGAGCTTGGCTACGGCGCAGGGCTGAGGGTGTCCGAGTGGATCGGTTTGGGTGTGTCCGACGTGCTGATGAGCGACGGCCTGCTTCGCGTGTTCGGCAAGGGGAGCAAGGAGCGGCTTGTTCCGATCGGACGAAGTGCACTCGGCGCCACGGCTGTGTACCTGCGCGAAACCCGGCCGAAGCTGGAGAAGGGCCAGGGAAAGGGACGTCTGTTCCTGAATGCACGCGGAACGCCCCTTAGCCGAATGGGCGCCTGGAAGATCCTTCGGCGCCACGTTGAGACCGCCGGGATTACCCGGCATGTGTCGCCGCATACGCTTCGTCACAGCTTTGCCACCCATCTGCTGGAAGGCGGCGCCGACCTCAGGGCAGTGCAGGAGATGCTCGGCCACGCCGATATTTCCACCACCCAGATCTACACGCACGTGGACCGCGAGTATCTTCGAACGGTGCACCGGCAGTTCCATCCACGCGCATGACGACACGCCATGGCTTCCGCTTCAAGGCTTCTGGTCATAGACAACTACGATTCCTTCACCTTCAACCTCGTTCAGTACCTGGGCGAGCTGGGTGAAGACCCGATCGTCCTCCGCAACGACGCCATCTCCGTTGAGGAAGCGGGAGAGTTGCAGCCGTCCGCGATAGTCCTGTCACCCGGACCCTGCACGCCGAAAGAGGCGGGTATCACCATTCCGCTAATCCAGCGCTACGGAGCCACCGTTCCGATACTTGGCGTCTGCCTCGGACATCAGGCAATCGGCGAAGCGTACGGGGGGCGCGTGGTGCGAGCAGCGCGAGTGATGCACGGCAAGCTGTCCGAAGTGGAGCATCAAGGTACCGGGCTGTTCGAGGGGCTTCCGTCGCCGCTCAGCGTCATGCGCTACCACTCGCTCGTGGTTGACCCTAACAGCATGCCGGACTGCCTGGAGGTTACGGCTCGTGCGAGGGATCTGCCGTCGGAGATCCATGCGCTGCGGCACCGCGAGCATCCGGTAGTGGGGGTGCAGTTCCACCCTGAAAGCATTCTCTCGCAGGGTGGGAAGCGGTTGCTGAGGAACTTCCTGGAGATGGCGGAGGCGTACGGCAAGGGAGCGGCGTCAGCAGCGATTTGAATTCGAGCCGGTACACCATGAATGGGGGCGCCGAATCTGATTGCGTGCCACCGATTCGATGGCTATAATACTGGAATGAAAATTGCTGCGGAAGCGCGAATTTTCGGCTCGAACCCATGAGCACGCTAGCGGTGATCCCGGCTCGTATTGGTTCCGGCCGCCTGCCTCGCAAGCCATTACAGCTCCTCGCGGGCCGTCCCATGGTGCTACGCGTCTGGGAGCGGGTTCAGGCATTCGGCATTGCGGATGAAGTAGTCGTCGCCACCGACTCCGCGGAGATCGCCGACGCACTCCGGGAATCGAACGCCACCGTGGTGATGACGCGGTCGGACCACCCCTCGGGCACGGATCGCGTTGCGGAAGTGGCAGCAATGCGCCGCTACGAAGGTGCGACGGCCGTTCTCAACGTGCAGGGAGACGAACCCTTTGTGTCACGCGACGCGCTCCAGGGTGCCCTCCAGCAGATCCTGGAGGCGGGCTTTCCACTCGGCACCGTTGCGGCCCGAGCCACCCCGGACATTCTCCGAACGCCTGATGTGGTGAAGGTCGTTGCTGCCAGCGACGGACGAGCCATGTATTTTTCACGAGCGGCAATTCCCTGGTTGCGAGAGCCGGAAGATGCGCCGCTGCGCGACGCTCACGTCCATCAGCACATTGGCGTGTACGCCTACGCGCCGGAGGCTCTCGTGAGGTGGGTGCAGCTTCCACAGCATCCGCTGGAGCAGATTGAACGGCTTGAACAGCTGCGACCACTGGCGGCAGGCATTCCGATGGGCGTTGCCCTGATGGATGAACTGCCGGCTCGTGGTGTGGATACACCGGAAGACCTGCACGCTGCAAACGAACTCTGGCACTCCATGAACGACTCGATCGCACACTCGGACCGCCACACGACAGGACAGAGCTGATGCAAAGCAAGCCCGGGCAGACGCCCACCAAGTACATCTTCGTAACGGGCGGCGTGGTGTCGTCACTGGGGAAGGGAATCGCAGCCGCTTCGCTGGGACGGCTTCTCGTTGAGCGCGGACTTCGCGTTACCATGCTCAAGTTCGATCCCTACCTGAACGTGGACCCTGGCACCATGTCTCCGTTCCAGCATGGTGAGGTGTTCGTCACCGATGACGGAGCCGAGACTGACCTGGACCTGGGTCACTATGAGCGCTTTCTGGACAGGGCGCTGTCGCAGGCCAACAACGTTACCACCGGCCGCATCTACCACAACGTGATCTCCAAGGAGCGGAGGGGTGAATACCTCGGCTCCACCGTACAGGTGATTCCGCACATCACGGACGAGATCAAGTCAGCCGTGAAGCGAATCAGCCCTGACGTGGACGTAGTGATCGTGGAGGTTGGCGGAACGGTTGGTGATATCGAGTCGCTTCCGTTCCTGGAGGCCATTAGGCAGTTCAGGCGCGAAGTGGGACGGGAGCACGCGATTTTCATTCACCTCACGCTGGTGCCCTACATAGCGGCCGCCGGCGAGGTGAAGACAAAGCCGACACAGCATTCGGTTCGCGAGCTAATGGAACTCGGAATCATGCCGGACTTCCTCATCTGTCGTGCAGAGCAGCCGCTGCCGGAAGACGTGAAGCGCAAGATCGCTCTGTTCTGCAACGTGGAGTTCGGCGCTGTGATCGAGAGCGTGGATATGCCCAGCATTTACGAGATTCCACTGTCGTTCAACCAGCAGGGTCTCGATGGGCGTGTGGCGGAGCGGCTGGGCATGGATACGCCGGAACCGGACCTTTCGGACTGGCGCAGCATGGTTCAGAAGGTCGTGTCACCCGGCAGCCGCGTGCGCATTGCGGTCGTGGGCAAGTACACGGATTTCATAGACAGCTACAAGAGCGTACAGGAAGCCCTCATCCACGGCGGTATCGGCAATAACGTAGGCGTGGACATCGGCTGGATCTCCAGTGATCGCTTCACGTCTCCCGAGGCGGCTCAGGAGATTCTTGCTGACTATGACGGACTCCTGGTACCAGGTGGCTTCGGCGTGCGCGGGGTGGATGGAATGCTCGAAGCCATTCGGGTTGCCCGCGAAACAAAGCTGCCTTTCTTCGGTATCTGCCTGGGAATGCAGGCAGCCATCATAGAGTTTGCGCGCAACGTGTGCGCCATTGAAGACAGCCACTCCAGCGAGTTCGCGCCCGAGTGCGACAACGCGGTTATCTCGCTCATGGAGTCTCAGCAGAAGGTGAAGGACATGGGCGGCAGCATGCGGCTTGGTGCCTACGTCTGTCGCCTCACGACAGGAACTCGTGCGGCACGTGCCTACGGTGCAGCCGAGGTGAGTGAACGCCATCGGCACCGCTACGAGGTGTCGAACAGATTCCGGGAGACCTTCGAGGACAATGGTCTGGTACTCAGCGGACTGTCTCCGGACGGGACACTCGTTGAGATAGTGGAGCTGGATGACCATCCGTGGTTCGTGGGGTGCCAGTTCCATCCGGAGCTCAAGTCTCGCCCCATGCGTCCGCATCCGCTCTTCCGTGATTTCGTGCACGCCGCAGCGGCGTACAGTGAAGGCACGCGCGGCGGTGCGCAGCGCAATGGCGCAACGGCGGCGGGTGCGTCTGCCACCCGCCAGGATTCGCTCATCGAGGCTTCGAGCTGACATGGCGCTTCTGCCTCGTGACCGCTTCTTCCTCATTGCGGGACCGTGCGTTCTGGAAGAAGACTCGCTCAACCTGCAGGTTGGCGAGGCACTGGCACGCCTGGCAGAGCGTGTGCCCGGCGGAATCGTATTCAAGGCAAGCTTTGACAAGGCGAACAGGTCCAACGCAGGTGCAGCGCGCGGGCCGGGAATCGACGAAGGCCTGGAGAAGCTCGCTCGCGTGAGGCGTGAAACGGGGCTGCCCGTTCTCACGGACGTCCACCTTCCGGAACAGTGTGCCGCCGCAGCAGAGGTGGTTGACGTTCTGCAGATTCCAGCCTTCCTGTGCAGGCAGACAGATCTCCTGCTGGCTGCGGGCGCCACGGGCAAGCCTGTGAACGTGAAGAAGGGGCAGTGGCTGCATCCGGAAGGCATGCGAGGCGCGGTAAACAAGGTGCGCGGTGCGAGCCCGGCATCGAGCATCGAAGTAGCCGTGACTGAGCGTGGCACGTTCTTCGGATACGGTGACCTGGTGGTAGATCTCCGTTCAATACCGCGCATGCGTGAGGCATGCGACGCTCCCGTGATCTTCGATGGAACCCACAGCGTCCAGCGCCCCGGAATGGGTGAAGGCGGTGCGAGCGGGGGAGCGCGTGAGTTCATTCAACCGTTGACGCTCGGAGCCATCGCCGCCGGAGCAAACGGCATTTTTCTGGAAACCCATCCCGACCCCGAGCGCTCTCCCAGCGATGGTCCGAACATGATTCCGCTTGGCCAGCTCGGCGAATTGGCTGACCGTGCCCTTGGCGTGTGGGAGGCAGTCCGAACATGATCTCGCCCGAACTCGCGCGCAGCATTCGCCTCGTGGTGCTCGATGTTGACGGCGTCCTGACTGACGGCGGCGTGTATCTCGGTGCAAGTGGTGCCGGAGATTTCGAGTTCAAGCGCTACGACATCCAGGACGGCCTTGGCGTGTATCTCATGCGTCAGGCGGGACTGCACGTTGCGATCATCACCGGCCGGGTGTCGGATAGCGTTCGCATTCGTGCGGCAGAGCTCCATATCGAGAAGGTGGTGCAGGATCCCACGGTTCGCAAGCTGCGAGCGCTGAAACGCATGACGACGGAACTCGGCCTGACGCTTGCGGAGGTTGCATTCGTGGGTGATGACCTGCCGGATCTGGCCGTGCTGCGCGAGGTTGGGCTTCCCGCGTGCGTAGGCAATGCCGTACCCGAAGTCGTACGCGCATGCAGCGTCAAGCTCTCGCGCAAGGGAGGACACGGCGCCATTCGCGAGTTCGCGGAGATGCTGCTCGCTGCCCGTGGTGAATGGGCAGAGCAGGTGGAGCGGTACGTGAGTGACCGTGCGGCCGATTCAGGTTCCGATGCCGAGTACGGCACCGAGGATGAGCGCAGCGCATCCGCGGCAGGAGAGGTGCGCTGATGCAGAACGCCATTTCTGCGGCTCCTCCCATCGTGCTTGACGACGAAGCTCTCGTTGAGCGTGGCCGACGCGTGCTTCGAATGGAAGCGGATGCATTGCGCGAAGCAGACCGCAGGCTTGGAGACGAGTTTGCGAAGGCGGTACAACTGATTGCCGAGTCGTCAGGCCGCGTGATCGTTGCCGGTGTTGGGAAAAGCGGGCTTATCGGACGGAAGATTGCCGCTACGTTCACGTCCACCGGAACTCCCGCGAGCTTTCTCCATCCAGTGGAAAGCCTGCATGGAGACCTTGGAATCGTTGGCGAACACGATGCAGCAATCCTCATATCCAAGAGTGGTGCATCAGACGAACTGCTCGGCATGCTGGAGCACCTGCAGAGACTTGGCGTTGCGACCATTTCGATCACGG
Source organism: Gemmatimonadales bacterium (assembly GCA_035306065.1). Classification (GTDB taxonomy): domain Bacteria; phylum Gemmatimonadota; class Gemmatimonadetes; order Gemmatimonadales; family Gemmatimonadaceae; genus JBBQHX01. The sequence goes on along the minus strand of DATGOL010000030.1, from coordinate 16,000 downwards.
GCAATCGTGATTCCCAGCTTGCCCGGCTGACGGATGTATCGCTGGATGGCTGGGTGAGCGAGGAGGCATGTCCGCACGACCTGGCTCCGACAACCAGTTCCACGGTGGCTCTCGCCCTCGGTGACGCTCTTGCCGTGGTTCTGCTGGAAGCCAAGGGATTCGGTCGCGAAGACTTTGCCCGACTGCACCCCGGTGGCACCCTGGGTCGAAGACTGCTCACTCGTGTGGCCGATGTCATGCTGCGCGACTCTCTCCCCCTGCTTCCACCCGATGCCACCATGCGTCAGGCAGTGGTGGAGCTGTCTCGCCGAAGGGGGATCGTGGTTGTGGTGGACGACGAGTTGAAGTGCCTCGGCGTACTCACGAGCGGAGACCTGACCCGGCTAATGGAAAAGGAAGCGGACTTCATGACCGTGCCGGTGAAGGAAGTAATGACGGCAGGCGGACAGCGTGCGCGGCCGGACGAGCTGGCAAGTGCAGTGGTGTATCGCATGGAGCAGCGTGGCATTATCTCGATGCCGGTGCAGGATGAATCCGGTGTCGTGTGCGGAGTGATACATCTGCACGACATCATGCGGGCGGGGGTGGCGTGATGCGTGTCGGCCGTGGGATGCGGATGCCGCTGGTGGCAGTGCTCGTACTCGTTTCGGGAGCTGCGGCGGCCTGTTCGGAACCTGGGGGGCCTCCGGTAACCGAGTCGAACCCGATGGCCGATTCCGCGGAGCAGGTGATGTACGGCGTGCGGGCAACGTTGCGTTCGATGGGCGTGAACAGAGGGTCGCTCACAGCCGACTCGGCGTTCTTCTTCGAGGAGGGTACCCGAATGGAGCTGTTCGGGCTGAGCACCACCTTCTTCGATGCGGTGGGTGCATCGTCTGGTGAGCTTACGAGCGAGCGTGGCACCTACAGTACCCGATACGGCCAGATGGTGGCTCGCGAGAACGTTATCGTCACCAACTCGGACGGCCGCCGCCTTACGACGCCCGAGCTCATGTACCAGGAGGCGACGGACCAGATTACCAGCGACTCTTCATTCGTGGTTACCTCGCCGGACGGCGGCCGGCTTCAGGGCATTGGTTTCACATCCGATCCGAACCTCGAAGTGGTGCGCATTCATCGTGCAACGAGCGGAACCGCGGGCACAGTCGAGGTACCGGAAAGATGACGAGCGCGCGTGCCCTGATCCGGCTGCTGATGCGGCCATTTATGCGGCCACTGACTGCTGCAGTGCTGCTCGCCGCACTGATTCCGCTCCTGCCGTCCGGAGCTGCGGCACAGGGGCGAGGGCAGCCGTGCATCCTGGATTTCGAGGCACGGAACCCGAGCCGGCAACCGAACATCTTCATCGTGAGGCTGCCTAGCGGATCGCGTGAAACCTATGCCGGAGGCGGGGTGCGCTACAGTTGCCGCGGCCAGGGTGTCACTCTCGAGGCGGATTCAACGAGGTTCAACGAAGATTCCCGCATTCTGAACCTCGTGGGAAACGTTCGTTATCGCGAGCCGCGTGCAACACTCGATGCAGACCGAATGACGTACTACCTGGACGAGGAGTGGCTGATTGCCGAAGGACGGGTAAACGCGGGTCTACCGGAAGGGTCTACCATGGCGGGGTCCTACGTGGAGTACTATCGCGCCGTTCCAGGCGTGCGGAGCGAGTCGCGTACCATTGCCACCAACCGGCCAACGCTTCGCCTCGTGCAGCGGGACAGCATGGGCGGCACGCAACCCCCGGTTACCGTTGTGGCCACGCGAATTGAAAGCCAGGGCGAAACGGTGGTATACGCTGGCGGCGACGTAGTGATCACTCGTGAGGATCTGCATGCAACCGGCGATTCCGCATACCTGGACCAGAGCCGGGAGTTCGGACGCCTGATGCGCGATCCGACAGTTACGGGATCGGGCGAGCGTAACTACACCCTGTCGGGTACCGTGATCGACTTCTTCACGCGTGAACAGCGAATCGAGCGCGTGTTCGCAATGGGTAACGGAGACGTTACCAGCGACGAACTGAATCTGAAGGCAGACAGCATCGATCTTCGTATCGTCGAAGACGAGCTGGATCGCGTCTATGCATGGGGACCTTCCCGTGCGCGCGCCGTATCTCCGCAACAGGACATGATTGCGGATTCAATCGAGGCGCTGCTTCCCTCGCAAATACTGCGTGAGGTTCACGCCGTTGGTTCTGCGTACGCGGAAACGGTTCCCGACTCCGCGCGAATCCAGTCTGAAGAACGCGACTGGGTGCGAGGTGATACCGTCGTCGCCAGGTTCGATCCGCCAGCTGAGAGCGACACCACGAACAGCCCAGTGCCACGCGAGATGGTTGCGACCGGAAATGCGAGTGCGATGTATCAGCTGCCGCCCACCGGCCGGTGCGTTACTGCGCCGTCCATCAACTACGTGCGCGGGCGCACCCTTACGGTTCGATTTGCGGAAAGTGACATCAGTACCGTAACCGTGGTTCAGGCAGACGATCCCGTATCGGGCGTGTTCCTGGAAGCGCATGCGGATGCGGCATGTCTCGCGAGGAGCGAGGAACCAACGCCTCCGGCGGATGGCACGGGGGCCGGTTCCGGTCAGGGAGGCGCACGATGACCGCACCCGCACTTCCGGTACGCGTAAGGGCGCTGATCGAGGAGTACGCCGATGGCGATCGATCCACCGCGCTCGCGCTGCACGCCCTCATCACGGTGGCAGGCGCAGATGGTATTGCCCGCTTCGACGACGTAACCCTGCGCTATCGCGACGACTACCTGCAGGTGCTGCGCGTTGAAGGTCGCGACGCGGAGCGTGAGGCAGGGCGCCTCTCCCTGGACGAGGTGCGCAGCCACCTGGCCACGTCCGTGTTCCCGCGCCTCACGGGTGACGGACTCGTGGAGATCGACTCGGGCGGCCTGGAACAGCCCGACGCCAGAATCCGCGTTGCGGAGGTTCTGTGGCGTGAGATTGCTCCCCAGCGCGGCATGATCGCGGACGCACTCAGGCGCACGGGTGAACATTCCACCCTGCCGACTGCGGTTGAAAAGGTGGCCACCCGCGACGGCGCCGTACTGGAAGCGGAAGGCCTCACGAAAGTATACCGCCGCCGGAGGGTGGTGAACGATGTTGCGCTTCGCCTGCAGCAGGGAGAGATCGTGGGGTTGCTCGGGCCCAACGGGGCCGGAAAGACCACCACCTTCTACATGATCGTCGGGCTCATCTCGCCCCTTACCGGACGCATCCTGCTCGATGGGGAAGACATCACCAACATGCCGATGTACCAGCGTGCGCGTCGCGGCATTGGCTACCTCTCGCAGGAGCCCTCGATCTTCAGAAAGCTGACGGTTGAGGAGAATATTCTCGCGATCCTCGAGATGCTCGACCTCACGTCTGAGGAGCGAAGCGCCCGACTCGAGATGCTCCTGGATGAGCTGAGCATAAAGCACCTGCGCAACAGCCGCGCCTATTCACTCTCGGGAGGAGAGCGCAGGAGGCTGGAGATCACGCGGGCACTCGTTACCGAGCCGAAGTTCATGATGCTCGACGAGCCCTTCGCCGGTGTCGATCCCATAGCAGTGCACGACATCCAGAGCATCGTTGCCGGGCTGCGCCATCGTGGCATCGGGGTGCTCATAAGCGATCACAACGTGGAGCAGACGCTGGACATCGTGGACCGCGCATACATCATGTTCGACGGCCAGGTGAAGGTGTCAGGCACGGTGCGTGAATTGATATTCGATGACACCGTGGCCGAGATCTATCTGGGCCCGACACTTACGGCACGACTGCGCTCCAGGTTCGTTGAGCGCAACACTACTGGAAACGGAGCTGCATCATGAGAGCAGGACTGAATCAGACGACGCAGCTGAAGCAGGAGCTGAAGATCAATCCAAGGCTCTACCAGGCCATGGACCTGCTCTACATGCCCCTGCTGGACCTTCAGCAGCACCTCAAGCAGGAGCTTCTCAACAACCCGTTCCTCGAGCTCGTGGAACTCGACGAGGACGAAGAGGAAGAGAGCACTGAAGAAATCGAAGTCCAGGCCGAGGAACAGGATCAGCATGACGAATCCGATCCCATTGACTGGGAGGAGATCCTGCTCGACGGCTTCGATACTGGCGCCCCTCCGGAGGAGCACGAGGAACGCGAGTTCTATGAACCCGTTACCGTGGATTCACGTGACCTGAGCGATCACCTCCGTGAACAGGTTCAGCTTCTCGACCTGTCGCCTCGCCAGATGCTCCTTGCAGACGAGTTCGTTGGCAACATCAACGAAGACGGTTACCTCGCCGCATCGCTGGATGAGATTCGTGAGGGCGTGAACGACGTGATTCGCGAGCATGCAGCGGAGAACGATGCAGACCCCGATGCGGATGACGAACTGCCGCTGTACACGGAAGCTGAAGTTCTCGACATGCTCTCCACCGTCCAGAGCCTCGACCCGCCGGGAGTTGGTGCACGCGACCTGCGCGAATGCCTCATGCTTCAGCTGAAGGATGCAGGGCTCGAGCAGTCAGTTCCGTTCCGGCTCGTCAGGGACTGCTTCGACGAGCTGATCTCACACCGCTGGAGCGAGATCTCCAAGCGTTTCGGCATCAATGCAACGGACGTGCAGGCGGCGGCAGACGAGATTGCAAAGCTGGACCCCAAGCCCGGCCTGCGATTCAGCCCGGAAGGTGACAACTACATCATCCCGGATCTCGTTGTCGAAAAAATCGACGGCGAGTACAGGGTGTTCCTGAACGACGGCAACCTCCCCAGGCTGAAGCTGAGCCGGGCATACCAGGAGATTGCACGCGACAAGAAGAAGTTCGATGGCGAGAACAAGGAGTTCATTTCGAGCAAGCTGAATTCTGCCAACTGGATGATCCAGGCAATCGAGCAGCGCAGGCAGACCATGCTCAAGGTCATGAACTACATCGTTGATCGTCAGCGTGAATTTTTCGAGAAGGGAGTTCAGTACCTCAAGCCGCTCACGCTTCGTGAGGTTGCAGAGGTGATCAACATGCACGAGTCCACCGTTAGCCGCGTGACGAACGAGAAGTTCGTGCAGACGCCGCGCGGTGTGCTTCCGCTCAAGTTCTTCTTCAGCTCAGGTCTTTCCACCACCGGCGGGGAAGACGTGTCTGCCCGGGGAATCAAGGCACAGATCGAGAAGCTTGTGGCGGACGAGGATTCCCGCAATCCGCTCACCGATCAGGCAATCGTCAACATCCTCAAGCAGAGCGGCGTGAACATCGCGCGACGCACAGTCGCCAAGTACCGTGATCAGCTTGGCGTTCTCTCGGCACGCATGAGAAAGCGCGTATGACGACTGCGAGCGTTCGGGAGGTGTTGAAGCAGACACCGAACCTGCCGCGTGAGGCAGGCAAACTGGACGTGTCCGTACTCGTACCTGCGAAGGACGAATCCGAGAACCTCCCGCTGTTCATGGAACAGGCGGCGTTGGCGTTCGCGAGCGATCCGAACACCAGGTACGAGGTTGTCGTGATCGATGACGGAAGCGTTGACGACACCCCCGAAGTACTCGAAACACTGAAGCGGAAGTACGATTTCCTGAGGGTTGTAACCCACCGCACCCGACGCGGAATTGCGGAGGCACTCCGCAGCGGGTACCTGGCGTCTCGCGGAGAAGTGCTCGTTTTCTACCCCGCCGACCTGCAGTACAAGCCGGAAGACATTCCGCGGCTGGTGGCGCCGATTCTGGCGGGCGATTCGCACATGGTTACCGGCTACAAGCAGGGCCACTACGAGAAGGCATTCGTCTCGAGCATATACAACGCGCTCAGCCGCCGCCTCTTCAAAGTTCCGGTACGGGATCTCAACTCGGTGAAGGCCTACCGGCGTGAGATCATGGAGGCTCTCCCGGTTCGTCCGGACTGGCACCGCTACATGATCGTAATTGCGGCGGCCGAGGGCTTTACGGTGAGCGAGATCCCGGTACCGCTTTACGAGCGCCATGCCGGCAGGTCCAAGTTCGGAATCAGCCGCATACCGGTTGGCGTGCTGGACATGCTTGCAGTCTGGTTCGAGCTGAAGTTCGGCAAGAAGCCGCTGCTTCTGTTCGGAATGCTGGGAGCAGCACTGTTTGCCCTGGGCGTCATTGCCGGAGTGGCGGCACTCGTGTGGCTTTTCGTTACCGGTCAGGGAACGCGTGCGGTCTGGACGCTCATCCAGACGTGCCTGGTTCTGGGCAGCGTATTCTTTGCGGCGGGGCTGCTTGGCGAGCAGGTGGCCCAGCAGAGGTCCGAGATGCGCGAGCTGCGCCGGCGGATGGAAGAGCTGGGCACTCGCGACAGCGACTGACGGGAATCCGCCACGCAATGCGCGTGCTCTTCCTCACGCACGCATACCCGCGACATTCGGGCGACGTGCCCGGCTCGTTCCTTCACCTGCTTGCGCTTTGCCTGGTGGATGCAGGCGTTGACGTGCGCGTGATAGCGCCTCACGCCAACGGCCTGGCGGATCGTGCCAACGTGGACGGAATACCGGTGATTCGATATCGCTACGCACCGGATGAGCATGAGACTCTCGCCTATACCGGTGCGATGGTTGCCGAAGTTCGCGCATCTCTCCGCGGCAAGATGTCGCTGCTGCGAATGCTCTCGGAGGGGAAGCGAGAACTGATGCGTGAGGCACGCGGCTGGAAGCCGGATGTCATACATGCCCACTGGTGGTTTCCTTCGGGCATGAGTGCTGTACGCGCTGCGCGGCAGCTGCAACTGCCGCTGGTTGTCACGCTGCATGGCAGTGATGTACGACTCGCACGCGGTATCGCCCCGGCGCGTGCCATCTTTCGGCGAGTTGCCGGCAGAACGTCTGCGGTGACGGCAGTGTCCGAATACCTGGCGAATGTCGCCCGCCACATGGCGCCTGACGTGAACGTTCTCACCCTGCCCATGCCCGTGGAGGTCGGCCGTTTCAGTCCACCCGAGCCGGGAGAGGCGCGGTCAGCGAACACCCTGCTCTTCGTTGGCCGGCTCACGGAGCAGAAGGGGATCAATCTCGCGCTGGATGCACTGGCAAGACTGCCCGAGGACATACGCCTGCACATAGTTGGCGACGGGCCGGAACACGCGAACCTGGAGGCGCATGCAGCACGCATTGGAGTGGCGGCCCGCGTCGGCTTTCTGGGTTCACGGCCTCCGGCACAGCTTCCCCGGCTGTATCGTGAGGCAGCGGCAGTCGTGGTACCATCCCACGAGGAGGGGCTGGGGCTGGTGGCCGTGGAAGCGGTTCTGTGTGGCACGCCGGTAGTAGCGTTTGCGTCGGGCGGACTGGTGGACGCCCTGGACAACGGGCGGGCAGGAACCCTCGTGCCACCGGGAAATGTGGATGCACTTACCGATGCCCTGCGGGAAGTTCTTGCCAACCCGGAGGCCGCGCGTGAGCGCGCCAGGAACGGGCGCGCGCGAGCTATGGATCTGCATGCGCCTGCCAACGCAACAGCCCGCTACCTCGACCTCTACGAACGTGTCAGAGCACTCGGCTGACGCACCGCGGTGGCGGCTGCCATTCTGGGCAGTTCGCGCCGCGCGACTGCTGGCGCTTGCAGCCGTGCTATGGCTTGCATGGAGCCTGCTTTCCGGTCAATGGTCCGAGCTTCGTTCCCAGCCGCTCGAGCTGAGTCCGCGGTGGGGCATGATTGCGGCGTCGTGCGGCGTGGTACTGCTCACATACGCGCTGCTCGTGGAGCTGTGGCGGCGTCTCCTGCGAACCTGGGAACAGGAACTTGCAGTAATCCCTGCCGCACGAGTTTGGTTCGTATCATCGCTCGGCCGCTATGTACCGGGTCGCGTGTGGCAGATTGGTGCAATGGCGGTTCTCGCCAGGCGCGAGGGAGTGTCTGCCGTAGCTGCCACGGGATCGGCGGTCATCAACACCGTCGTGAACATTGCCGCGGGCATGGTGGTGGCCGTGCTTACCGGCGCTTCGCTTCTCGACCAGGCGCTGGTAGCGGACGGTGCGGCAGCGTCCAGCGGCGGCCTGCAGCCAAGTGAAGTTGCGCTACTGCTGGCGGGGGCAGGTTTCATTGCGCTGCTTTTGCTGCCCTGGTTCCTTCCGCTGCTCAGCCGCGTCCTGCGGCGCCTCACGAGCAGGGAGTTCGAGCTGCCGGCCATTGACTTCCGAATACTCTGGATCCTGGTGGCAGGACACCTTGCAGGCTGGGCACTCTATGGCATTGCATTCCGCCTGCTCACAGTCGGCCTGCTCGGCTCGGTGACTGGCGCATCCTTCGCCTACATCGCAGTTTTCACCGCTTCGTACATCGTGGGCTACCTCGCCCTGCTAACGCCGGGCGGCCTTGTGGTCAGGGAGGTTGCGATGATAGCCGCCCTGACCGGGGCGGGGCTCACGACGCCTGTGGAAGCATCCGCGGTCGCGATTGCGTCGCGCATCTGGCTCACGGGGCTGGAAGTGCTTCCAGGAGCCACCTTCCTGGCCGTGGACTCACTGCGCTCCACGTCTCACCGAATCCCACCTGACAGTGTTCCCTGAAGACTCCAGGCAAGCGTCCGATACGCTGAGTTCGTCCCAGGCCGATCCACGCGCTGCGCTGTTCTGGGCAATGCTCGTGTTCGGGCTCGCCGCTCTGGCACTCGGATATCCGGCTCTGGCCGGCGACTTCCTGGTGAACCAGAACAGCGACCAGTACATCGCGGGCTATGCCTTCCGGCACTTCGCCGCAGAATCGCTGAGGGAATCGGGCAGCTTCCCACTCTGGAACCCGTACCTGTTCGGGGGCATGCCGTACGTGGCAGGAATGCACGGTGACATTTTCTATCCCACGTTCCTGTTGCGCATGATATTGCCAACGGATGTGGCGATGACGTGGGGATTCATCATCCACGAGTTTCTTGCGGGGCTTTTCACGTACCTGTTCCTGCGGCGGATCGGGGTTGGATTTGCAGGTGGAATAGTTGGCGGGCTGGCGTACATGCTGAGCGGGCAGATCGCGTCGTATGCGTCGCCCGGACACGATGGAAAGCTGTTCGTAAGCACGCTGCTTCCTCTGTTCCTGCTGGTGCTTCATGCCGGACTTCGCGACAGCCGTCGCTGGGCCTGGGGTGCAATCGCGATAGTCGTGGGGCTCGGAGTGCTCAGTCCGCATCCGCAGCTGCTCCAGTACATGCTGCTGTGCGGCGGTTTCTACGCCCTGTACCTCACGTTCACGAAGCCGGAGGTGGGTGCCGTTGAACGTTCGGTGGCATTGCGCCGGCTGGGCTACAGCCTTGCGGCAATTGCGCTGGGCGGGTTGATCGGTGCCATTCAGTACCTGCCGGTGATGGAGTATGTGCCCTGGTCGCCGCGCGCAGGCGGTACCGGCTGGGAGCACGCGACGTCGTACTCGATGCCGGTGGAAGAGCTGCTGGTCAACAGCTGGTTGCCACAATTCACCGGTATCCTCGAGCACTACTGGGGACGTAACGGCATCCACTTTCACAGCGAGTACCTGGGAGTGGTGGTGCTGTTCCTGGCCGGGTTGGGCCTGATGCGAGGTTCAGCGCCATCGCGCAGCGAGCAGTGGTTCTGGGCAGGCGTATTCATCGTCAGCGCGCTGTGGGCGTTAGGCGGCTTCACGCCGTTCTATCATATTGTCTACGCGATCGTGCCCGGCACGAAGTTCTTCAGGGCGCCGAGTACGATCTATTACGTGACGTCTTTCGCGGTGGCCGTGTTTGCGGCATTCGGCACGCAGCGCATCACGAGAGGCGACGTCTCCGTTCGTTATGCAGGAGGCTGGGCTGCGTTCGCCGTGCTCGTGGTACTGGCCGGCGTTACAGGTGCGTTCACGTCACTTGGCTTGACCGTGGCGTTGCCGGGAAGGGAAGAGGGCGTATTTGCGAATGCCAGCGAAGTGATGGCTGGTGCGTGGCGGAGTGCGGCATTCATCGTTGCAATCGCGGCGCTCGCCCTGGCGGCAGCGAAGGGGCGTATCAGGGGCCATGCCATGCTCGCGGCGGTGGCAGTGCTCCTCACAGTGGATCTGTGGAGCGTCGAGCGGCACTACTGGAAATTCCTGCCGGGCGCAGACGTAGTGTTTGCGGACAATGCCATAACGGACTACCTGAACGAGCAGCCCGAACCCGGCCGCGTGCTGCCCATCGGTCTGTCGCCGACAACGGTGCGAGGGCCGTACCTGGGCTTCCGGGGCGCATACGACGGGCTGATGGCGCACGAAATCCGCCAGTTCATCGGGTATCATGGCAACGAGCTCGGTCGATTCCAGGATGTGCTCAACGGAGGGCAGGCCGGGTCCGGACTGGTGAACCCGAACGTGTGGGCGCTGTACAACGTTCGGTACTTCCTGACGGATGTGGCCGAGGAGCCACTTGACGGAGCTCTTCACGTGGCGGGACCGGCGGAGGATCACCTGGGAAATGAACTTCACCTGTACCGGATGCCGGGCGACAACCCCGCCGCGTGGGTTGCACCGGCAATCGTGACCGCATCAGATGACGCAGTGCTGAACACCGTCCTCGACCCGAGATTCGATGTTCACTCCGTGGCGCTCATGACTGACTCGGCTACGGTGGAGAGTGTGGAGCTAAGCGTCGCGCCTGCGTCCCTGGATATGCAGGCGACGGTGAGCGTCTACGAACCCGGCAGGATTGACGTGCAGCTGTCGGAGCCCGCGCCGGAGGGGTCGGCACTGGTGGTGTCCGAGAACTACTACCCGGGATGGAAGGCAGAAGTGGATGGAAGTGAGGCAGACGTGTGGAGAACGGATTACACGCTGATCGGCGTGCCCCTGCAGGCCGGCGCGCAAACAGTGTCACTGCGCTTCGAGAGCGCGCCGTACGAAAGAGGAAAGCTCATCACACTACTCGCGATGTTCATTTCCGCTGCGCTGCTCCTCGGAGGAGCCGTCCTGGACCGGAGGGTCTCGCGTGGCTGAGCGGGCACTGGTAATCGTTCCCACCTACAACGAGCGCGAGAACATCGCACGCCTTGCGGAGCGAATTCTGGAGCAGGATGAGCGGCTGGAGATACTGGTGGTGGACGACGGGTCTCCGGACGGTACGGGTGCGATAGTCGACGAGATAATGGAGACGGAGAAGCGTGTGCACGTGATCCACCGTCCGTCCAAGCTTGGGCTGGGCACCGCGTACCTCACAGGCTTCAAATGGGCGTTGGAGCGCGGCTACGACTTCATCTTCGAGATGGACGCGGATTTCTCGCATGACCCGGCGCACCTGCCGCAGTTCCTGGAGGCCGTAGAGGAAGCGGACCTCGTACTCGGCTCCCGTTATCAGAACGGCAAGGTGACGGTGGTGAACTGGCCGATTGCACGCCTCATCCTCAGCTACTCGGCTAACATTTATGCGAGGGCCGTAACCGGGTTGCCACTTTTCGATGCTACTGGTGGCTTCAAGTGCTTTCGCAGGCGCGTACTCGAAGCGATTGATCTTGAACGTGTTCGGTCAAACGGTTACGCCTTCCAGATAGAGATGAGCTTTCGAGCGTGGAAGCTCGGCTTCAAGCTGAAGGAGCTCCCGATCGTGTTCGTGGACCGTACCGAAGGTGAGTCCAAGATGTCTAAGAAGATCATTCGGGAAGCGGTGTGGATGGTGTGGCGTCTCAGGTGGCAGTCGATAACCGGCCGGCTATGAGCATGCCGGTATTGTCGGGCACGGAGTTCTGGAAGCTGTCGGGCTCGGGGAACGACTTCGTGGTGTTCAACGTGATGGGAGACGCCGCCGGAGCCGTGATACTGGAATCCCCAGAGATGGTTCGCCGGCTCTGTGCCCGTGGCACGGGTGTGGGCGCGGACGGGGTGGTTCTGCTCACTGCGCCTGACGACTCGCCGGAGCGGGGGGCAGGGGAGTGGGAGCGAAATCACTTTCGGATGATCTACTTCAACGCCGATGGCTCGCGTGGTGAGATGTGCGGCAACGCCGCACTGTGCAGTACCAGGCTCGCGGTACACATGGGCCTGGCTCCGGCCGAGGGGATGCGCTTTGAAACGGACAGTGGGGTTGTTTCCAGCCGCCTGGTAAAGGGCGAGCCTGAAGTGGATCTGGCGGCCGTGAGGGAAGTGATTCCGGATTTCCGTGTGCACCTGCAGGCAGGTGAGCGCCGAGTGGGATTTGCGCTCGTGGGTGTGCCGCACCTGGTGGTGCTGTGCGACAGCGTCGAAGACGTGGACGTTGCGTTGCGCGGCTCGGAATTGAGGCACGATCCATCGTTGGCCGCCGGAGCGAATGCGAACTTCGTGGCACGTGACGCGGACGGTGTCTGGCGGATCCGGACGTATGAGCGCGGTGTGGAGGCGGAGACGCTGGCGTGTGGAACGGGCGCCACTGCGTCTGCGATCCTGCTGGAGTTGTGGGGAGAGGTGGATGCTAGGCCGGTTTCGCTGTGGACTCGGAGCGGGATGGTGTTGACGGCTACAGCTGGGAGAGTGTCGGAAGGTGATTGGCGGCCAAGTTTACGTGGATCTGCGCGGATAGTGTTCAGGGGTGAAATCGGGGAAGCCTGAGGTCTGAGCCTACGCTTTAGTCGCGGGCTGTAAGCCGTTGGAAGTACGCCGGTTACTGGCTGGCCTGTCGAGTACTGAATCAGGTGCGTGGTACAGGGGCCACTTCGAGGCTGCCAGGGCGCATACATAGGGCGGCTGCCGTATGGTGGCTATCAGGCGGAAGGGTTCCGGCCTGAGCTTCCGTAAGTGACTTGAGGACGCCATTCCGGAGCGGAGCGTCGCGCTGTGAACATACAGGCGAGCGTGGCGGCACCAGATGCCAATTCTGCGAGTGGATAACTCCCAAGTACAACAACTACAAAGAGTTAGGGAAGCAAGTGGGAAGCGGGTTGGCGCTTTCCCACAGTTATCCACGTACCGTAGTTTACATAACCTATATTATACGACATTCAGGCAAGCCAAGGCTCGCACACCTCAGCTCGCTCCTTCAGCCACCCGCCTGCCTTAGCCCAGGCGCTGACACGCGTACCAGTGGCAGACCCGGCCACATCGCCACACGCCTGAGGCGCAGATCCTCCCTCGAAGCAGTCGATTACGACGGCTTTCTGCACTTGTAGCAGCAAACGCTGGCACCGCGGACTGGCACCGAGGACTGGCGCCGCCTGGCTGGCGGACCCGCACCAGCGAGCCAGTGCGTCCCACCTAAGCTCAAGGCATGCCCGCAGCATGGCGACACCACGACACCATAGCGCCAGTAGCCACTGTCGCGACAGTGTACGCATCCAGCCACACAGCGACAGCCGCCTGCACACTTTCCCTCGGCTTACCAGCCTGGCTGCGCCTTGAGTTCCGCCAGCACCCGTAACGCCAGGTCCACATCGCGTTTATGGGTTCGGTGATTCAGCAACGCCATCCGGATCATGAACCGATCGTTCACACGAGTGGACGTCATGAACACCCTGCCATCTCGGCGGATGGCCTCTACGAGGCTCTCGTTCATCAGGTCAGCCTCCACTTCGCCCGTTCCATCCGGCGCCCATCGGAAGGTTGCCACTGTGAGATCCGGCTCAGGTCCAACCTGGAAACCGAGCGTCTGCACTTCGCGGTGGAAATAGCGAGTAAGGAGTAGCTTCTCCTCGAGGGCGGCACGGAATGGTGCGGTACCCAGGACCATCAACGGCAGCCACATCCGAAGTGCCCGGAACGGCCGCGATAGCTCCGGCGACACCTCTGCCGGCGACAGTTCCGCGGTATTTCGCACGGAGTCCTGCATGTAGTGCCCCGCATAGCGATTCGCTCGCACAAGGGCGGTCACGTCTCGCACCAGTACCATCCCGCTGCCCCATGGCAGGAAGAGACTTTTGTGCGGGTCCAGGATGGTGGAGTCAGAACGTTCTATCCCGCGCAAGGCAGCCCGGCCTTCGGCGGTGAGCATGAAGAAGCCGCCGTATGCAGCGTCCACGTGGAGCCAGCAGCCTGCGGCTTCTGCCACGTCCGCGATAGCATCAAGCGGGTCGATGGCACCGGTGTCCGTTGTCCCGGCGCTCGCAACCACGAGCCACGGCCGGAGTCCTGCTTGCCGGTCCGCAGCGACCACGGCGGCCAGCCGGGCCGCATCCATTCGAGACCTGGCGTCCACGGGGATGCGCCGAACCTGCGTGTCTTCCATGCCCGCGATGCGGAGCGCCTTGTCGATCGAGTGATGCGCCTGCTCGGTCATGTACACCACGGCATTCGCGAACTCAGCGCTCCGCAAACCGTGCGCGTCGCGCGCTGCGGTTATCGCCGCCAGGTTCGCCAGGCTTCCGCCGGATGCAGTATGCCCGCCGGCAGACTGCGGATACCCCACCATATCCGCTGTCCAGCGCACCATCTGCTGCTCCATGCGAACGGGGCCGGGCCCGGTGAAGAATATTCCCGAGTACTTGTTGGTTATCGCGGCAAGGAAGTCGCCGAGTGCGGAGTGGTAGAGGCCACCGCCCGGGATGTATGCGAGGTGGGTGCCTGACGCCACGCTGCTGCCTGGGTTCACCACCTGCTGTCCGAACACGCGCAGGATGTCTTCCATGGGGTACCCGGCCTCTCGAATGGCGTGCCGGGCCAGCTCCTCGCCAGTACCGCTCGTATCGTAGGCCTTGCGGTCGGGCAGCGTGTCGAGAAAGGCGTGGGCGTACTCCGCCACGGCACCGAGTGCCTCCCGCCTGGCCTCAGGCGACGGCTCGAGCGGAGCTGCGTCGCGTTCCAGTTCCTCGAGCCGCTCGAGCAGGGTGCTCCCCTGCTCTTCCGTGTGCTTCGTCATTTCTGTGGTGCCTGGCGTGCAGCCGGCAGATTTGCGGGTGTGACTTCCTGAAAACGAAAAAGCCCCGAGCAAAGTCGCACGGGGCCAGGTGGTTCCGTCATTCGAAAAGCTTCTGGCTCAGCCAGCCTGTCCGCCTGCTGCCTGACGTTTAGCCGGCGGCTGACAGTCATCCGGCGGCGTGGATGCCGTGAACGTTGTGATGCGACCGCCGATTCCGACCGCTCAGCCGCCCACGGGAGTGGCCGTCAGCTCGCCCAGGCGTACTCGCGCCTCGGGAGCGTGCGGCGATTCGGAGGACGCCGCCAGTTCCTCCCAGATCCGCACTGCCTCGGCCGTACTTCCTCCGCTCGTGTAGGCACGGGCTGCGTCGGCGCGGTAGCTGTCGGCATCCAGGTCAAAGCGCGCGGCACTGGCTGCGGCCAGGTACGACTGGGCGGCAGCGGCGAAGTCGCCCTTCCCTTCGAGCCCCGTACCGATCAGGCCCTTGACTGCTGCATTGAAGTCCGAGCCCGCACTACCCTCAACACGGCGGAGCGCGGTGAGCCCCTCATCCCACTGCGAATTGTCGTAGTAGGTCTGAGCCAGCAGCATTGCGGCCTGCGTGGCAGCGGACGTTCCCTGGTATCGGTCGATGACCTGGCCGAGGTCTGTCTGGGCGAGCTGAACGTTGCCGCTCGCGAAGGACGTCTGAGCCGAATAGAGAGCCTGCTCAGCGCTGCGATTGGTGGCTTCGGTGGACTGCCTGTAGGCGTAGAAGCCACCAGCGGCGACTGCGATGACAATAGCACCGATTGCGAGACTCTTTCCGTGCAGCAGGAACCACTCGGAGAGTGTTTCGGACGGTTCATTGCCGGCGCTGCGCGTGGTTCTGGCTGACATGAAATCAGGTATGCGTTAGGGTGGTGATGAGTGTGCTTCAGACTGCGACGGTGTGACGATATGCTGGTTCCCGGAACCCGCTTTCGGCCCGTCACCGGAGGCCTTTGCCGCCTGTCGAGCGGAGTAGAGTCCGGTAATGGTAAGCGTGATGGTGAGGCCGAGGATGACAACTACCAGGAGTGCCCCGACTACGTAGATCGCGAGCGGCCCGAGAGCCACGACGAACATTGCGGCCAGGAAGACGAGAATGATCAGCTTCCAGGGCACAGGTAGCTCCGGGTTGGCGGTACTAGCGATGCTGTTCAGGAGGCTCATCCGTCTGTGGGACGGGAAGAGTTATGGAAGCGCCCCTGGGGTGACTCGAACACCCGGCCAACGGTTTAGGAAACCGCTGCTCTATCCGACTGAGCTACAGGGGC
>DATGOL010000029.1:0-74952 GCA_035306065.1 Gemmatimonadales bacterium | reverse complement strand
GGGCGTCGTGAAGAACATCACGGACTTCGGTGCATTCATCGACCTCGGCGGCGTGGACGGACTGCTCCACATCACCGACATGTCATGGGGCCGAATTTCGCATCCGAGCGAGATGGTGCAGATCGGGCAGGAGCTCGAGGTCAAGGTTCTCGACATTGACTGGGATCGCGAGCGCATCTCGCTCGGACTCAAGCAGCTGCAGCCGTATCCGTGGAAGGATGTCGCAGATCGCTTCCCGGTCGGTACGCGTGTCACCGGAAAGGTTGTGTCCATCACGAACTACGGTGCGTTCATCGAGCTCCAGCCTGGCATCGAAGGCCTGGTGCACATCAGCGAAATGAGCTGGACGCGCAACGTGAGGCACCCGTCAAAGCTTGTCTCCATCGGTGAGACGATCGAGGCAGTGGTGCTGAAGGTGGATCCGGAGGAG
This sequence comes from Gemmatimonadales bacterium, assembly GCA_035306065.1. Taxonomy (GTDB): domain Bacteria; phylum Gemmatimonadota; class Gemmatimonadetes; order Gemmatimonadales; family Gemmatimonadaceae; genus JBBQHX01. The sequence goes on along the minus strand of DATGOL010000029.1, from coordinate 74,522 downwards.
GAGAAAATCTCGCTTGGTATGAAGCAGACGGAGCAGGATCCGTGGATGGTGCTTCCTCTCAAGTACCCCGTGGGAACCCGCATCAGCGGCAAGGTGCGCAACCTCACGAGCTTCGGCGCCTTCGTGGAGATCGAGCCGGGTATCGACGGGCTCATCCACATCTCCGACATGTCCTGGACCAAGCGCGTTCAGCACCCGTCGGAGGTTGTGAAGAAGGGCGATACGGTGGACGTGGTCATCCTCAACATCGACGCGGAGAACAAGCGCATCAGCCTCGGCCTCAAGCAGGCAGAGGAGGATCCATGGCTCCGTATCGGTGAGACCTATCCGGTTGGTCTCGAGACCGAAGGCGCCAGCATCGTTCGCCTGATGGACAAGGGTGTGGTTGTCGACATGGGCAACGACATCGAGGGCTTCGTGCCTGTCAGCCAGCTTGCGATTGCCGGCGAGATCACGAACAACCCTGCAGACGTTGCCTGGGAAGGCATGCGCCTGGATGTGAAGGTGATGGAAGTTGATCCCATCCACCGCCGCATCGTGCTGGCCGTAACCGGAATTCCGGAAGATCAGCCTCCTCGTCCGGAGGGTGGCTCCACCGTGATCATGAGCGATGAGGAAGATCACATGAGCCCGGCGAGCACCCCGGCTGACGTTTCCGCAATGGACACGGAAGCTGCGGACGAAGCGGTTGCAGAAGCAGCGCCTGACACCGAGGGCAGCGACGGCGAGAGCGCCTGAGTTCCCCCGCGTTATGCAGAAGGCCCCCGGTTCCAGCTGGAACCGGGGGCCTTCTGCTTTCTGCAATCATCGCCGTGCCGGTCCGTACCTGCGGGTCAGCGAACGCAACGGCAGCACCATGGTTCGAGGCTGCATGGGCGCCAGCACGCTCCGCACCCTTCATCGTTCCGGTTGCTCCGGCTAGCTTGTCGCCATGTCTATGGCCGATAATCTCGCGCTTCTGGAGCGCCGCCGTGCCGAGTCGGAACTCGGTGGAGGGCAGGCAAGGCTCGAGGCGCAGCATGCGAAAGGGAAGCTCTCCGCCCGGGAGAGGCTGGAGATCCTGCTGGACGAGGGAAGCCTGGTTGAGATCGACCGGTTTGTCACTGCACGAAGCGTGGAGAACGGAGCGGACCCCATCTACGGCGATGGGGTGGTTACCGGCTACGGTCGGGTGAACGGCCGGCTGGTATATGTGTTCTCGCAGGACTTCACCGTGTTCGGTGGATCGCTGTCCGAAGCCCACGCCGCGAGAATCGTCAAGGTTATGGACCTCGCCGTGCGCAACGGAGCCCCCGTGATCGGCCTGAACGACTCGGGTGGAGCGAGAATCCAGGAAGGTGTCGTGTCGCTTGGCGGATATGCCGACATTTTCCTGCGCAACACGCTGGCTTCCGGTGTGGTGCCGCAGATTTCGGCGATACTCGGCCCCTGTGCCGGCGGCGCGGTATACTCGCCGGCAATCACGGACTTCATCTACATGGTGCGCGGTACGTCCTACATGTTCGTCACGGGGCCTAACGTGGTGAAGACCGTGACGCACGAAGACGTAACGATGGAGGAACTCGGCGGCGCAGACACCCACGCCTCCACTTCGGGCGTTGCGCACTTCACGCACGACTCGGAAGTCGAGTGCCTCACGGCAATCCGCGAGCTGTTCAGATACATCCCGTCGAACAACCTGGACGACGCCCCGCGCGGCGCCGGCACGGACCCGCATGATCGCAGCGACGAAGAACTGCTCAGCATAATCCCCGAGAACCCGAACAAGCCTTACGACATGCATGATGTCATAAGGCGCATCGTTGACGACGGCGAACTGTACGAGGTGCAGGCAGGCTTCGCCGCCAACATCATCTGCGGCTTCGCGCACCTCGGCGGATACAGTGTTGGTATCGTTGCCAATCAGCCCGCGGTACTGGCGGGGGTGCTGGACATTGGAGCGTCGGTGAAGGCAGCGCGGTTCATAAGGTTCTGCGATGCGTTCAACATTCCGATCGTGACCCTGGAAGACGTTCCCGGATTTCTGCCCGGCGTAGGACAGGAGCACGGAGGGATCATCAAGCATGGTGCAAAGCTTCTCTATGCATACTGCGAAGCCACTGTCCCCAAGCTCACCGTGATAACGCGCAAGGCGTACGGCGGCGCCTACGACGTGATGAGCTCCAAACACATTCGCGGCGACTATAATGTTGCGTGGCCGAGCGCGGAGATTGCAGTCATGGGTCCGAAGGGCGCCGTGGAGATCCTGTATCGCAAGGAGATTGCTGCGTCGGACGATCCGGTGGCTGCAACCGATGCGAAGATCGAGGAATATCGCGAGCGCTTTGCGCACCCTTACATCGCGGCCGGACGCGGCTATCTGGATGACGTGATTGATCCGCGCGAAACGCGCCCGAGGCTGATCAGTGCACTGGAATCGCTCCAGGGCAAGCGGGACAGCAATCCGCGCAAGAAGCACGGCACGATGCCGTTGTGAGGCAGTCACCAGTAGTCAGTCGGCAATCGTCGGTAACGGCGACCTCTGTCGACTGCGGGCAATTGCCGTGGATTCATGTTCTCGTTCGGTGCTGCCCTGGAAGCTGGCAGCGGCAGTCACCGATGACTCATACTGATGACTGACGACTCACGATCGACGCATCCCCGAATGTTCCGTTCCATTCTAATTGCCAACCGCGGCGAGATTGCGCTGCGCATCGTACGCGCATGTCGTGAACTTGGCGTGAAGTCCATCGCGGTTTACAGCGATGCAGACGCGAACGCCCCACATGTGCACGAAGCGGACGCCGCAGTGCACATTGGAGCTTCGCCGGCATCGGAGAGCTATCTGGTTGGCGAGCGGATAATCGAGGCGGCGAAGGCGTCAGGCGCGGAGGCAATTCACCCGGGTTATGGCTTCCTGGCAGAGCGTGCATGGTTCGCCCGGGCGGTGCGCGATGCCGGTCTCACCTGGATTGGTCCGTCGGCTGAAGCCATCGAGGGAATGGGCAGCAAGACTGCGGCAAGGCACCTCGTGACTGCTGCTGGTGTGCCGGTTGTTCCGGGTACGCAGGAGGCGCTGCGTGATGCGGAGGAAGCGGCCGCCATTGCAGATCAGTACGGCTATCCCGTTCTGCTCAAGGCTGCGGCGGGCGGTGGCGGAAAGGGTATGCGCATCGTGAGGGAGCAGGGGGAACTCTCCACGGCGCTCGAGTCGGCGCGTCGTGAGGCGCTCAATGCCTTTGGTGATGACGCGGTTTACGTGGAGAAGTACATCGAGGGCCCGCGCCACGTTGAGATCCAGGTGCTTGCGGACCAGCATGGCAACGTTCTCCATCTTGGTGAGCGGGAGTGCTCCATCCAGCGGCGCCACCAGAAGATGATCGAGGAAGCGCCGAGTATCGCCGTGAACGCGGAGCTTCGCACGCGCATGGGTGAGACTGCCGTGGCAGCCGCACGAGCGGTTGGGTATGTGAATGCCGGCACGTGTGAGTTCCTGCTCGACGCGAAGGGCAATTTTTATTTCCTCGAGATGAACACGCGCATCCAGGTAGAGCACCCCGTGACGGAACTCGTCACCGGAATCGACCTGGTGCAGTGGCAGCTCCGGATCGCGGCAGGCGAGCAGCTTCCGTTCCGGCAGGAGGAGATCCAGCCACGTGGCTGGGCCATCGAATGCCGCATAACGAGCGAGGATCCGTCCAACGGGTTCCTGCCATCCACTGGCCGGATCGAGTTCCTGCAGGTTCCCGGCGGTCCTGGTGTTCGATGGGACGGTGGCATCATCGCGGGGAGCGAGGTTGGGCTGTACTACGATCCGATGCTCGCGAAGCTCATCGTGCACGCTGCCACACGCGAGGACGCCATCGAGCGGATGTGTCGTGCCCTGCACGAACTCACCGTGTCCGGAGTCGAGACGTCACGCGACTTCCACCTTCGCGTCATGGAGCATCCGGACTATCGTGCAGGCAACGTTACCATCCAGTGGCTGGAGCAGAACCTGGAGGCGATTACCGGTGCTCGCGCACCGGAGGAGCAGGTTCGGCTTGCTGCGGTTGTCGCTGCACTCCTTGCCGACGCAGATCGTGCTCGCGCAAATGGAGGATCGCCTGCAGGTGCGGCAGTGCGGCAGGCGGAGTCTGCATGGCAACGTGTTGCTCGGGCGGAAGGGCTGAGACGGTGAGGCGAGGTGAGCGCCGTACAACCGGCCATGAAGCATCCCCGGCTGAGGTTCGCGAGCTAAGGGTTGCCGTGGAGTCGATTGCGGCCGGCGGCGATGGGGTTGCGCGCGCTGGAGGTCTGGTTGTGTTCCTGCCAAGGACTGCACCCGGCGACGAGGGTGTGGCAACCGCTGCCGTGGGCAGGTCATTCGCGCGCGGGCGCCTCACGAAACTCGAGGTGGCGTCGCCCGCGAGGGTAGATCCGCCATGTGAGCACTATGAGCGGGATTCGTGTGGCGGGTGCCAGTTGCAGCACATGGATTATCCGGCACAGCTGGATGCGAAGCGCCGGATCGTGGAGGATGCATTCCTTCGTATCGGCAAGCGTGCGGTTGACGTTCCTCCGGTTGAGCCAAGCCCGGAGCAGTGGCGTTACAGGGCAAAGCTTACTCTCGCTCTGAGAGAGCGCGTCGCGGGGGAAGAGATGCCTCACGACGCGCTCGCGCCGGCCGATTCACGCTGGATTGCGGGTCTCCATCCGTTCGACAATCCTTCCGTGGTATTTCCGTTGGCCGACTGCCCCATCTCGAGCGAGGGGTTGCTGGAGGCGTGGGGTGCGGTTCTCAGGGCTGGTGATCTGCTGCCCGAGGCGAAGTCACTGCGTGTGGCTGCACGCCTCACGAGCGAAGGCGTCGCACTGGTGGTTCAGGGTGGCGAAAGCTGGGAGGCCGCAGGCGATTTTGCCGATGCCGTACCTGAGGTGGCGGAACTGTGGTGGGCAGGCGAGGATGGCGCACCGGAGCTGCTGCGCGGCCGGCCGGCAGACGTGGTGGCGGACATGCCTGGCGACACACTGGACCTGGAGCCGGGCGCGTCTTTCGTGCAGGTCAACCCGTCGGTTGCCGAGGCCGTGCGCTCGCACGTACTGAACCTTGCGCTCGCCAGGCAGCCGCGCACGGCTGTAGACGCCTACTCGGGCACCGGAGCGTATGCCAGCAGACTGGCTGCTGCCGGGGTTCGAGTTACCGCGATCGAACGCGACCCTGCAGCGGCAGCGTTCGCCGCGCAAACACTGCCGCCTCCCTCGCTCTCCATTGCCGCTTCGGTTGAACGCGCCCTTCCAGACGCTCTGCCCGCAGATCTCGTGATCGTGAACCCGCCACGTGCCGGCCTGCACGCGCGCGTCACGGAACTTCTCGCTGCCGGCAAGCCCAGACCGTCACACCTGATCTACGTGAGCTGCAATCCTGCAACCCTTGCAAGGGATGTCACCCGCCTGCCGGGGTGGCAGGTGGCGTCGGTTCGCGCATTTGACATGTTCCCGCAGACGTCGCACGTGGAAGTCGTGTGCGAGTTCGTTCAGGAGGCAAGCAGCGAATGAAGTACCTGGTGGAGGTCGATGGGCGGCGTCTGGAGGTGGAACTCTCCGACAATTCGGTGCTGGTGGACGGAGCACCACTGGAGGCTGACCTCACAGCCGTTCCCGGTACTCCTACGTACCGGCTCGATGCGAATGGACTGGCGCATCGCGCAGCGGTACGGCGACTTCCGGGGCGCGGCCGCTACGCCATCTCCCTCGATGGCTGGCGATTCGAGGTGGAGGCCCTGGACGAGCGACGACGCGCCATCCAGGACATGGTGCAGCAATCTGCTGCGGCCGCAGGGCCGAAGCCTCTGGTTGCTCCCATGCCCGGAATGATCGTGCGCGTGAACGTGGAGGTGGGCGCGGTGGTGGAGGCGGGGCAGGGACTGGTGGTGATGGAAGCGATGAAGATGGAGAACGAACTCAGGGCCACGACGGGTGGGACGGTGTCTCGCGTACTGGTGGAGGCTGGCCAGGCGGTGGAGAAAGGGGCTGCGCTGGTGGAGTTGGAGTAGCCCGGCTGCTCCCGTTGACACTTCCCAAAGCCTCGCGTACGTTACGAGTCTGTCCAAAAACTGCCTTGAATGGCGGCCGAGACCCGGGTTGCAACCCGCACCGGTGAGGCGAAGGACCCATTAGTTCGATTCCTACCTCATGAAAACGTTCAGCGCCAAGCCCACCGACATCAGCCACAGCTGGTTCGTGGTGGATGCCGATGGCATGGTGCTCGGCCGCCTCGCAGCCGAGATCGCCAAGGTCATTCGCGGCAAGCACAAGCCCATCTACACCCCGCATATGGATACCGGTGACAATGTCATCGTCATCAATGCGGACAAGGTTCGCGTCACCGGTCGCAAGGCGGATCAGAAGCAGTACTTCCGTCACACCGGCTACATGGGACACGAGCGCTTCACGCCCTTCCGCACCATGCTCGCCAAGCATCCGGAGCGCGTGATCGAAAAGGCTGTCTACGGCATGCTGCCCAAGACCAGCCTTGCCCGCCAGACGCTCCGTCGCAAGCTGCGCGTTTACGCCGGCTCCGAGCATCCCCATGCTGCCCAGCAGCCGCAGCCGTTGACCTTCAGCTCCCTCGAGGCCAGGTAATGGCAGACTCCCAGACTCTGCACGCTGTCGGTCGCCGCAAGGAGGCCGTTTGCCGCGTTTATCTCAAGCCCGGTTCGGGCAAGTGGGAAGTGAACGGCCGTACCCTCGGCGACTACTTCCCGCGTCCCACACTCGTCTCCATGATTCAGCAGCCGTTCGCGGCTACTGATACCCTCGGCAGCTTCGACGTGAAGGCGAACCTGACGGGTGGCGGTGCTTCCGGCCAGGCCGGTGCCCTTCGCCTGGCTGTCGCGCGTGCACTGGTCGCCGGCGACGAGTCGTACCGCGTAAGGCTTCGCGAGCTCGGACTGCTCACGCGTGATGCGCGTGCAGTGGAGCGCAAGAAGCCGGGCCGTCCGAAGGCCCGCAAGCGCTTCCAGTTCTCGAAGCGCTAAACGGATTGGCGCATCCCCCGCAGGAGCAGGCAGCGTCGCCAATGGCGATTCCTGCACCGCTCCCGCGGGATGCCCAACCGAAACCACACACGCTTCCGGAGTCATTGCCCGGGTCCGGCCATGCCGGTGGGCAAGGCAGCGAAGGAAGCGGAGGATTTTCAACCAACCTTTTGTAAAGAGCAATGACCCTACCCGCAATCGAGGATCTCCTCAAGGCCGGGGTACACTTCGGGCACCAGACCCGTCGCTGGAACCCCAAGATGCGCCGCTTCATCTTTGCCGAGCGCAACGGAATCCACATCATTGACCTGCAGAAGACGCTGCGTCAGCTCGAGGCTGCTCAGCAGCTTGCGCGCGAAGTAGTCGTTCGTGGCGAGCAGGTCCTCTTCGTCTGCACCAAGCGTCAGGTGTCTGCCATCGTTCGCGAAGAGGCAGAGCGCGCCGGCGCCATGCACGTCACCGAGCGCTGGCTCGGAGGCCTGCTCACGAACTTCGGTACCGTGAAGAAGCAGCTCCGCAAGATGAAGGAGCTCGCTGCCGGTTCCGAAGAGGGCGGTGAGTTCTCCAACTACACCAAGAAGGAGCAGCTGCTTCTGTCGCGCGAGCGCGAGAAGCTGGAGAAGAACCTCTCCGGCCTTCGCAACATGACGCGCCTGCCAGGCCTCATGTTCGTCGTGGATTCCAAGAAGGAGCGTATTGCGGTAAACGAAGCCAACAAGCTTGGCATTCCGATCATCGCAATCACCGATACCAACGCAGATCCGGACCTGATCACCGTGCCTATCGCGGGCAACGATGACGCAATCCGGTCGGTCGAGCTGATGACCCGTGCCCTGGCGGACACCATCTCCGAGGCACGTCGTGAGGCTCCGGTGCGTGACGAGTCCGAAGAGGTCGAGTCCTACACCTACAGCTCGGACCGTGGCGCTGAGCCCGAGTCTTCAGAGGATGGTCGCAAGCGTCGTCGGCCCCGCCGTCGTCGCGCCCGTCCCGAGGCAATCGCCGCCCAGCTCAAGGGCCCCGATGCCGCTAGCGCCGAAGGTGCAGCAGCTGACTCGGCCGCCGGTTCAGCCGCTCCGGCTCCGGCAGCAGCAGAGCCGGCCGCTCCCGCCGAAGCCAGCCAGGGCGAAGGCGCGTGAACCGGCTCCGGCGATTCGCACGCCGAGGCGCAGGTTTCAGGTGGCGGGTAGTGTCCTTCCGCCCCTACTAGTACACTTGTCAACGCCGCCGGCTACAACCGGCGGCGTTTCCATGAAACGAGGATTCAGCTAATGGCTGCTACAACTTTCACCGCAAAAGACGTTCAGGAACTCCGTCGCCGCACCGGCGCCGGAATGATGGATTGCAAGAAGGCTCTCGAGGCCAATGACGGCGACGTGGAGAAGGCCGTTGAGTACCTTCGAAAGAAGGGAATCGCAAAGGCGGAGAGCCGCACCGGCCGCGCCACCTCCGAAGGCATGATCGGCAGCTATATCCACCACAACGGCAAGCTCGGCGTAATCGTCGAGTTGAACTGCGAAACGGATTTCGTAGCTCGCACGGATGACTTCCAGCAGCTCGTACGCACCATCGCCGAGCACATCGCTGCAGCTGCCCCCCTGGGCGTGGACAAGGATTCCATCCCGGCTGACGCTGTAGAGAAGGAGCGCCGCATCGCTGAAGACCAGGCTCGCCAGAGCGGCAAGCCGGACGCGATCATCCAGAAGATGGTCGAGGGCAAGGTAGAGTCGTTCTACAAGGAAGTGGCGCTCCTCTCCCAGCCGTGGGTGCGTGAGCCGAAGAAGACGATAGCGGATCTCATCAAGGAGGCATCGTCCAAGGTGGGCGAGAACATCCAGGTTCGCCGCTTCGTCCGCTTCCAGCTCGGCGAGTAGGGCGAGAGTGGCCGAGCTAGTCTACAGACGCATACTCCTCAAGCTTTCAGGGGAGGCCCTGGCTGGTGACAAGGGTTTTGGTCTCGACTTCGAGACCATCACCCGGCTCGCCGCCGAGATAAAGAGCGTGGTTGGCCTCGGAGCCGAGGTGGGAATCGTTATCGGTGGCGGCAATATCGTACGCGGGTCGCAGATTTCCCGGTTGGGCATGGACCGCGTGTCTGCCGATTATATGGGAATGCTTGGCACGGTGATCAACGCACTGGCGCTGCAGGACGTGCTGGAGCGCGCCGGGGTGGATACGCGTGCAATGACCGCCATACGCATGGAAGAACTTGCCGAGCCCTATATTCGTCGTCGGGCGCTGCGTCACTTCGAGAAGGGACGCACGGTGATCTTTGCGGCAGGCACCGGAAATCCATACTTTAGCACTGATACGGCAGCAGTTCTTCGTGCAATTCAGATGAAGGCGCAACTGATCATCAAGGCAACGGGTGTGGATGGTGTGTATTCCGCCGATCCCCGCAAGGATCCGTCGGCCACGCTGTACGAGACCATCAGCTACCGCGATGCGATCGTGAAGGAGCTTGCAGTGATGGACCAGACCGCCATCACGCTGTGCAAGGAAAATCAGCTACCCCTGATCGTTCTCAACATCAACCAGCCCGGGGCAATCGCCAGCGCGATCAGAGGTGAGCGCGTAGGCACCCTCGTGCAGTGATTTGACAACCATGAGTTCCACTTCTCAAATCCTGAATAACGTGCGCACCGCCATGGACAAGGCGGTGGATAGCACTCGTCGCGAGTTCTCGGGCATCCGAACCGGAAAGGCCAGCGGGCAGTTGCTGGATACCGTGCGCGTGGAGGTGTACGGGCAGCAGATGATGCTGAACCAGGTGGCCTCGGTGAGTTCGCCCGAGCCGCGCCTGCTCATCGTCACGCCTTACGACAAGGGTCAGGCCAAGGTAATCGAGAAGGCGATTCGCGAATCAGACCTCGGCCTCGAGCCATCGAATCAGGGAGCTGTGATCCGGGTTCCGGTTCCGCCCATGAACGAGGAGCGCCGCCGCGAGATGGTGAAGGTGGTGCACAAGCTCGCCGAAGAGGGCCGCGTAGCCGTAAGGCACGCGCGCACCGACGGTCGCGACAGGCTGAAGAAGCTGGACGGCGTTTCCGAAGACGAGGTGAAGAGGGCAGAGAAGGACCTGCAGAAGGTGCACGACGACTGCATTGCCCGACTGGAGGAGCTCGTGAAGGGCAAGGAAGCCGAGATAATGGAAGTCTGAGCCGATGGCCGAGGATTCAGTCGCCACCGAGTTGCTGGCGCGGATCCGCGTGCACGGCCACCTGCCGCGTCACGTAGCGATCATCATGGACGGCAACGGACGCTGGGCGCGGGAGAGGTTTCTTCCACGCCCCGTTGGGCACCGGTCAGGGATGAAGTCTGTGCGTGAGGTGGTGGAGGGTGCGGTACAGGCAGGCCTCGATGTGCTCTCGCTCTTTGCCTTTTCGCAGGAAAACTGGCACCGTCCGGAGAGCGAGGTGTCAGCCCTCATGTCGCTGCTGGAGGAGTATGTGGCGCGTGAGGCAGACGAACTTCATGCCCAGGGTGTACGGGTTCAGGTGCTGGGAGACCTTACCCGCCTTACGCCGGCTGCTGCCAGGGCCGTGAAGCACGTGGTTGATATGACGGCTGGAAATGACCGGCTGCTGCTCAACCTGTTCATATCCTATGGCAGTCGCGCCGAACTGGTTCGTGTTGCGCGCAGGCTCGCGGAGCACGTTGCGGCCGGAGAGCTCGCACCAGACGCCATAGACGAGCGCATGTTCGAGTCCGAGCTGTACACCAGCGGCATTCCGGACCCCGACTTGCTTATCCGTACCTCCGGCGAACTTCGCATCTCGAATTTCCTGCTGTGGCAGCTTGCCTACACGGAGCTGTACATCTCGCCACTACTGTGGCCGGACTTCACGCGTCGCGAGCTGTTCACCGCGATCGTGGACTACCAGAACCGCGATCGCAGGTTCGGGCGCGTTACCGCCTGACGCGGCGCGACACCGCTTCGGTCCCCCTTCCATTGTCCGAGTTAACCCTGCGGGTGCTGTTCGCCGTGATCGCGGCGCCAGTCACCATACTCATCATCTTTCTTGGCGATGCGTGGCTGGCGTCGCTGCTCGGCATTGCTGCTGCCCTGGCAAGCTGGGAGCTGTATCGCATGGCCGGACACACAGGCGTCAGGCCGATTGCCGGTGCTGGGATAGCACTGTCTGCCGCGGTACCACTGGTGGTGCATGGGCACTTCCTGCGCGTGCTCAACGTTCCGCTCAGCGCACTGGCGCTCGTTATGCTCGGGCTGCTGGCCATTGCCATCTGGGCGCGGGGTGTTGAAGGCCATCCGCTTGCCGCTACGGCGATCACGGTGTTCGGCGTTCTTTACATTGGCGGAATGCTGAGCTTTGCATATGCTCTGAGATACCACCGATTCAGCGTGGATGCGCTGGGCGGAACCGCGCTCGTCATGCTTCCCGTGCTGCTAACGTGGGGCTCGGACATCGGAGCCTATTTCGTGGGGCGCACCTTCGGGAGGCGAAAGCTCATTCCGGCCGTCAGCCCGGGCAAGACGGTTGAAGGCGCCATAGGCGGGCTGGTAACCACGATGCTGCTCGCGCTCGCCATCGGGCGGTTCGTGCTGCCCGAAGTTGCAAGTCTCGGCTTTACGACAGCTGGCGCACTCCTGTTCGGTGCCCTCATCAGTGTAGCGGCGCAGGTCGGAGATCTTGCGGAGTCGCTGCTCAAGCGTGAGGCAGGGGTGAAGGACAGTTCTCACCTCGTTCCCGGACACGGCGGTGTTTTCGATCGCCTGGACAGCCTGTTGTTCACGTTGCCCCTGGGCTACTTCCTGATCGAGTTCCTGATGGTGCCGGCAATCCGATGACCGGCGCCCGCACCACTCCGGAGCCGCAGGGTGTCGCACTTCTCGGCTCCACCGGCTCCATTGGAACCACTGCGCTTCGCGTACTCGACAGGCAGCGCGATCGTTTTTCCGTTGCGGCGCTCACTGCCTTCAGCAACGAGGCGCTGCTGCGCGAGCAGGCGGAACGATTCCGTCCTGAGTTCGTGGGAATGGTTGGTGACAGTGCGAATGGCGATTGGAAGAGCGGCACTGAGTGCCTCATCGAGGCTGCAACATTGCCGAGTGCGCACATCGTTCTGAACGCGGTGGTTGGGGCTGCCGGGCTCGATGCCACGCTCGCGGCGCTGTACCATGGAAAGCGCGTGGCTCTCGCAAACAAGGAAACGCTGGTGGTTGGCGGCAACCTCGTGCTGGCGGCAGCGCGAGAAGGTGGCGGCGAGCTGGTTCCGGTGGATTCGGAGCATTCGGCAATCCTGCAGTGCATTGGGAGCAGGCCTGCTTCCGAGATTCGTCGGCTCGTACTTACCGCATCCGGTGGCCCGTTTCGCACCTGGCCTGACGAGCGCATCGAGCGCGCCACGCTTGCGGACGCACTGCAGCATCCAACCTGGCAGATGGGTCGCAAGATCACGGTGGACAGTGCGTCGCTTGCGAACAAGGCGCTCGAGGTGATAGAGGCGCACTTTCTTTTCGGATTGCCGTATGACCGCATTGACGTGGTTGTGCATCCGCAGAGCGTGGTGCACTCATTCGTGGAGTTTGTGGACGGCAGCGTGCTTGCGCAGATGGGCGTTCCAAGCATGGAGCTGCCGGTACTCTACGCACTCACGCATCCGGAGCGCCTTACGGACACCGGTGTACCAACATTCGACCCGGTGGAGCTCTCGCCGCTGACCTTCGAGCCCGTGCGCTACGACAGATTCCCGATGCTGGAGCTGGGTACGAATGCGGGACGAGCTGGTGGGGCTGCGCCGGCCGTTTACAATGCAGCAAATGAGGCAGCGGTCGCCCTCTTCCTTGGAGGAGCCGTAGCTTTCACCGATATTCCCCGCGCCGTGGAGCACGCCTTGTCGCGACTGTCCGGCGCTTCTGCTGATTCACGAGACGCACTGCTTGCCGCGGATGCGGAAGCCAGGCGCCTCGTTACCGAGCTTTTCCACGAATGCTAGTCTGGCTCGCACCAGTCGTTGTTTTCGGACTCGTGATCTTCGTGCACGAGCTCGGACATTTTCTTGCCGCCAAGGCCGTTGGGGTGTACGCACCCCGCTTCTCCATCGGCTTCGGGCCCGCACTTCTCAAGAAGCGCTGGGGCGAGACCGAGTACGTACTCGCGCTGCTGCCACTCGGCGGATACGTGCGCATGGCCTCACGCGAAGACGAGACCATGGCACTGCTCGAGGGCGGCGGTGAGAAGTTGCCTTCACGGGATGGTGTCCCTGCTACCGTTGGCGGTAGCGGAGCAGGCACCATTGCAGGCGATGATCAGGTTCCCGAGGGCATTCGCCCGGAGGACTGGGATCCCGAAGCAATGGTCCCGTTCGGGCCGAAGCCTGTTCCAGAGGAGCGGTACTTCGAGTCACGATCGCTGCCTGCACGCCTGCTGATACTCATTGCGGGCGTAGCGATGAATGTGGCGCTGGGCTTCGTTGCCTTTACCGGAACGTACGCCTGGTACGGAGCGCCGTATCGCCACGCGGTAATCGATTCTGTTCTCGCGGACATGCCTGCCGCACGTGCAGGACTGCAACAGGGAGACAGCGTGCTCCGTGTTGAAGGCGTACCCGTGCGAACGTTCGAAGACCTGGTGCTGGCAGTTGGTCCGAATGCAGGCAGGGAGATCACGCTCGATGTGCAGCGCGACGGCCGTGAGGTGGCCATCCGTCTGTCGCCGGAAGCAACGACGGTAACCAACCCGCTCACCGGTGAGGAGAGACTGGAAGGCCGTATAGGTGCAGTTCCCACCGACAGGATTGGCAGAGACCGAATACCGATTGGCCAGGCCACTGCACTGGGGTGGGATAGAACCTGGGAAGCGGCTGGTGCGGTAGTAACCATCCTTCGCAGGATGGTTACGGGCCGGGAGTCCATGGAGAACCTTGGCGGGCCCGTTGCGATAGCGCAGATCTCCGTTGCGGCGGCCAGGACCGGCGTTGAGAATCTGCTTGCGCTGCTTGCGTTCCTGAGCGTTAATATCGGAATCTTCAACCTGCTTCCGATCCCGATTCTGGACGGTGGTCAGATTGTCGTCAATGTCCTGGAGGCCGCAAAGGGGAGCGCCTTCAGTGCACGCACCAAGGAGTACATACTTCGGGCAGGTCTTGCGCTCATTCTCGCACTGTTCGTATTCGTGATGTTCAACGATGTACGCAATCTCCTGCGAACAATGTTCACGTGAGGCAGAGCCAGGGCGTGTTCGGCAAGCATCCTGCTGGTAATGCCCGGCGATTCGGGTTGTTTTTCGCATCCTTGGTTTTCGCTATGTCTGCCATGGCCTGCCTGCCGACTGCGGCGGAAGCGCAATCGCTTCTGGCGCGGTTCCGGATCGAGCAGGTGAAGGACACCACCATCGTTTTCAACATCGGTGGCCAGGGCTGGGTGCGGGCGGGGCGGCGTGGTCAGGCGGTAGATCCGGCGCGTGACGACGAGTTCGTTGCGGAGTTCCGGGTGATCGGTGTGCAGGGCACGACCGCAGAGGCGGTGATCACCGGCCAGACCAGACGCGTGCAGCCCGAGCACGTTGCCGTTATGCAGCCGCCGTCGCGTCCTTTCTGGCGGCAGACCGTGTTCTGGATTGCGGCAGCGGGCGGCGCGATAGTCGGCCTCGTGGCCGGTTACAACTTCTAGGCAAGCGACAACCTGGTTCGCGTTGAGCCGGCAGGCTCAACCATCACCTTCCGGCTTTCCATTGCCGCAGCGCAGGGTTGCCCACTCGATTATCTCCGGCCGTTGCGCAGTCGCCGGTGGAACCTCGAGCTGCTCGGGGCCATAGCTCTCGCAGCCGGGCCGGCTGAGCGTGAGCGTGTAGTTGCCCGCAGGAACCACCACCGGTGCATCGAGCGGAACATCCGCCGTAAGCAGCACGCCGTCAGGCCCTGAAAGTCTGTAGGTGGTTCCGGCCGGAATGCGGGGGAAGCTGATTCTGCCGCACTGCCGTGGAGAAAGCTGAACCGTAGTTGTCTCGGCTCTCGTGAGGGTAACGCGCTCGGTTTCTTCGGCCCAGCGACAGTTCGGTATGGATGCCACCCTGGCGGAGACCGTATAGGCGCCCGGTGCCAGCCCCGACCGACGAAATTCGTTGCTGCCAACCGAGCGCGAGTCCAGAAGGATTTGCGCACCAGGAGCGATCACGCGGAGTGTCGCGGTGGTTACCACCTGTGGCCCATTGACCATCACGACGCTATCGGCGCTCGTGTCCTGAGGCGCGGGAACCACGAGCGGGGCCAGCTCCGCCACCTGCGGCTGCGCCGGCAACACTGCCTCGGTGGTCGAGTCGCCGTCCAGAAGTGACATGAGTATGGCGATCGCCAGCACCGCACCACCGATGGACGCGGCCATTACCAGCCGCCTCCGCTTGAGCTTCTCGAGTATGCGCTCACCGGTGTGCTGAATGGCCGGTACCGTGAGCGTGGGTTCGGAGGCGGCGTCGGCCGTGGTGCCGGCCAGCTCCGACAGAGCCGTTCCAAGCTCGTCAGCGGTCTGGTAACGGTCTTCCGGGCGCTTTTCGAGGCACTTCAGGATTGCGGCCTCGAAGCCTGCGGAGAGCTCCCTGTTCAGCGAGCGCGGGCGCGGCGGCGCCAGTTCCACATGTTTACGGGCGATGTCGTACCAGTCTTCGCCTTCGAACGGCAGCTGGCCCGTTGCCGCGCGGAAGAGGGTAACTCCCAGTGCGTAGATGTCCGTACGTCCATCCACTGCCCGCCCACGAGCCTGCTCGGGTGCGAAGTACTGCGGAGTACCAACGACAACGTTCGTCTTGGTTTCCCTCGCGGCGTCGGATGCGGCTCTGGCGATGCCGAAGTCTACCACGATGGCGTTGCCGTGGTCATCGAACAGGATGTTGTCCACCTTGATATCGCGGTGGATGACGCCGGCCCGGTGAGCGAAGGCGAGGGCGCGCGACACCTCGATTCCGAGCCGCAGCAGGGTGGGCTCGGGAAGGGTGTTGTTAAGTTCGAGCCGCTGGGTGAGACCCTGCGGCAGGTAGTCCATGGCGAAGTACACCGCTCCATCGTCGCGACCTACTGCGAAGATGGTGACGATATTCGGGTGCCTGAGGCGCGCGGCAGTGGAGGCCTCGCGTCGAAAGCGCTCCTCGAACTCGGGGTCGCCTGCGAATTGCGGCTTGAGGACCTTTATCGCTACGGGTACTTCCAGGTCAGGATCGAATCCGCGATAGACCCAGGCGAATCCGCCGGATCCCAGAAGGGAATCCACGCGATAGCGGCCGAGGGAACGGCCGAGGTGGCGTTCAGGCAACGAGGGCTACCTTTACAGGGGAGCTCGGGTGCGGTAAGTTACTCAGATTGAACTGATTTAGGCGCGTTCGGCGCCGCGCGACGTTGGGAGAATATACACCATGGCTTTCGATAAAGCACCGACCATCGAGAAGCACCGCACGCACGATACCGACACTGGTTCCACGCGGGTGCAGGTGGCCGTGCTGACTGATCGTATCAATTATCTCACGGATCACTTCCGTAAGAATCACAAGGACCACCACAGCCGGCAGGGTCTGCTGAAAATGGTTGGTCGCCGTCGTAGGCTTCTGGACTACATGAAGCGGCAGGATCTGGATGGCTATCGTCAGCTCATCCAGGAACTGGGACTCCGCTACTGAGCACGGTCGATTTGGAGCGCGCGGGTCTGCACCAGCAGCCCGCGCGCTTGTTGTTCCCGTCGGCCTCTTGCCGGCGGTTCACGCGAGACGACCGCTGCCTCACAAGGCCGCGCGCGTTTCGCATGCGGTCATCTTAATCGTGGGTCCGCGCGGGAAGAGATCCCGCCCCCTCGACCAGTGAGGCTACAGCGGTCAATGCAACGCGTAGAACGCAATTTCGCAGGACGCCGGCTCGTTATCGAGACCGGACGCATGGCAAAGCAGGCGGCTGGCGCAGCCGTCGTACAGTTCGGCGAGACCATGGTACTCGCCACAGTCACCGTCAGCGAGACGCAAAGCTCGCTTCCGTTCTTCCCCCTGACGGTGGAATACAAGGAAAAGACATACGCTGCGGGCAAGATTCCCGGCGGATTCATCAAGCGTGAGGGCAGGCCTCACGACGCCGAGATCCTCTCAGCGCGCGTGATCGACCGCTCCATCCGACCGCTCTTTCCTGACGGCTTCAAGAACGAAGTTCAGGTGTTCGTTTACGTCATCTCCGCCGACCAGGAGAACGACGCAGACGTACTCGCCCTCCTGGCCACCTCCTACGCGCTCAACGCTTCCAAGGTGCCGTTCCTCGGCCCCATTGCGGGTGTGCGCGTTGGTCGCGTCCAGGACAAGTGGGTCATTAACCCCACTTTCCAGCAGCTAGAGTACAGCGATCTCGAACTGATCATCGCAGGCTCCGCAGATTCCATCATCATGGTGGAAGGCGGCGCTCTCGAAGTCGGTGAAGACGACGTTCTCGAAGCGCTCGCGGTTGGCCATCGCTCCATCAAGGAGCTCGTGGCACTGCAGGAAGAGATGCTCGCCGAGAATCGTGCCGAGAAGATGACGTGGACCAGGGCGGAAGCGCCCGAGGGTCTCGTTGCACGCGTAAAGGAACTCGGCGAAGGACGCATTGCCGAAGCGCTGAACCGAAAGGACAAGCATCAGCGCATCGAGGCAGTCGCAGTCGTCAAGCGTGAACTGAGCGAGCTGCTTCTTGCCGAGTTCCCGGACAACGCAAAGGACATCCAGAACCTCGTTGGTGACGCGGAGTACGACTCCATGCGTGATCAGGTTCTGCGCACGGGTTCACGAGTGGACGGTCGCGGCCTGGACGAAGTGCGGGCCATCTCCACGGACGTCGCGCTGCTGCCGCGTGCACACGGCTCTGCACTGTTCACGCGTGGACAGACGCAGGCTCTCGTTGTCGTAACGCTTGGAACCCAGGCAGACGCACAGCGCCTCGATACCATCGATGACGCTGCCGAGACGACGAAGTCGTTCATGCTGCATTACAACTTCCCGCCGTTCTCAACGGGTGAAGTTCGTCCGGTTCGCGGCACCAGCCGTCGCGAGATCGGTCACGGCCATCTCGCCGAGCGTGCGCTGCAGTCGGTGCTGCCGCCTTACGAGGACTTCCCGTATACGGTCCGCGTGGTGTCCGATGTCCTGGAGTCGAACGGTTCGTCTTCAATGGCGTCGGTGTGCGGTGGTTCACTCGCGCTGTTCGATGCCGGTGTTCCGATGAAGGCAGCGGTTGCCGGTGTTGCAATGGGTCTCATCAAGGAAGGGAAGAAGTACGCGATCCTCACGGACATCCTTGGCACCGAGGATCACCTTGGTGACATGGACTTCAAGGTTGCGGGTACGTCCGAAGGCATCACGTCCATCCAGATGGACATCAAGATCGAGGGGCTCGACCTGAAGATCCTGAAGGAGGCGCTGGAGCAGGCTCGTACGGGCCGCCTTCACATCCTGTCCGAAATGGAGAAGGGTCTCTCTGAGCCCCGTGGAGACGTGTCGCCTTACGCGCCGCGCATCGTTACGCTGCAGATTCCGCCTGACAAGATCGGTGATCTCATCGGTCCCAAGGGCAAGACGATCCGCGGCATTCAGGAAGAGACGGAGTCCGAAGTCAGTGTTGATGACGACGGCACCGTGACGATTGCGGCAGTCGGCAGCGAGAACATGGAACGTGCCCAGGCAATGATCCGTGCGCTCACGCAGGAGCCGGTTGTCGGCGAGATCTACGAGGGCACCGTGAAGAGCACCACTGCATTCGGTGCGTTCGTGGAAATCCTTCCTGGTACCGAAGCTCTGCTTCACATTTCCGAGCTCAAGCACTCGCGTACCGAGCGCACGGAAGACGTGGTGAACAAGGGTGACAAGGTTCGCGTGAAGCTCATCGATCGTGATGAGCGCGGGCGGCTTCGACTTTCGATGAAGGCACTGGAAGAGCCGCCGGCAGGTGAGGCGGAACCGGGGGCATCGGAGTCTGGCGAATCCGAGGCGGATGGCGAAGAGCGTCCTGCCCGTGGTGAACGACGTGGATCGGGTGCGCGCCGCGGCGGTAGAGGCGGCGGGCGCGGCGAGCGTTGAGTTGAGACGATCACGACAGCATGCCGGCGCCCGCGGGATTATTCCTGCGGGCGCCGGCTCGCAATGGGGGGTGGCCGCGGGATTGCGCGGTGGTGATGTTGAGCCGTCGCGAACGGTGCTGCCTAACGGACTGACGGTGATTTCCACCACGGTGCCCGGTGTTCGCTCCATCGCGTTAGGTGCATGGGTGCGCGCCGGCTCCATACACGAGCCGTTCGAGAGCATGGGCGTTTCGCACATGCTCGAGCACATGGTGTTCAAGGGCACGGAGAAACGGTCTGCCCGTGAGGTTGCCACCGCGCTCGAAAGCCTCGGCGGCTCCCTGGATGCCTATACCACTCGCGAGCACACCGCCTACCAGGCACGGGTGCTGGACGAGCACCTGCCACAGGCCGCGGACGTTCTGTTCGATCTCGTCTTCCGGCCCGCTCTGCGCGACAGCGATCTGGAACTCGAGCGCAAGGTGGTGCTGGAAGAGATCAGCATGGTGGACGACACACCGGATGACCTGGTGTTCGAACTCCATAACGAGCTCCAGTGGGGAACACACCCCTATGGCTGGCCGATCCTGGGCACCCGCGAAACCGTGGGGAGTCTCAGCGTCTCCGACCTGCGTTCCCTGCACGATCGTGCCTACAGTCCGCACAGGATAGTGGTGGCGGCAGCAGGGAATCTGGAGCACGATCAGCTGTTGGAGCAGTTGAGGATCGCCGGCTGGGCAGACGTGCCGCGTTCCGGTTCGGGAGAGCTGAAGGTGCCTCCAATTGCACCTGCGATCGCGGGCAGGCGACACGAGAACAGGGCGCTGTCACAGACACATGCCGTTCTGGGGTCTGCGACCGTCAAGTACGGAGACGAGCGGCGCTACGCGGTGTCGCTGGTGGGAACCGCACTGGGTGGCGGCATGAGCTCGCGGTTGTTCCAGAAGGTTCGCGAGGAGTTGGGGCTTGCCTACAGTGTGTATACGTTCCAGTCATTCCATGTAGACGTTGGAGTGCACGGCGTATACCTGGCTACTGCTCCGGAGTCGGCGGAGGAGGCTGTGAGGGTGGTGGAGGCGGAGCTCGAGCGAGTGTGTGCGGAAGGCCTCACCGCAGAGGAGCTCCTGGCTGGCCGGAACCAGATGAAGGGCGCGCTTACCTTCTCGATGGAGAGTGTGGGCGCACGGATGTATCGTGCGGCAGCGACCGACCTTTACGGGGTTCCGTATCGTTCGCTGGATGAGGTGCTGGCAATCGTCGAGGGTATTACAGCCGACGATGCGGCAGCTGTTTGCCGCGACTTCTTCGCACCCGCAAGCCAGAGCGTGCAGACGCTGGGGCCTCGAGGGCGCGGCTGACGCAGCTGAAGCACGCAGCTGTGTCGGGTCGACGTTCACGTTTTTCAACGAGCAATCATGAAGATCGGCGTTCCGAAGGAAATAAAGACAAACGAGAATCGTGTGGCACTGGTGCCCGCAGGGGTTGAGGCACTGGTTGCAGCCGGCCACCAGGTTTTCGTTGAGCACACTGCCGGCTTTGGAAGCGGCTTCGAAGACGAGATCTACGAGGCGGCCGGTGCCACAATCCTGCCTGACGCGGATGCAGTGTGGCGCGAGGCGGACATGATCATGAAAGTGAAGGAGCCCATCGAGCCTGAATGGCCGCGCATGCGCGCCGGACAGACCATCTTCACCTACTTCCACTTCGCTGCCGACGAGCGCCTTACGCGTGCGCACCTCGACAGCAACGCCGTTTGCATTGCGTATGAAACGGTGGAATTGCCGTCCCGCGAGCTTCCGCTGCTCACCCCCATGTCCGAAGTGGCCGGCCGCATGAGCGTGCAGCAGGGAGCCAAGTACCTGGAGAAGCTGTACGGCGGTCGCGGCATGCTGCTCGGCGGCGTTCCCGGAGTTCAGCCAGGAAAGGTCGTGGTGATCGGAGGTGGTGTGGTTGGCGTGAACGCAGCGAAGATGGCAGCGGGGCTCGGAGCAGACGTGACGATCCTCGACCTGTCACTCGAGCGCCTTCGCTATCTGGCGGATGTCATGCCTGCCAACGTCAAGACTCTGTATTCCAACCGGTTCAATATTCTGGAATCGCTTCGAACTGCGGACGTCGTTGTGGGCGCGGTGCTGGTGCCGGGTGCCAAGGCGCCCAAGCTCGTTCGCCGCGAAGACCTGGCGATCATGCAGCCGGGCGCAGTGGTGGTGGACGTGGCGGTGGATCAGGGCGGCTGCATCGAGACGAGCCATCCGACCACGCATGAGAATCCGGTGTATGAGGTGGACGGCGTGATTCACTACGCCGTTGCCAACATGCCGGGAGGTGTGCCTCGTACTTCCACGCTGGCACTTACGAACGCGACGCTTCCCTACGCGCTGCAACTGGCGAACAAGGGCTGGAAGACGGCGCTGCGTGACAACGCAGCACTGCTCAAGGGGCTGAACATCGCCGAAGGCAAGGTTACCTATGCTGCTGTTGCAGAAGCCTTCGACCTCCCGTTCACGGATCCCCAGTCGGTTCTGGTGTAGCCGTCAGTTCGCTGATAGATTCGCCCAGCCAGTTCAGAACCCAACGGCATCGCAATTCGATGCCGTTGGGTTCGAAACCGAAATAGTGTTGCGTGTGCGGCTGACCGGTCGTTGATCGTAGTACTCAGCCTGGAGTGGAGTTCTTGTCGAGTTCACCGGTACATCTGGTAGGAACGGGTACCCACGATACCGCCACGCCCGACGTGCATACGGCAAGTGCGCCCTATGCTCAACGTTTTGCGGGTCCCACAGGCGAGTGGATGCTCGAGCGCCAGGCAAGTGGTGTACGCGACCTCCTCGAGCACATTGCGGTAAGCAGCTCGACAACCAGGTTGCGAGTTCTCGACATGGGCGGTGGTCATGGCCAGCTCACGAGGCTCCTGCTGGATGCCGGCCACGAGGTGGTCGTTCAGGGAAGCCATGAGAGCTGCTTTCAGCTGCTTCGTCCTGAGCATCCGGATCTCGATTCCTGCGTTGCGTCTTCACTCTGGCGACTCCCGTTTGCCGCTGGCACCTTCGATCTCGTTATCGGTGTTCGCCTGCTCGCGCACGTGAGGGCATGGAAGGCACTACTCGCTGAAATGTCCCGAGTGAGTCGGCGTTGGGTCGTGGTGGAGTTTGCACGCACCCACGGGCTTCTGGACATCGGTCCCCTCGGCCGCACCATCTTCCGGCTGAAGCAGCGGCTGGAGCGCACCCCGCGCCCTTTCTACACCTACAGCGAGAAGGCCGTGTCTTCTGCGCTGGAGGAGTGTGGTCTTCAGGTGACCAGGGTTCACGCGCAGTTCATGGTGCCGATGTTCATGCATCGAACCTTGCGCAGTCCTTCCATCTCCAGCGGCCTGGAATCGTCGCTTGCGAGGCTCGGCGCCGGAACGAAGCTGCGTTCTCCCGTGCTGCTGCTTGCCGAGCGTGGTGCGGTCGTTGCGCCGAAGTCGGGTGCGGCGTCTCCTGCGGCCGTCTATGGTTCTGCAGAGGCTCCGTCGGAAAGCGCGGTGCCCGCCCTGGGATGAAATAGTCTTCCTGTAGCTGAACACGTTCCGGTAAATATTCCGGTTCCCGTCAGGCACTCTGCGTCCCGTTACCGAGTCCGGGAGCCAGTACAGCGGTTCATCTGGCCCGCCGGACAGCTCCCGGATCAGTGACGGGCGGACCACCCGACACCTGGTCTCGCTTCGCCATCCGAGTGCAGCAACGTGACGGAGAGCACACCGTGGGCGTCGTCACCATGACGGGGTGTGACGAATCGTCTAGGTGATGACTGCACAATGCCTTGTCGCGCCTCACAGGCAGCCTTAGCTTACGCCCGTAAATCGCCCCTATCCTGCTGACGCGCCGTGCCAGACACGGCGTCCGAACCGGTTCTGCATGCGCTGGCCGTTCTTCAAGCGTGGGACTCTGTTTCCCGCCACTGAGATCGCCGTAGATCTCGGCACTGCCAATACTCTCGTCTATGTAAAAGGCGAGGGAATCGTGCTCAACGAGCCTTCCGTTGTCGCGATGGATCGCGAGACCAAGAAGATCAAGGGCGTTGGGCTGGAGGCGAAGCGTATGCTGGGCCGCACGCCCGAGGGTGTGATCGCGGTTCGGCCAATGAAGGACGGCGTTATTGCCGACTTCGACGTGACCGAGAAGATGCTGCGCTACTTCCTGGCGCTCATCATCGAGAATCACCTGTTCAAGGTGAAGCCTCGCGTGATCATCTGCGTGCCGAGCGGCATCACCGAGGTGGAGAAGCGCGCCGTGAGGGACAGCGCGCTTGGAGCCGGAGCCAAGGAAGTGTTCATGGTTGCCGAACCGATGGCTGCTGCCATTGGAGTCGGGCTGCCTGTCGACACGCCTACCGGCAACATGGTGATTGACATCGGTGGCGGTACCACGGAGATCGCGGTGATCGCGCTCTCGGGTATCGTGAGCGACACGTCGATTCGCACGGGTGGCGATGAGCTGGACATCGCGATCGTGCAGTTCATGCGCAAGAACTACAACCTGCTCATCGGTGAGCCCACGGCTGAGCAGATCAAGATCCAGATCGGATCTGCGTTCCCGGTTGGCGAGGAGCGCGAGATGGAGGTAAAGGGCCGCGACCTGGTTTCGGGTATTCCGAAAACCATTCGTGTGCACTCCGCGGAGATTCGTGAGGCAATCCAGGAGCCGATCCAGCAGATCGTTGACGGTGTGCGTCGTGCGCTGGAGATCACGCCGCCGGAGCTCGCCTCGGATATCGTGGATCGCGGAATCGTAATGACCGGCGGCGGTGCTCTCATTCGCGGATTGGACGTGCTCCTCAGCCAGGAGACGAACCTGCCAATCCACGTTGATGAAGATCCGCTTACCTGCGTTGTCCGAGGTACAGGCCGCATTCTGGACGACGAGGACAAGTACTGGTCAGTCCTGAGCAGCTGAGCGAGCAGTGGCGCGCACCGCTGCCCAGGGATCCCGAGCGGATGCCGTTGTCCTGGCCGTCTGCGTTGCGCTCGCGCTTCTCATCCTCGTTCTTCCGCGCCTCACGCGGGACCGCCTTGCTTCCGCAATCCGCAACACCGTAGGCACGCCTCTCGTTACCCTGCAGACGAGGGCAGAGCGCGGACGCATGGCTATCCTCGCGCACGATTCTACAACACGCGCCATCGACAGCCTGGCACTCCAGACGATGGTCACACAGACGCTGCGCACCGAAAACTCGCATCTGCGTGGACTGCTCGGGCTGGGGCAGCGCCTGGACGTGGATTTTGTACCGGCGGAGGTACTTGGTACGCAGGGCCCTGGAGAGGGCAACAGCGTACTGCTGTCGGCAGGTGCCAACGCTGGTGTTCAGCGTCGCATGCCCGTGGTCACGCCGCAGGGACTGGTTGGTCTCGTGCGCGCCGTCGACCCCCTCACGAGCGAAGCCATTCTGCTCTCGCATCCGGATTTTCGGGTAAGCGCGATGTCTGCGGACGGCCGCGTGTTCGGGATGGTTCAGCCGTACCTGCCAGGCTCGGAGTCATTCGAAGTCGCAGGCGACGACCCCGCTCCGTTCCTGCTCCGCCTCACGTGGGTACGCGTTCGGGATACTCTGCCCGCTGGTTCCACCATTGTCACTTCCGGGCTGGGCGTGGCCTACCCGATAGGCATTCCGGTTGGAACCGTGGTCGGCGAGCTGAGTCCCGAGGGCGGCGGCTTTCAGCGCACCTACCTGCTTCGTCCGGTGGTGACACCGGCCGACGTTGGGCTGGTGATGATAGTGCGAAACGAGCAGCGTGATGAGGGACTTATCGGCGCGTGGCAGCTTCCTGCCGATGCCGATTCGGCGCTCCGGGCGCTCCGGGCCGCCGCGGATTCAGTTGTGGCAGACTCGGCCGCACGGGTTCAGGCGCTGCTTAGGGCTCGCGAAGCGGAGCGCCGGAGGGCCGATTCGCTTCGTGCAGACAGCATCTCCGCGGCTGCAGATGCCGCTGCGAGGCTCGCCATTCCGACGCTGCCTCCATCCGCCCAGCCCGCGGTACGTCCGCCACCCAATGCACCGCCGCCGGACGATGACGATGCGTTCGCCATGGCGCCGGCGGTTCCGGCGCCAGGAGCACGCCGGCAGTGACCATGGGCCAATTCCTGCGCGTAGCGCTGCTCTGCATTGCGCTCGTTGCACTACATTACACACTCAGGCCACTACTCGGCTGGCGTGCCTCGCCGGACTTCCTGATCGTGGCCCTGCTCGTGCTCGCTGTGCGCCTTCGTCCTGGCGCGGCAGCTGTTTCCGGGCTTCTTATCGGCCTGCTTTCGGATGCGCTGGCACCCGGACACATGGGCTCCGCGGCACTCGCCATGTGCCTCATCGGCTTTTCCGCTTCCTGGCTCAAGGCAATGTTTTTCGCAGACAACATTGCACTTACCGGTTTCTTCTTCTTCATGGGCAAGTGGGTGTTCAACCTGCTGCAGATGCTGGCTGAGGGGAATTTCGGGTCACCCGGCTTTGCAATGGACGCATTACTCTGGTCACCACTTTCGGCCGCAGTTACCGCAGCCATGGGAGTGTTCCTGCTGCTGCTGTTGCGGCCGCTGCTGGAGGTGCGTAGCGCATGAGCTTCCACCCTCACGACGTTCGGCGCCGCGCGATTGCCGCGGCCGTTCTGGTGCTCCTGCCGCTGATTCTGCTGGGCGCTGCGTTTTTCCGCACGCAGGTAATCGAGCACGAACAGTTCGCTCTGCAGAGCGAGACGAACAGGCTACGCCCCATTCCGCTGCCCGCGCCGCGTGGAATCATTTATGATCGCCACGGTCGCGTCATTGCCGAGAGCGTACCGGGTTACTCGGTGTCAATCATTGCGAAGAACGAAGACAGCCTGCGCGTAACTCTCGAGCAGCTTTCCAACTCCATCGAGCTCACGCAGCGACAGATTGACGCAACCGTTCGACGCTATCGCGCAATGCCCAGTCGTCCGGCGCTCGTATTCTCGGATGCCGAGTTCGACATGGTGAGCGTGCTGGAAGAGCTGCGTACCGACTTCCCGGGACTGGTGGTTCAGTCGGCGCCAAAGCGGTATTACCCCGATGGCGCAGCGGTTTCCGCGTTCGTGGGTTACACGGCTGAAATCGATGAGCGGGAGCTCACCCGGCCGGAGTTTGCGGACTACACGGCGGGACAGCAGGTAGGCCGCGATGGGCTCGAGAGGTCATACGAGTCACTGCTTCGCGGTCGTGAGGGTACGCGCTTCGTGGAAGTGGACGCACGGAATCGCATCGTCCGCGAGCGCGGTGCACGCACCGAACTGCCTGCCGAGTCCCCACCGCCGCTTCATACCAACATAGATCTCGACCTTCAGCGCCATGTCGTAACGCTGATGGACACGCTGCAGGGTGGTATCGTTGCGCTGGATCCCAATACCGGCGGTGTCATCGCGCTGCACAGCGCACCTGGGTTCAACCCCAACCGGTTCATTGGCGGGGTGTCATTCCAGTACTATGACTCGCTTAATACGGACCCCCGAAAGCCGCTTTACAACAAGGCTTTGAAGGGGCGATACGAGCCGGCGTCCACCTACAAGCTGGCTACGGCTGCAATGGGCCTGGAACTCGGACTCGTGCAGCCCGAGACGCGCATGCCGGTGGCGTGCAACGGCGGTATTTCATATGGCGGCAGGTACTGGCGGTGCTGGAAGCGCGATGGTCACGGCAACGTGGACCTGCGCGGAGCCATTGCAGGTTCATGCAACGTGTACTTCTACCAGTTAGGCAGGCAGATTGGCCTGCGCCGTCTGCTCGCGGGCGGTGTGGACCTGCACATGCACGAACGAAGCGGCATTGACCTTCCCGGCGAAAACCCGGGCATCTTTCCGGAAACCATAGACTATTACAACGAAACCTTCGGCCCCCGCGGCTGGACCGAGGGTTCGGTTGCAATGAACCTTTCAATCGGCCAGGGTGAGAACGCGCAGACCGTGACCAACATGGCGCGGTTCTACACTGCACTCGCTACGGACGGGCATGCCGCAACACCGTCCATCGTGAAGCAGGATGTACCGAACCGCGTGAAGGTTCTCAACCTGACGCCGGAGCAGATGGCAAGTTTGCGCCTGGCCATGCTGGATGTGGTGTCGTCTCGCGGAACTGCAGGAAGTGCGCAGGTGCAGGGAATTCAGATTGCGGGAAAGACAGGCACTGCACAGAACCCGCACGGTCCCAACCATGCATGGTTCGTAGGATTCGCCCCGGTGGAAGACCCCCGCCTGGTGGTTGCCGTGATGATCGAGTACGGACAGAGCGGCTCGGCTGCCGCACGAGTCGCGTCGTCGATCTTCGAGCGCTACTTCCGCGCTCCCACTGCGCCAATCCCGGTAACCGAGAACCTGGAGTAGCCATTCGGTGCTGCGCCGCATCGTAGGCGACCTCCCGCTGGTTCTCACCGCGCTCGCGCTTACGGCGTACGGCGTGGCAATGGTCTATTCAGCTGGACAAACGGACGTACGCTCAACGGCCACGGGCCTGTGGCAGATGCAGCTGTTCTGGGTTGCAGTTGCGCTGGCTGGTGCGCTCGTGGCAAGCAGGCTGTCCGTTCGCGTAATGGATTGGCTGACCACGCCGGCCTACGTGGCTATGCTGGCTCTACTTGCCCTCACGTTGATATTGGGTGGCGGTGCCGGCACGGCGGCAAGCACCAAGAGCTGGATCGGAATCGGCCCCGCGCGAATCCAGCCGGCAGAGTTTGCGAAGATCGTGGTGGTGCTGATGCTGGCCAAGGTGCTGGCGTCCCGAAGGGAGCCCGCCAGGTCACTGCTGGATCTCTGGCTGCCCGCAATCGTGGTGTTCATGCCGTGGGTGCTGATCATGGCACAGCCCGACCTCGGCACCGGCATTGTGTTCGTGGGAATCTTCTTCGCGATGCTGTTCTGGAGTGGCGTACCGTGGCAGCTGCTGGTGCTGCTTGCCAGTCCCGCGGTGAGCCTCATTCTCTCGTTCAGCACGTGGGTGTGGGGCGCGTGGTTCCTGTTGCTGCTGGCGTTCGTTTTCTATCACAGACCCTATCTGCTCGAAGGGGTCTCGATAGTTACCGCCAACGTTGCAATGGGTGTCATCGCGCCCATGCTGTGGGACCGGCTTGCCCCTTACCAGCAGAACCGGCTGCTCGTATTCCTTGACCCGTCACGGGATCCGCGAAATTCGGGTTACCACGTAATCCAGTCGAAGATCGCGATAGGCTCCGGTGGCTGGTTCGGTTCGGGCTACACGAGCGGCTCCCAGAAACGCCTGGCATTCCTGCCGGAACAGCACACGGACTTCATCTTCGCCGTTGTCGGCGAAGAGCTGGGCTTCATCGGAGTGATGGTGGCGCTCGGGCTGTTCGCGCTGCTGTTCCTCCGCACCGTAAGGGTCGCGGAGCGGGCGAACGATCCATTCGGCAGCCTGGTGGCCTTCGGACTGCTCTCATCGTGGTTCGTACACGTGGTGGTGAACATCGGCATGACGCTGAACCTCATGCCCATCACCGGAATTCCGCTTCCATTCTTCAGCTACGGGGGCTCGTTCATGCTCGCCAGCTGGATTGCCGTGGGAATTCTGCTCCGTGTCAGCATGGAAGGCCGGGGGCGAGCCGGCAGACTGGCCATCTGATATTCCAGCCGCGGGTTTTCGGCGAGGAAACAGGCTGTCCCTTGTGCCAAAGCCGGGCGTGCGGCCACATTTGGCGCTATGGCCTGGTTCCGGAAGGAGAAGAAGCCGCGAGTTCCGCGGCGCGAGCGCCTCGAGATTCCCCCTGATGCCTGGGAGAAGTGCGAGGCCTGCGGGCATACGGACATTCGTGAGAAGTTCGTGCGCAACCTGAACGTGTGCCCCAGCTGTGATTTTCATCGGCGCATCCGCGCGGTTGACTACGTAAACATCCTTCTGGATGACGGTACCGCCGAGGAGCATGATGCTGACCTGCGCTCGGTAGACCCTCTGGGCTTCCCGGACTATGCCCAGCGCCTCAAGAAGGCTCACAACAACGCTGGAGACGCTGAGGCGGTACTCAGTGCCAGCGGGCGGCTGGACGGCTCACCGCTGAACGTGTGCGCCATGGACTTCGCGTTCATGGGTGGTTCCATGGGCTCGGTGGTTGGTGAGAAGCTTGCTCGTGCCGGCCAGCGATCGCAGGAGCGCAAGTGGCCGCTCGTTATCCTGTCGGCTTCGGGCGGCGCCCGTATGCAGGAAGGTGTGCTGTCTCTGATGCAGATGGCCAAGACATCGGCAATGCTCGCTCAGCTGGATGAGCGGAGCATTCCGTACATCTCGATACTCACCAACCCCACTACCGGTGGCGTGAGCGCCAGCTTCGCCATGCTCGGTGATGCTATCCTGGCGGAACCTGGAGCTGTGATCGGATTCGCCGGGCCTCGCGTGATCAAGCAGACGATCGGGCAGGACCTTCCCGAAGGGTTCCAGACGGCGGAATTCCTGCTCGACAAGGGGATGCTGGATGCGGTGGTGCACCGCCGCGACCTGAAGTCCACCGTGGGAAGGCTGCTTCGCCACATGACCGGACAACCGGCATCAGCCGGGTGGATGTCTGCCTGAACCACAAGCTGGCCGGGTCAGGTTATCGTGAGGCGCTGGACGCACTCTTCCGCCGTACCGCGGGCGCGGTGCGGCCGGGGCTGGAGCGCACCACTGCACTTCTCGCAGCACTAGGCAACCCGCACCTTGCGGTTCCCGTACTGCACGTTGCTGGTACCAACGGGAAGGGGAGCGTGGTGGCGATGCTCGCGAGCGCGCTCCAGTGGCGCGGACTCAAGGTTGGCACCTACACGTCTCCCCACCTGGTGGACTTTCGCGAGCGCATTGTTGTGGACGGCAGGGCAGTTGCGCCCGACGATGTAGTGCGCTTCCTGGACGAGCACGAGTCGCTCATCACGCACCTGGATGCCACGTTCTTCGAGGTAACCACCGCACTCGCTTTTCAATGCTTCGCGCGTGAGCAGGTGGATGTTGCCGTGGTGGAGGTGGGCCTTGGCGGCCTGCTGGACAGTACCAACGTGGTTCAGCCTCTCGCGGCTGGCGTAGTGAGCGTAGACATAGATCACGTTGAGTACCTTGGTGAATCGCTCACGGCGATTGCGCGGGAGAAAGGCGGAATCTTCAAGGCCGGCGTGCCCGCCGTCATTGGCGCGGCACCTGACGAGGCCACCCGTGAACTCGTGAAGGCTGCCACTGATGCGGGCGCCTCGGAAATCATCCACGCAAGGCAGACGCTGCGCGAAGAAAGCGTTCGCGTTTCCGACCATGACACGTGTTTCCTCACGACGGACGGCCTTGAGGTACGGGTGCCACTCATGGGTGAGCACCAGGCACAGAACGCAGCTGTAGCACTTGCCATGCTGAACGCGGCGGGCGAGAAGTACCGCATACCTGCCGGGCAGGCCAGGGAGGCTCTCTCAAGAGTTCGCCTGCCGGGTCGCTTTCACAGGCAGGGCCGCTGGCTCTTTGACGTTGCGCACAACCCTGCCGGGGCGCGTGTTCTTGCCCGCACGATGAGCTCAGCAGGCCTCGACCAGCCGGTAACTGCGCTTGTGGCGGTGTTGTCTGACAAGGACTGGCAGGGAATCATCGAGGCACTCGCGCCGCATGCCGGCCGGTTCGTGCTCACAACGGCACCGACCGCACCGAGCGGCAGGGTATGGGACGCGGCAGGCGCAGCACGCTGGGCCCGCGAGCACGGCTGGGACGCAGAGTTCGTTGCCGATTTCGTGGCGGCGCTGGACGAGGCGCAACGGGGTACCGGAACGGTTCTCGTAACCGGCTCGTTCCACACCGTTGGTGATGCGATGGTCCGGTTGCAAGTGGATCCGCTGAGCCGGTAGATTGAAAGGATGGCCCAAGGTGCGTTGCCCGGTTTCCGCGACTTCTATCCCGATGACCTCGCGGAGCGAGCCCATATAATGGACGCCTGGCGCCGCGTTGCGCGCCGCGCCGCTTTCGAGGAATACGACGGGCCTCCTCTCGAGCCGCTCGAGCTCTACACTCGCAAGAGCGGCGAGGAGATTGTCGGGCAGCTCTACAGCTTCGAGGACAAGGGTGGCAGGCCTGTATCTCTTCGGCCCGAGATGACCCCTACCTTCGCCCGCATGGTCGGTGCGCGCGCCAATGCCCTGCGCAAGCCGGTACGCTGGTTTTCCATGCCCCAGCTCTTTCGATACGAGCGGGCACAGCGCGGAAGGTTGCGCGAGCACTTTCAGCTGAACGTGGACATAGTTGGTGAGTCCGACGTACTGGCGGACGCCGAACTGCTCAGCGTTGCATGCGGCATCTGTGCTGAACTCGGCCTGGGCGCGGAGGACGTGCGCGCCAGGGTGTCCGATCGCCGGCTGCTGAATGCGCTGCTGGACTCACTCGGCATCACCGAACTCCAGCGCGGTGCGGTGTATGCCGCCGTGGACAAAATGGGCCGCGAATCGCGTGAGGCACTGACAGCGCGAATGACGCAGGCCGGCGTTGGAGAGGCAGCAATCTCGGACCTTTTCGCGCTGTGCGAGTTGCGGGATCTCGACGCGTTACGTGAACGTGCCGGCGGCGCAGGGCAGGAGGAGTTCGACCGTCTTGCCCGCTACCGCGATGCAGTCAATGCACTGGGATTCGGTGACTGGCTCGTATTCGATCTCTCCATCGTGCGCGGCCTCGCGTATTACACCGGAATCGTGTTCGAGCTCTTCGACGCAAAGGGTGAGCTCCGCGCAATCTGTGGTGGTGGCCGGTACGACACGCTTCTGGCAACGTTGGGCGGTGCAGACCTGCCCGCACTCGGGTTCGGCCTGGGCGACGTGGTACTCGGCGAACTGCTCAGGGATCGAGGACTGATGCCTGCCCGGCAGCACGGAGCTGACGTGTGGGTGGTTGCCGCGGAGGGAACCGAGCCTCACGACGTGCTGGGTCTCGTGGGGTATCTTCGCAACGAGACGTTCAGTGTTGACTACGTGCTCAACGAGGAGAAGCTCCGAACGCAGCGAACCGGGGCGCAACTCAAGGCAGCACAGAAGTCCGGGGCACGCAGCTCCGCCATTCTTCACCCTGACGGCAGGGTAGAGTTGCGAGAGATGCGTGCGGGCGGTGCGGAACCGCTTGTGCTCGATCGTGAATCACTGGCCGCAGAACTGCGCAAGCGCGTGCCGGGTGCAATAGATGGTAGCGCGACAATCTCTACAGCCACATCCAATGAGTGACGACAGGAAGCTGACTCCCCGAAACGAGGACTTCAGCGCTTGGTATAACGAAGTCGTGCTGCGTGCGGAGCTCGCGGACTACTCGGCCGTTCGCGGCTGCATGGTGATTCGTCCCAACGGCTATGGCATCTGGGAGCGCATGCAGCGCGCTCTGGATGACATGTTCAAGGCCACCGGGCATGTGAACGCCTACTTCCCGCTCTTCATCCCGCAGAGCTTCCTGCAGAAGGAAGCTGAGCACGTGGAGGGGTTTGCTCCCGAAACCGCCGTGGTTACCCACGGCGGCGGCAAGGAACTGGAAGAGCCACTGGTGGTGCGGCCCACTTCCGAGACAATCATCTATTCGAGCTTTGCGAAGTGGGTGCAGAGCTACCGGGATCTGCCGCTGCTGTACAACCAGTGGGCGAACGTAGTGCGCTGGGAGATGCGTACGCGGCTGTTCCTTCGCACCATGGAGTTCCTCTGGCAGGAAGGCCATACGGCTCACGCAACGCATGACGAGGCAGAAGAGGAAGCACGCACCATGCTCGGCGTGTACCGGGACTTCATGGAAGGCTGGATGTCCATGCCCGTGATCACGGGCCAGAAAACGGACTCCGAGAGATTTGCCGGAGCACTGCGCACGTATGCATGTGAGGCGCTGATGCAGGACAATCGCGCACTGCAGGCAGGCACGTCGCATAACCTGGGGCAGAACTTTTCCAAGGCGTTCGGCCTGGAGTTCCAGACGGAGTCGGGCGGAATGGCGCACGCCTGGAACACAAGCTGGGGTGTGTCCACCAGAATGATCGGCGGCCTGATCATGACGCATGGAGACGACGTCGGTATGGTTACGCCACCGCTCCTCGCGCCGATCGAAGTTGTGATAGTGCCGATCTACCGGAAGGACGACGAGCGGGCTCGCGTGCTCGAAGCGGCTGAGCGCCTGAAGACCAACCTGATGGACTGGGAGCGCAGGGAGCCGGACCGTCTGCGTGTGCACCTGGATGCGCGTGACGGCATGAAGCCTGGCGCCAAGTACTACGAGTGGGAGCTTCGTGGCGTACCGGTGCGAATCGAGATCGGTCCGCGTGACCTGGACAACAACCAGGCCGTGATCGTGAGGCGTGACACCAGGGAGAAGCGGCCCGTGTCTCTCGACACGATCGGTGAGGACATTGCAGACATGCTGGCTGCGATGCAGCGCGACATGCTGGTGGTGGCCCGCGATCGTCGTGAGGCAAACAGCCACCGTGGCGAGATCACGTACGATAGATTCCGGGAGATCATCGAGGACAAGGGCGGCTTCGTTTACGCCGGCTGGAATGGTGATCCGGCAGTGGAGGCCCAGGTCAAGGAAGAGACGAAGGCAACGATACGCGTCATACCCGATGAAGAGTTCCGCTCTGCCGAGCCGGCAACCCGGTGCATGGTTACCGGCGAGCCCGCGAAGCACGAGGTTGTATGGGCACGGGCGTACTGAGCGTGGATGATCGCCTGACGCAGACTCCCTCGGTGGAGGGAGTATCGCTGGAAGCACTTGCGGAGGTAGTGGGAACCCCCGCGTTCGTCTATTCGAGCGCGGTGATTCGCGAACGGTACCAGCGCCTCACGACTGCCCTGGCTGGCGTGCCCCATCGCATTCACTATAGCGTGAAGGCGAATGGTAACCTGGCAATACTGTCGCTTATGCGCTCGCTTGGGGCCGGCGTGGATATCGTGTCAGGCGGTGAGTTGTTTCGCTCACTCAGGGCTGGGTTCAGCGGATCTGACGTCGTATTCAGCGGAGTGGGAAAGTCTGCTGCCGAGATTGGCGAAGCACTCGATGCCGGGGTGCTGCTGTTCAATGTCGAGTCGGAGCATGAACTGAGGCTTATCTCGGAGATTGCGGCAAAGCGCGGAGCGACGGCGAGCGTGGCTCTTCGTGTAAACCCCGAAGTCGATGTGGAAACCGCACATTCCTACATCGGCACCGGGCGTCGCGGAGACAAGTTCGGCATTCCCTATGACGAAGTTTTGCACGTTGCGCAGCTTGCCCGGTCGCTTCCAGCTGTGGAGCTGGTTGGGCTCGACATGCATGTTGGATCCCAGCTCTCTGCTTTCGATGCTTTGGAAGCGGGGATCGATCGCATCCGGGAACTGCTTCAGGGGCTGCGAGAGGATGGTCACACAGGATTGCGCCTTCTGGATCTTGGAGGCGGTCTTGCTGTACCGTATGCGCCCGGTGATCCCGAGCTGCACCTGGAGCGTTATGCGGAACTGGTGAAAGGTGTCGTGCAGGGCACCAACCTCAAGCTGATCATCGAGCCCGGTCGCTACATCGCTGCTGAGGCCGGATTGCTGCTCACGCGCGTGCTTCAGCGCAAGCGCTCCGGAGGCAAGGAATATGTGATCGTGGATGGAGGCATGACCGAGTTGCTCCGCCCCTCCCACTACGATGCGTACCACGGAGTATCGGCAGTTGGGGCGAGTACGGACGTCGTGAGGGCCGATCTCGTGGGCCCCGTTTGCGAGTCCGGCGATTTTCTCGCGCTGGATCGTGAATTGCCGGCGGTACAGCCCGGTGAGCTGGTGGTGGTGCATAACGCCGGCGCCTACGGCTTTGTAATGTCATCCAACTACAACGCCCGTCCGCGTGTGGCAGAGGTGCTGGTGGACGGTGACAGCTGGGCGATCGTTCGTGAGCGCGAGACCTATGACGACCTGATTCGCGGGGAGAGCGTTCAACCCGACTGGAGGAGTGCCTGATGCTCGCTTCATATGTGATTGCCGGCTGCAGGAGCATTCCCTGATGCGAGTTGGTCTACTGGCTGATTCGCATGATCGCCTGCCGGCGCTCGCCGCGCTGATCGCCCGCATGCAGGAAGGTGGTGTGCAGATGATCGTTCATGCAGGCGACTGGTGCGCACCGTTTGCAATGCAGCCTGTGCTCGACGCACAGATTTCCCTGGTGGGAGTGTTCGGACGAAGCGACGGTGACCGCGGCGGCCTTGCGGCAGAAGCCGCGCGCGGGATCGGGGTGGAACTCTACGACGCGCCGCACAGCGTTGAGGTGGCCGGAACCCGCATACTGCTGACGCATGATCTGTCAGACAGCTCCTCCAGATCGATTGAGTCACACGGCATCGTGGTACACGGCGCAACCCACGTTCAGGACCGGAGCGAACAGGGGGGCACGCTGCTCGTTAACCCGGGAGAGGCATGCGGCTGGCTGAACGGCATACCCTCGGCTGCAATCCTGGACCTGGTAACCAGGGAGGTTGAGTTCATCACCCTCCCCGGTGATCAATGGCGCTTCTGAACGCCCGCATAACGCAAAAAATGAACCGCATCCTCATAATTGACTTCGGATCTCAATACACGCAGCTGATTGCCCGACGCGTTCGTGAGGCGCGGGTGTACTGCGAGATCCATCCGCCAACGCGAACCCTAGACTGGATTCGAGACTGGCAGCCGGACGGCCTCATCCTGAGCGGTGGGCCAAACAGTGTATACGGGGATGACGTTCCGACTGCAGACCTTCAACTGCTGGACGTGGCGCCGATTCTGGCCATCTGCTACGGCATGCAGCTCATTGCGCACCTGGAAGGCGGTGCCGTTGCTCGCGCAGGTCGCAGGGAGTATGGACGCGCAGACCTGGTGATCGAGGAGAGCGAGGGAATCTTTGCCGGCTTTGACCAGGCGGAGCGCACGCCCGTATGGATGAGCCACGGCGACCACGTTGACACCGCGCCATCTGGCTACCGCGTGATCGCAAGCTCAGCCAACACTCCAGTGGCTGCCATAAGGCACGAGAGCAAGCCCGTATACGGCGTGCAGTTCCACCCGGAGGTGGCACATACCGCCCGCGGATCGGAGATCATTGCAAACTTCCTCTTCACCGTGTGCGGTGTGAAGCCCACGTGGACGCCGGGTGCATTCGTCGAGGATCACATTGCGTCCATCCGTGAAGTGGTTGGTGACCGACGCGTGATATGCGGCTTGTCAGGCGGTGTGGATTCATCGGTGGCAGCAGCGCTGGTGCATCGCGCAATCGGTGATCAGCTAACCTGCATCTTCGTGGACACCGGCCTGCTGCGTCTGCATGAAAGGGATCAGGTGGAGCGCACATTCAGGCAGCATTTGGGGATCAAGCTCGTAGTGGTGGACGCCGAGGAGCGGTTTCTTGCCGCACTTGCAGGTGTTTCGGACCCCGAGGAAAAGCGCCGGCGCATTGGGCACACGTTCATTGACGTGTTCGAGGAAGCCGCGCTGGTGGAGGGGGATGACGTGGACTTCCTGGTGCAGGGAACCCTGTACCCGGACGTCATCGAGAGTGTGTCGGCCACCGGTGGCCCATCCGTCACCATCAAGACGCACCATAACGTGGGCGGATTGAAGCCGGACATGAAGTTCAAGCTGATCGAGCCCCTTCGCGAGCTCTTCAAGGATGAAGTGCGCAACGTGGGCCGCGAACTGGCGCTGCCGGAGGAGATGGTGGGTCGCCACCCGTTCCCCGGTCCCGGGCTGGCGATTCGCGTACTCGGCGAGGTGACGCGTGAGGCGTTGGACGTGCTTCGTCAGGCAGACGCCATCTACCTGGAAGAGATTCGCAACGCCGGCCTGTATGACGACATCTGGCAGGCTTTTGCCGTGCTGCTTCCTGTGCGCTCTGTGGGAGTCATGGGAGATGAGCGCACTTACGACAACGTGGTTGCCCTGCGCGCGGTTACGAGCACGGACGGTATGACGGCCGACTGGTTCGCGTATCCGCCGGATGTGCTGGCGCGGATGTCCAACCGCATCATCAATGAGGTAGACGGCGTGAACCGCGTGGTGTACGACGTGAGTTCAAAGCCCCCGGCTACGATCGAGTGGGAGTGATGTTCTTCGCCGCAAGTTGAGAGCAAGCGGGAAGTTGGCCGAGCGAGAGTCCGGTTCGGGCACTGACGGAAGTGAAACGGCGGGCTGACATTCTCATGTCGGCCCGCCGTATTCGCTATACCCCTTTCTCCTCGAGCAATCCCATGAATTGCGAAGGGTGCGTGATTTTCAGCAATCGGTCGGGAATGTCCGGCTCCTTGCTGAACTGCGCAATCTTGCCGAGCACTGGCAGGTATTGATTCGATACCTCCAGCGGTGGAGCGACAATCAGGAAGAAAAAGTTTACGGGCTTCTCGTCTATTGCCTTGAAATCCACACCGCCCGTCTTGCGGCCGAACGCCACCCGGAGCTTGCTGACAACGAGAGAGCGGCAGTGAGGAATTGCGATACCCCTGCCGATGCCGGTAGAGCCAAGGTTCTCACGTCGCTTGAGCATCTTGAACAGCATCCCCTCGCTCTTCTCATCGAGCTTGAGCAGGGAGATCAGCTCCTTGAGAATCTCATCTTTCGTAGAGCCTTCCAGGTCCAGCTTGATGGCATCTTCGGAGAAGAACTCGCGTAGTTCCATCGGATCCTCAGTGTATGACAGTAAGGCGGCAGCCCAGCCGGGCGCGCGCGACTGCGCAAGCTAGCCGGAGCCGCAAGTGCTGTCAAACCTTAGCGTTGCAGCGCTTTTCAGCGCGGGTTAGCTTCCGGGGATGCGCTTCCCATATCCCACCAACGGGGCTGTAATCCCGGTTTTTCTGGCACCCATGGCAGGCGTGTCTGAGTCGCCATTCAGGCGTCTCTGCCGCCGGTATGGCGCCGACGTGGTGGTAACGGAATTCCTCTCGGCAGAAGGCATTCGCCGCGAGAATGCGGCTACCATGAGCAAACTCCGCTTCGACGCGAGCGAGCACCCGATCGGTGTCCAGATTTTCGGTGCCGATCCGGACGGGATGCGCGAAGCTGCCATGGTGGTTACTGAGGTCTTCCAGCCGGACTTCGTGGACATCAACTTCGGTTGTCCGGTAAAGAAGGTGGTGAAGCGCAATGGTGGCTCCGGCTGCCTCCGCGACCTGGACCTCGTGCAGCGGGTGATTCGCGCAGTGGCTGATGGTACGCATCTGCCGGTTACCGTGAAGGTGCGTTCAGGTTGGAACGAGGAGATGCGCGACCCGGTAACCATCGGCCTGCGTTGTCAGGATGCCGGCGCGAAGGCGCTGGCTTTGCATCCGCGCACCCGCACCCAGATGTACTCCGGAAGTGCGCGCTGGGAAGAGATTGCCCGCATGGTGGAGGCTCTGGACATCCCGGTAATCGGAAACGGCGACATCAAGACGCCGGAAGACGTGCTGCGGATGCATAACGAGACAGGTTGTGCCGGCGTGATGGTGGGACGGGGCTCCTTCGGACAGCCCTGGATGTTTCGTCAGGCACGCGCGCTTCTTGATGGTACGCCGGTTCCGGAATCCCCGGGCGTTGAGGAGCGGTTCGCGATCGCTCTCGAACATGCTCGCATGGTTCAGGATTACGAGGCTGACCCTGAAGGCGCCGCTGTGGAATTCCGCAAGCACCTGGGCTGGTATGTGAAGGGACTGCCCAATTCAGCCCAGCTGCGCCGCCGGTTGCACGCCGTGAACAGCTTCAGCGAAGTGGAGGGAATCTTCTCCGACTACCTGGCGTCCGGCGAGCTTGTCATGGCCGGCGCGTGAACAGCGCGAGGGCCATGGAGCTTCTGCAGGCCGTCGCCCGGGGTGACGTGCCTGCTGAGGCGGCCATGGCTCAACTGGCAGGCGCACCGGTGGCGGAGCTGGGCGAGGCCACTCTCGACATGCATCGTGCGTTGCGGCAGGGCTTTCCGGAGGTTGTGCTGGCCTCTGGCAAGACTGAGGCGCAGCTGCTGAGCATCGTGGAGCGGCTGGCGGCGGCGGGGCAGGGCGTGCTCATCACGCGCCTGGACGATGCTCAGCGTGCAGCGCTTCGGAACTCGTTCCCGCAAATGGCCCTGCACGAGGCGGCCCGCACGGGCTGGATCGAACCCACGGAGGCGAGACCCGTCACCGCCGGGCGGGTTCTGGTTGTGACTGCGGGTACGTCCGACCTGCCGGTGGCTCAGGAGGCGATGGTGACTCTCGCGGCGTACGGGGTGTCTGCTGACCTGGTGGCCGACGTGGGGGTGGCGGGAGTGCACCGAC
This sequence comes from Gemmatimonadales bacterium, assembly GCA_035306065.1. Classification (GTDB taxonomy): domain Bacteria; phylum Gemmatimonadota; class Gemmatimonadetes; order Gemmatimonadales; family Gemmatimonadaceae; genus JBBQHX01. The sequence continues at coordinate 35,291 of DATGOL010000029.1, read as the reverse complement.
TAACACCGCACCTCCCTCACATCCAGCAGGCTACCGCGATGGTGGTTGTAGCCGGGATGGACGGTGCACTGGCATCGGTAGTTGGAGGGATCGCGAGTTGTCCGGTGATAGCTGTGCCGACGAGTACAGGCTACGGCGCGAGCATGGGCGGGTTGTCAGCGCTGCTGGCGATGCTCAGTTCGTGTGCGGCGGGTCTTTCCGTGGTGAACATCGATAATGGCTTCGGTGCGGGCGTGGCTGCTGCGAGGGTGGTGCTGGCCGTGGAGTCAGCTAGAGGTGGAGTAACGCAAACATCGGTGGTTAAAGAGGTTGCAGCGCGCACTTAGAGTATGCTCCAACCTGTTTTAGCAGGTTGAGTTTGTAACCTTGCAGTGCTATATTTATCCAAGTCCCTGTAAAGGGGGCGACTGGCTTCGACGGGGTTGGTGCAACCGTGGTCGCGTGCCCAGGTGCTCGAGTTCCTGGTTAAACACTCGGGAAAACACAACTGCCAACAACAACCTGGCACTGGCTGCGTAACCTCCGGGTTACCGCCTTGCTCAGTAGGAAGCCCGCCCGAGGCGGTCTACTGAGTATCGAAAATTCGGGCTGGCCCAAGGGCGTGTTCGCCGCTCGAGGGTAAGAAAACAGTGAACTTGTTCGCGGGTGGGCTGTCCACTGGCCAGCACGCGGAGACCTCAATCGGTGGACTACGCACGTAGTGATCGTGGTGAATCTTGTCTCGGACGGGGGTTCGATTCCCCCCGCCTCCACTTATCGAAAAGGGCCTGGCATTTCGCCAGGCCCTTTTCGATCTCCCACGTCAGGATGACCAGCCAGCCGCAGGCGATCTCATCCCCCTCTCCAACGCGTACCGCTTCTAAGCTGCAGACTCCTCCCGGAGCGCCGCATGCGCCGCCGCCAGACGCGCCACCGGCACCCTGAACGGCGAACAGGACACGTAATCCAGCCCTATCGAGTGGCAGAACTCCACCGACTGCGGCTCTCCTCCATGCTCGCCGCAGATGCCCACCTTCAACTTCGGCCTCGTGGAACGCCCTCGCGTCGTACCCATCTCCACCAGCTGGCCTACACCCTCCCGGTCCAGAACCTGGAAAGGATCGTCCCGCAGGATGCCCCGCTCCACGTAACTCGGCAGGAACCGGCCAGCGTCATCCCGGCTCATACCCAGCGTAGTCTGCGTGAGGTCATTCGTGCCAAACGAAAAGAACTCGGCCTCCTTTGCAATGGACGCCGCAGTTAGCGCCGCACGAGGCAGCTCGATCATCGTTCCAACCATGTAGTCCAGGCTGGAAGCCGCCGCCGCGAATACCTCCTGAGCCACGCGGTCTATTATCGCGCGCTGATGACGGAATTCCTCTACCGTGGAGATGAGCGGCACCATGATCTCGGGCTGTACGTCCACCCCGCGCGCCCGCGCGGCGACGGCGGCCTGGAAGATTGCCCGCGACTGCATCTCGGTAATCTCCGGATAGGTAATTCCGAGCCGGCATCCGCGGTGGCCGAGCATGGGGTTTACTTCGCGGAGTGATTCAATGATTCGTGAAAGCTCCTGCCGGGAGAGCCCGAGTTGCCGCGCGAGCAGCTTGCCTTCCTCGCCACCGTGCGGAAGGAACTCGTGCAGCGGCGGGTCCAGCAGCCTGATGGTTACCGGGCAACCTGTCATCGCCTCGAAGATCCCTTCGAAGTCCGCGCGCTGAATCGGGAGCAGGCGGTCCAGTGCACGCCGCCTTCCGGACTCGTCGCGCGCCACGATCATCTCGCGCATTGCCCCTATGCGATCGCCCTCGAAGAACATGTGCTCCGTTCTGCACAGCCCGATCCCTTCGGCACCGAAGCCTCGTGCAATGCGCGCATCCGCGGGGGTGTCCGCATTTGCACGTACGCGCAGCCTCCGCTCGCCGTCGGCCCAGCCGAGTATCTCGTTGTAGGCACGGTAAACGGGTGCGTCGGCTTCCTTCAGCTTTCCGCTGGTTACCTGCACCACTTCGCTGGGCACGGTGGGCACCGCGCCCTTGAACACGCGTCCGGTGGCGCCGTCGAGCGTAATCCAGTCCCCCTCGGATATCTTCTCGTCTCCCACGGTGAAGTAGCGGTTGGCGACATCCACATGTATGTCACGTACCCCCACAACAGCGCACTTGCCCATTCCGCGCGCGACAACGGCGGCATGACTCGTCATACCGCCGCGAGCGGTGAGAACTGCTCGCGCCGCAACAATACCATGGAAGTCTTCCGGCGTGGTTTCCTCGCGAACGAGAATCACCGCACGCGCATCAGACGCCATGCCTTCGGCCACGTCAGGATCGAAAACTGCCACACCGCTTGCAGCACCGGGACTGGCTGGCAGCCCGGTGCACAGCGGCGTTGCGTTGCTGGCAGGATCCATGATCGGGTGCAGCAGCTGATGCAGCTGATCGGGCTGTACCCGAAGCACGGCTGTCCGGCGGTCGATGAGACCTTCCTCCACCATCTCGCCGGCTATGCGTACTGCTGCCGCGGCCGTGCGCTTTCCGGTGCGCGTCTGCAGGAGGTACAGGCGGCCGTGCTCAACCGTGAACTCCAGGTCCTGCATGTCACGGAAGTGCGATTCCAGTAATGCCTGCGTCTCGAGCAGCTGCGTGTAGGCGTCGGGAAGGGCAGTTGCCATGTCCTCGATGTCCAGCGGTGTCCTGATGCCTGCAACCACATCCTCGCCCTGGGCATTCACCAGGAACTCGCCGTAGAACTTTCGTTCGCCGGTTGAGGGATTCCTCGTGAAAGCCACACCGGTGCCCGAGTCATCGCCAACGTTGCCGAACACCATGGCCTGCACGTTCACTGCGGTGCCGAGGTCTTCCGGGATGGAGTTTACGCGACGGTAGTCAACGGCCTTCTTGAGTGTCCAGGACCTGAACACCGCTTCGATGGCGCCCCATAGCTGCTCGCGCGGATCGATGGGGAAGGACGAGCCGGTCTCGCGCCTTACGAGTGCCTTGAACTCCTCCACGAGGTTGCGAAGATCTTCCTCGGAAAGTTCGGCGTCTGTTGCAGCGCCAGTCGTGAGGCGCCGCGCAGAGAGGAGGTTCTCGAAGTGCCCGCCTGGCACGCCGAGTACCACGTCGCCATACATCTGCAGAAAGCGGCGGTATGAGTCGTACGCAAACCGGGCGCTTCCACTCTGCCTGGCCAGCCCCTCCACTGTCCGGTCATTCATCCCGAGGTTCAGGATGGTCTCCATCATGCCGGGCATCGAGATGGCCGCACCCGAGCGCACGGACACGAGCAACGGACTGGCCGGGTCGCCGAACTGCCTCCCCGTGGTCTCCTCCAGCTGCCTGACGTTTGCCGAGACTTCGTCTCGCAGCGACTGGGAAATGGAGCCGTCGCCCAGGTATGTCACGCAGCACTGGGCTGATATGGTGAACCCCGGCGGAACCGGCACGCCGAGGTTCGTCATCTCGGCGAGGTTCGCTCCCTTGCCGCCAAGTACGGATTTCATCTCGCGCGTGCCTTCCGCGCGGCCGTTCCCGAAAAAGTACACTGACTTCGCCGGCATCAACGACTCCCTGTTGGAGGCTGGCCACTCGATTGTATATCCGCTGATCCGAACTACGCACCCCGGAATAACGGGTGCTCCAGCCTGGCTACCTGTTCAGCAGCCGCAGCCAAATCGCAACTTGTTCGGGTCAGCAGGCGGCGGCGTTGGATAATCCCCTGAAAAGCATGCGTGGCAAAATCCGTCCGGTCCATCCGGTACAGCTCCCAGCATTCCTTCGAGCGACAGGTAGGCGAGCGAATCAACCCCAATGTGGTTCGCAATCTCGCTCACGTCCATATTCGCCGCTATCAATTCCTCACGCGTGGGAGTGTCGATGCCGTAATAGCAGGGTCCGGTTACAGGCGGCGACGAAACCCGCATGTGCACCTCGCGAGCCCCGGCAGCCCGAATCATGGATACCAGCCCGCGTGTGGTGGTGCCACGCACTATCGAGTCATCCACCATCACCACGCTCTTGCCGTCGAGCAGCTCGCGCACCGCATTGTACTTCACGCGTACCTTCGCATCACGACCGGCCTGCGTGGGTTGGATGAATGTGCGGCCTATGTAGTGGTTTCGAATAAGTGCCAGCTCGTAAGGCAGGTTGGCCTCGTCGGCAAAACCGAGCGCGGCAGAATTGGACGAATCGGGCACGGCGAACACGAGGTCTGCGCCGGGGGCGGGGGATTCAACCGCGAGGCGCCTGCCGAGCGCACGCCTGGCGCGGTCTACGGAAGCACCGAAAATGCGGCTGTCGGGGCGCGCAAAATACACATACTCGAACACGCAGCGATACAGACGCGTGGGTTCGGCGAACCTCCGCGAGGTCACCTGCCCGTCCCGAACGATCACGATCTCACCGGGCTCGATATCCCGCTCGTACGTTGCACTCACTATGTCGAGCGCGCACGTCTCGGAGGCAATCACCACCGCTCCGTTGTCCATGCGACCCATGGCCAGCGGTCGCCAGCCGCGAGGGTCTCGTGCGGCGATCATCGTGTCGCCCATGGTGACCAGGATGCTGTAGGCACCCTCGACGCCAGTCAGTGCCTCTGCGAGTGCCGTTGCACTATCTGAATGAGCAGACTTGGCAAGCCGATGGACGATTACCTCCGAATCCATCGTGCTCGAGAAGATGGACCCGTCGTTCTCCAGGCTTTCGCGCAGCTCCGCGGCATTGGTAAGGTTGCCGTTATGCGCAAGCGAAATGTGTCCGCCCCGGAAACGAGCCAGCACCGGCTGGGCATTCCCGATGGTCGAGGTGCCTGCGGTGCTGTAGCGGGTGTGACCGATTGCGATTGTGCCGGTGAGCTGTTGCAGTTCCGTGTCCGCGAAACCCTCGGACACCAGCCCCATGGAGCGCAGGGCTCGCGCTCCCGTTTCCTTGTCTACCGCAACAATGCCGGCGCTCTCCTGCCCCCGGTGCTGAAGCGAGTAGAGCCCCAGATGCACGATTGCTGCAGCATCCGGATGCCCGCTAACGCCGAATATTCCACACATGTGTAAAGTACAGTCGTAAGGTCAGGAAATCCCCGCTGATGATTCGTCAGACGATGCAACGAGGCCCGCCGTTCCGCCCTGATTCATGATCTGCGGAATGGCGTCATGGAAAGCAGCTGCCATGCGTTCGGTGTGGGCAGTCACAACCTGGTCTCCCACGCGAACCGTCAGGCCATCGGCAGCCTTCACAACCGTGCCGATTACGCGTGCAGGAAGGCCGTGTCGGGCAGCTTCATCGAGCACTGCCTGCGGCTGTGCGCTGCTTACCACAGCACGACCCTGCGCCTCACCGAACAGCAGCGCGCGAAGCGGGAGGTGCTCCCACTCGTCTAGCGCGACAGAAATACCAAACTGATTGTCCCGGTTTCCCATTGCACTCTCGGCAAGCGCAACGAACAGTCCACCATCGCTGCAGTCATGGGCCGACGAGAGGGCAGTTGCTGCAGCGCAGGCAACGAGCGTGTTCACCAGTGCTGCCTCACGATCGAGATCGCAGGCTGGCGGCGCTCCCGCAGCCACACCATGAACCCTGGCCAGGTACTCGCTCCCACCAAGCTCGTTCGTGCACTCTCCCAGCAGGATAATGGCGTCGCCTTCACGCTCGAACGCAGATCCTACTGCGTTCTCCACGTTGTCAATCAGCCCAACCATCCCGATAACGGGCGTTGGGTATACAGCGCCAAGCGGGCTCTCGTTGTACAGTGAAACGTTGCCACCGGTTACCGGCGTATTCAGTGCACGGCAGGCTTCGCCAATCCCGGCAACAGCTTCCTTGAACTGCCAGAACACCTCCGGCCGCTTTGGGTTGCCGAAGTTCAGGCAGTTGGTGATTGCGAGCGGGCGTGCACCGGTGCACGCAACGTTCCGGGCCGCCTCGGCAACGGCTATACGGCCGCCTGTACGAGGTTCCAGGTATACATACCTGCTGTTGCAATCGGTCTTTGCAGCAAGTCCCTTTCTGGAGCCGCGAATCCGAAGCACGGCCGCGTCTCCGCTTCCGGGGCCGATAACCGTGCTTGTGCGAACCGTCGTATCGAATTGACGGTGTACCCAGCGCTTGCTCGCAATGGTGGGCGAGGACAACAGGCGTTCCAGCGTCCAGGCCGGGTCCCGCTCTTCGGGAAGCTCTGCAATCGCATGTACATCTTGCGCGCGGAGCTCCGCGACCTCCGCCGCCTCACGCGCCTCGGGGTGGTATATCGGACAGTCGGTTACCAGGCGGTTGCCGGGGAACTCCGCCACCACACGGTCACCTTCCGTTATCCGGTAAACCGGCTCGTCAATCACTTCGCCAACCACTTCCGCCACGAGATCCCACCGCTGGAGTATTTCACGCACTCCGTCTTCGTGCCCCTTCTTCGCGACCACCAGCATGCGCTCCTGTGATTCGCTCAGCAGGATCTCGTAGGGCGTCATGCCTTCCTCGCGCACCGGCACTCGGGCAGTGTCTATGACCACGCCAACGTCACCGCGCTCGGCCATCTCCGCCGACGAAGACGTAAGACCGGCGGCTCCCATATCCTGAATGGCCACGATGTGGCCGCTGCCGATAAGCTCGAGGCTGGCTTCCAGCAGCAGCTTCTCGGTGAATGGATCACCCACCTGCACGCGGGGCCGCTTGGCCTCACTCTCTTCGGTAAGGTCTTCCGATGCAAAAGAAGCACCGTGAATACCATCGCGGCCTGTGCGCGCACCAACAGCGAAGACAGGATTACCCACGCCTGACGCCTGCGCGCGAATGAGCTCTTCCTCCTTCATGAGCCCTATGCACATCGCGTTCACGAGCGGGTTGCCTTCGTACGAGGGATCGAAGGCAACATCGCCGGCGACCGTGGGGATTCCCACACAGTTGCCGTAGTCGCCAATGCCCTTCACAACGCCGGCAAACAGATAGCGAACACGCGCGCTGTCCAGCGATCCGAAGCGCAACGAGTTGAGCATTGCGATGGGTCTTGCGCCCATGGTGAACACGTCGCGCAGGATTCCGCCAACACCGGTTGCAGCTCCCTGGTATGGCTCCACCGCCGAAGGGTGGTTGTGCGACTCGATCTTGAACGCGACGGCAAGACCATCACCGATGGAAATGACGCCGGCGTTCTCACCCGGTCCCTGAAGCACCCAGGGCGCCTCGGTGGGGAGGGTGCGCAACACTGGCCTGGAGTGCTTGTAGGAGCAGTGCTCGTTCCAGAGAGCCGAAACGACACCCAGTTCAGTGAACGTGGGTGTGCGCCCGAGCATGTTCAGGAGCAGGTCGTACTCGTACGGCGTGAGGCCATGCTCGGCAACGAGTTCGGGAGTGATTTCAGGATCGCCGGGCCGGGGATTTACTGACACTTTGCAGATGCTGGAATGGAGAAAACGGCTCCGCAGAACGTTGCGGCGTGCCGGCATGAATTCACGACAGGTACCGGTGCGCCCGTGAGCGCATCGGCCTGACGTCAGGCAGCGACGCGGGCTAGCAGGCTCTCGAACAGTGGAAGTCCATCTTCACTACCCAGAAGCGAGTCCACCGCGCGCTCCGGATGCGGCATCAGGCCGAGTACGTTTCCGCCATCGTTCAGGATGCCTGCAATGTTACGCATGGACCCATTCGGGTTTCCGGCAGAAGTGGGATTGCCGTTCGCGTCCACATAACGAAAGATAACGCGACCTTCTCCCTCCAGCCGGTCGAGCGTGGCCTTGTCTGCAGTAAAGCGGCCTTCGCCGTGCGCAATCGGAATCTGCAGAACCTGACCGGGTTCGTACCGGTGCGTATACATGGTATCTGTATTCTCTACTCGAAGTCCGACAGACTCGGATATGAACGAGAGTCCAACGTTGCGCATGAGCGCCCCCGGAAGGAGCCCCGCCTCACACGCGATCTGGAATCCGTTGCAGATGGCCAGCACCGGGCCACCGCGCCTGGCGTGCTCCATGACTTCGTTCATCACCGGGCTGAATCGTGCAATCGCTCCGGCGCGGAGATAGTCACCGTAGGAAAAACCGCCCGGAAGAATCACGACGTCAGACCCCTGGAGGTCATGATCCTTGTGCCAGAGGTAGGTTGCAGTCTCGCCAAGTACATCCGCGACAGCGTGGTAAGCGTCGTAGTCGCAGTTGGAACCTGGAAAGGTGACAATGCCGAACTTCATGCTGCCTCCACGGCGGCGATTTCGAAGTCTTCGGTTACCGGATTCGCAAGGAGCTTCTCGCACATCTCGCGCGCGGAAGCTTCCGCAGCGGCTGGCGAGTTGGCGGTGACTTCAACGATGATATGCCGCCCGACGTGAACATCCTGCACGTTTGCGAATCCAAGTGACTGAAGCGCGCCGGTTATCGCCTTCCCCTGCGGATCCAGTATGCCGCTGCGAGGAGTGACGTGAATGGCGACGCGATAACGGGTCATGAACCGGAATCCTCCAAAGGTTGGTCTACAGTGTCCTGGCCGCCGGAGGGTTTCCGCCTGCGACGCCTGCGACGCGGCTGTCGTTCATCATCGGCCCGCTCAACCCTTCTGTGCGAGCCACTCTGGCGAGCACGTGCCGCTTCAGGTTCACCCGTTGCCACTGCAAGCGCATTACGAGCGTCCCGATCGAGCATGCTCATGAGAAAGTGTCTTCCTGCACCGTACGCCACGTAGCCGAGCAGAACGGGGAAGAAGAACTGCTTGGGAAGAAATATCAGTGCCAGAATTATCGCAGCCACGGTGACTGCACCAAGAATTCCACGCAAAGTGCGGAAGTTGATCTTGGGTACCGCGGGGTAGGGCACGTCGCTGATCATGAGGAACGCGAGGAACGCCATTACAAAGCGCAGCATCACGTGCCAGGGAAGGTCGGCGATTGCGGTCTGCTGGTAGAGCTCCGTCTGGCTGAACCAGTAGTAGGTTGCGAGCGTCATGCCGGCAGCCGGACTGGGGAGGCCGCGGAAGTGGGTTTTCGAACTCCCCGCCTGTTCCACATTGAAGCGAGCCAGCCTGATTACAGCCGCGCCGCAGAAGAGGAATATCCAGATCCAGTCCCAGCCGGAGCGATTCAGCACGGCGAAGTACATGATCAGTCCGGGCGCCAGGCCGAACGTGATGGCGTCAACCAGGGAGTCGAGCTCCTCGCCAAACTTGCTGCCGCTGCGCGTAACCCGTGCTATGCGCCCGTCGAAGGCATCACAAACGCCACCGAGCACTACATACCAGCCGGCCTCGGTGAAGTCTCCCCGGGAGGCGGCCACGATGGCGTAGATCCCGAAAAAGAGATTCGCCATGGTGAAGCCGTTCGGAAGCACCACTACCGCACGCTGCACCCCTCGTCTGTCACGATGCTCGTTCATGACGCAGAGAGCTCCGCCAGAACCGTTACGCCAGCTTCCACATTCTGCCCGATGGCAACCTTCACGATGGAACCGACCGGAACGAACACGTCCATTCGCGAGCCGAATCGAATGAGGCCCATACGGTCACCCTGCGTTACCACGTCGCCCACCTTGGAATAGGTGACGATGCGACGGGCAACGAGCCCGGCTATCTGCCGCACGAGTACCTGCGCACGCCCGCTCTCTATGCCAACCGAGGACTGCTCGTTCTCGAGGCTTGCCTTGTCGGCAGCCGCATTGAAAAACCTGCCCGCGTTGTACTGTACGTATCGAACGGTACCGCCAACCGGATAGCGGTTCACGTGAACGTTGAACACGTTCATGAACACGGAAACGCGCAGGGCGCGGCCCTTGAGGAAGGCAGGTTCATCCACCTCGGTGATCATGACGATGCGGCCGTCGGCGGGCGAAACCACCAGGCTGTCGCCGCGCTCGCCGGTGCGTTCGGGATCACGGAAGAAGTACGCCACCCAAACGGCGAGTATCACGAAGAGAAGTGCAGCCAGCCAGGAAAGAACGGAGCCGCGAGAGGCGGCGAATGCCACGGCGGCTATTGCCAGCAGAGCGCCCAGTGCAATGAATGGGTAGCCTTCGCGTGCGAACCTCACGTGAGCTCCGCCGTGCCCAGTGTCTCGCCCGTCAGGCGGCGATAGGCATCCAGGTATCTTTCGGACATGGCGTTTATCACCTCTCGTGGTATCGCCGGCGCGGGTGCGTCCCCGTTCCAGCGTCCTGCATCACGTTCCACCGCCAGCCAGTCACGCAGTGGCTGCTTGTCAAAGCTCGGCTGCGACCGGCCCGGGGCAAACTGGTCGGCCGGCCAGAATCGCGAACTGTCCGGAGTTAGCACTTCATCAATCAGGAGCACCTGTTCGCCAATTCGGCCGAACTCGAACTTCGTATCGGCGATAATGATCCCTCGCGAAAGCGCGATCTCGCGCCCCGCCTCGTAAATGTTTCGCGTGTGCTGCTCGAGCTGGTCCGTGACATCGCTTCCCACTATCTCGCGCATGCGAGAGACAGTGATGTTCTCGTCATGGCCGCTCGTGGCCTTCGTTGCCGGGCTGAAAATGGGTGGATCAAGTCGATCGCTTTCGCGCAGTCCTGCGGGCAGCACCTCACCCGCAAGCGTTCCGGACTTGCTGTACTCCTTCCATGCTGAGCCCGAGAGATAGCCTCGTATAACGCACTCCACCGGTATCACCTGCGTGCGCCTGCAGAGCATCGCGCGCCCGCGAAGAGTGTCGCGATGCACGTCCAGGTCCGGCACCTCACGAGCGATCGTGTCTGCATCCGCACTGATGAGGTGGTTAGGCACTATCGACTCCAGCTGCCCCAGCCACCATGCCGTAAGCTGCGTGAGCACCGCACCCTTGAATGGCACTGCCTCAGCCATCACCACATCGAACGCACTCACCCGGTCCGACGCCACGAGCAGCAGACGCGACTCGTCCACCTCGTACACGTCACGCACCTTCCCGCGGAACAGCAGGCGCAGCGGAAGGAACGAACTGGCGAGAGCCGTCATACCCTGATTTCCTCTGCAGCCGGCGCGCTGGAAATAGATGCGCCTCGCGCAAGCAGCGGCTCGATTACCTCCTCCAGGAACTCATCCACCTGCTCGGAAGCGCGACCGATGAAACGCACCGGATCCAGAGCGTTCCGGAGGTCTTCAACCGGCACGGGATATTCCGGGTCTTCTGCCAGCCGCTCGAGCATGTCGTTCCTGCGGCCTTCGTCCTTCATGGCGCGGGCTGCAGCGATACTGTGCCGGCGGATGACTTCGTGAATGGCCTGACGATCGCCGCCAGCCTGCACGGCCCTCACGATAAGGTCTTCAGTTGCCATGAACGGAAGTTCGTCTGCCAGTCGCGTGCGAATACGTGCAGGATGAACCTCCAGGCCGCCCATCACGTTGGCAAGCAGGATTAGAATGGCATCTGTAGCAAGGAACGATTCGGGAATCACCAGGCGACGGTTGGCGCTGTCATCCAGTGTGCGCTCAAAGTACTGCACCGCGTGCGTCTGGTTCGCATTCGGCTCCAGCGACAACACGAACCGGGCAAGTGCCGCAATGCGCTCCGAGCGCATTGGATTCCGCTTGTACGCCATTGCCGATGACCCGATCTGCTCGCGTTCGAACGGCTCTTCGATCTCGCCGAACGACTGCAGCAGCCTCACGTCTCCGCTCACCTTCGAGGCGCTCGCGGCAATACCTGCAACCACACCCAGGATCTGTGCGTCCAGCTTTCGCGTATACGTCTGCCCTGAAACGGGAATGATGTGCGCAAAGTTCATCTCTGCGGCCACACGCTTGTCCAGCTCTCGCACTCGCGCGTGATCCCCGTTGAACAGCTGGAGGAAGCTTGCCTGTGTTCCGGTGGTTCCCTTCACGCCACGAAACGGAAGTGTCGCAATCCTGTGCTCCAGATCTGCGGCATCCACCACGAGGTCCTGCATCCAGAGGGTGGCGCGCTTGCCCACAGTAGTGAGCTGTGCAGGCTGAATGTGCGTGTAGCCGAGCGCGGGTTCATCTTTCCACTTCCGTGCAAACTCGGCCATTGCCCGAAGCGATGACACAACCTTCCCGTGCAGCAGCTCCATCCCTCGTCGCATGAGGATGAGGTCCGCATTGTCGGTCACGAAGGCGCTGGTGGCGCCCAGGTGAATGAAGGGGCGTGCGGCGGGCGCAACGTCGCCGTAAGCGTGCACGTGCGCCATCACGTCGTGACGGAACCGGCGCTCGTAGGCCGCCACCGCATCGAAGTCGATGTCGTCCACGTGCGCGCGCATCTGCGCGATCGCCTCAGCCGGAATGTCTATCCCGAGTTCACGCTGCGACTCGGCCAGTGCGAGCCACAGTCGACGCCACAATCCGTAGCGGTGCCGCGGCGACCAGAGCTCGAGCATGGCCCTCGAGGCATAACGTTCCGCGAGCGGTGAGGAATAGCTGTCCGGCGAGTGGGTCATTTCAATGGTTCTGGGTGCATTGCTGTGGCTCCTGGCCTCGCTCCTGAAAATGCCATCCGAGGTCCCTGAGCTAAAAGTAGCGAGGCCGCATCCGTTGGGTTCGCCCGGTTCACGGACCTGTGAGCCGAGACAGTTCCGCGAGGTAGCTGTCGAAGCCGCGATCAGTGAGCGGATGCTGCAGGAAGGCGCGGAGCACCGCCGGCTCCAGGATCAGAGCGTCTGCACCCGTACTCGCGCAGCGAACGACGTCAGAGGCCACCCTGAGGCCCACGGCAACTACGTCGCACTCCAGCCGGGAGGCGTCCAGCACCGTACGGACGTCGGCCAGCACCTCATAGCCCGAGTGGCCGAAGCGGTCGTGATCAGCAAATGGGACTATTACGGCGGAGGCGCCCGCCTTTGCCGCCAGCAGTGCCTGGGCTCCGTTGTGTACGAAGCTGGCGGCAACCCGAATGCCCTCGGACCCCAGGCGAACCATGAGAGGGATCAGGTCTTCCAGAAAGGGGATTACAATGAGCGTCTGCTCCGCGCTGCGAGCCAGCTCTCGCGCTTCCTGGTGGATCTGCTCTTCGTGCACCGAGCGCGCGGCAACGTACACCTGGCCGCCGGATATGCGGGATGCTTCTGCCAGCAGGGCCGCCACCTCGGCTTCGGAGTTCTCCCGGGCGATCAGCGGTGGCGTGAAGAAGACGCCATCCAGCCACTGTCGCTGTGCGGCCCAGTTCAGCTCCTCGGCGTCTGCCGTGGCAAGGAGAATCCTCATTGTTCGAATGAATCCAGGTAGCAGTGCGGTGGGTAGCTCACGCGCTCCAGGAACAGTGCGTGGGCCGGTGCTGGAGGGGAAACGTTCTGGTTGTCGGAGGCTTCGAGCAGCGTTGCTATGTCACTCGCAGGCCGGCGCCCGCTCGCAACGTTCATCAGTGTTCCCGTGATGAACCTTACCATGTGATGCAGGAAGCGGTTCGCTTCGATCGTGAAGTCCAGGCCTCCGTCACGCTCATTCCATTCGGCGTGCGTCACGGTGCAGCGATGGTCATCGTGTTCAGGCGCTGTGCCGCGAACCGCGAACGCCCGGAAGATGTGAGTGCCAATGAGGGCGCTCGTTGCCTCGTGAAGCGCCTCACGCGATACCGGCTTCCGCCATGCCCACTCCCATCTGCTTCTGAAGGGTGACGACGCCTCTTCGTCCAGCCCCACCTTGTACCGGTATCGGCGGGCGACGGCGTCATAGCGAGCGTGGAATTCCGGCTGCATAACATGGGCGGAGGACACCCATATGTCCCGAGGGAGAATGGCATTCAGGGCACGGCGCATTTCTGCAGCTGTCCAACGCTCGGGCACGCGAATGCCGCATGCCTGGCCGCGCGCATGAACTCCGGCGTCGGTGCGGCCGGCGCCGAGTACCGGAACGGGAGCGGAACACAGCCGCCCCAGCGCTTCTTCGAGGCAGCCCTGCACGGTTCTCGAATCCGGTTGTCGCTGCCAACCAGCGAACCCGGCTCCATCGTAGTGCAGCACGAGTTGCAGCGTTCGCGGCGACATGCGCGGAACATAGTCCCGGCAGTTGGAGCGTCAAGCGATGCTGCAGGCGTGGAACCGATTGACTTTGCAGCATCTACGCGCGAAGTTCCGGCGCCAGAATCACCTCTGGCGCGCAATCCCGCCTACAATGCCGCCGCGCACACTCTCCTCGCTAGCTCACGCCCTCCAGACAGCCCCTTCGCCGGAGCACGCGTTCGGTGCCCTGGCGGAGTCTCTGCTGGAGATCGACCGGAGTGCGGTGGTGGTGCTTATCTCCTATGATGCGCGTCGCACCTTGCTCGATGAACGGATGACGGCGTCGGGCGCAGACGTGGTTCGTGACACGCTGGGGCTCACGCTGGATCACCTTCCAGCGGCCGTTCGCTCCAGAGTATCCGCCGGCGCGGACGCCGCCGAGTTCGGAGATCGCTCGGCAGAGTTCGCGCGTCTGCTGGGACTTCCGCCGCTGGATGGTGGAATGCTGACCATACGCGGGCTCCTTACAGACGGACAGCTATCGGCAGTGCTGGTGCTGCACGAGTCGAAGAAGCTGTTCGGCGGTCGAACGCTGGATCGCTTCAGGCCTGCGGTGGCACTGTATGAACTCGCCTTCCTGCGTTTTGCCGAGCGTGAAGCGCGCGAGGAGGCCGTGCGCACGCTGGAAGACGTTACGCAGCGCGTTCACGCGGACTACCTCACCAAGCTCGGAAACCTGGAGGAGCAGCTTCGTACGGCGTCGGTCGCGCCACACCCCGGCGGATCGCTGCAGCCGGTAGAAGACTCGCGTTTGCTCGAGCTTTCACAGAACGTTGCGCGTGCGGAGGAGGAAGCACGGCGCGCGGCGCGGAAGGTGAGCGGCCTCGAGACGCAGCTCGGTGGAGCCATTAGCCACCTGGAACAGGCGCATATCGAGTTGCATCGGCGCAGCTCCGAGCTTCGCCAGGCATCGCGTACTCTCACTCTGCTGGAGAGTGTGATTGCGGCTGCAACCACGACGCACGACCCGAGGGCGCTCGTAGACGAACTGCTTTCGCTCGTAGGTGATGACATGCAGGCGCAGCGTGTGTCCCTCATGCTCAGCGCGCCTGAGCCCGACCACCTGTATCTCGCAGCGGCCCGTGGAATTGCGCCGCACGTGATCGAAGGTCAGCGCGTGAGGGTGGGGCAGGGAGTTGCGGGAAAGGTTGCCGCTGCACGGACACCGCTGCTCGTTGAAGACGTGGATGATGCGTCTGCCCATCCGCTGCTTCGCGACGAATACTTCACAACCGGCTCATTCATCAGCTTCCCGCTCGTCTACCACGACAAGGTTATCGGCGTGGTGAACCTGACGAATCGTGCGCGGAAGGGAGTGTTCAACGAGTCGGATGTGGAACGCGTGCGCCTGCTTGCGGGAGTGATCGCTCTGGTAGCGGCGGAGGCGCGCCTGGCCGAGCGACTGCTGGACAGAATTCATGCAGAGTGAGGCACTTGGCAACGCGATAAGGGAACTGGCTGCCGGCAGGTCATTGAGCAACGAGTTGGCTGGTTCCGCATTCGATACCATCATGAGTGGCGAAGCCACGCCGGCGCAGGTATCAGCGCTTCTGATGGGATTGCGGGTGAAGGGCGAGACTCCTGACGAGGTGGCCGGTGCCGCCGGGGCGCTCCGGCGTGCCATGCTCGCCATTGATGCGCGCAGGCCCGAATCGCTGGTTGATACCTGTGGCACCGGCGGCGGAAGCCTGACGACCTTCAATATCAGCACTGCCGCCGCGCTGGTTGCCGCGGGAATGGGTGTTCGAATTGCCAAGCACGGCAACCGTTCCTTTACGTCGAAGTGCGGAAGCGCAGACGTACTCGAGGCGCTCGGCGTGCGAATCGAGATCACGCCGGAAGAGATGGGGCATGTACTCTCCAGCGCGGGAATCGTGTTCATGTATGCGCCCGTCATGCACCCTGCAATGCGCCATGTGGGACCCGTGCGGCGTGAGCTGGCAATTCCCACCGTGATGAACTTTGTCGGACCGCTGGCAAACCCGGCGCACGCCGGGAGACAGGTGGTTGGCGTGGCCGAACTATCGAGGCTGGACCTGATTGCCGGTGCGCTGGCTCGGCTGGGAAGCGTGCACGCGCTGGTGGTGCATGGAGAGCCGGGCATGGACGAGATTTCGCCGCTGGGCCCAACGCGCGTGCTGGAAGTGCGTAACGGCACCATTGACGGCTGGTGGATGGAGCCGGCCGAATTCGGAATCGGTCGGGTTGATCCTGCTGACCTTGCAGGAGGCGATCCCGCGGCCAACGCACGCATAATCGAGGATGTGATCAGCGGCGGCGGCTCGGCCGGAGCGCAGGCGGCAGTGGCCCTGAACGCCGCGGCCGCGCTCTATGTGAGCGAGGTCGGAACCAGCTTCCCGGATGCGGTAGAGCACGCGCGCGAGGCCATGAAGAACGGCGCCGGCGCAGAGGCCCTCGAGCGGCTTCGACAAGCCGCCTGACCTGCCCGCGCCGCAACCACCTCAGTACCGGCGCAGGACCCCTACGACAATGCCCTGGATGGTGATGTCGTTCTCGTGAACGTACAGCGGCTCCATGGTTTCGTTCGCAGGCTGAAGCCGGATCCTGCCGTCCTTCTCCCGATACAGCTTCTTCACCGTTGCCGACGAGTCCTCGAGCATGGCGACCACGGTTTCGCCGTTGCTGGCAGACTTTCTCTCCTGCACGATCACGAAGTCGCCGTCACGAATCTGCTCGTCTATCATGGAGTTTCCGCGCACACGAAGCGCATAGTGTGCGGAACCTCTGGACACGAACATGTCGGGCACGGTCAGCGTTTCACCATGCGTTACCGCCTCGATCGGCGAACCGGCGGCCACGAGGCCGAGCAACGGCAGTTCCACAGCCCGCGGACTGCTGGAGGACGGAAGGATTTCAATGGCGCGACTCTCGTTGTAGCTGCGCCGGATGTAGCCCTTTCGCTCCAGGTTCGTGAGATGTTCGTGGACCGTGGCGAGCGAGTTATAGTTGAATTGCGCGGCGATTTCCTCGAAACTGGGCGCATACCCGTTGCCCGAGGAATACTCGGTGAGGAAGTCGAGGATTTCGCGCTGCCGCCTGGTGAGCGCCATGGCTGCCCCTGGCCTGGGTGAACCAACACATTGCGGGCTCCTGTAAATACCGAACACCCGCCGAATACTACTGTAGCCGAACATTGACCGAAGCGCAAGCAGTCTCGTGGCAGGAGCCGGTGGGTGTTCTGGCGGACCTGCTGACAAGTTCCCGGGTTCGGGCAGGCGCGCTCGAGCAGGGCGCAGGCAAACTCTTCCGTCAAGCGGAAATGATGGCGGCACCGCCATCGTTCGCAGGTGCGCTACGATCGTCCGTCGTGTCGCTCGTCTGCGAGATCAAGCGGTCGTCCCCTTCGAAGGGGGTAATCGCTGCCGACCTGGATCTGTCGAGCCGGGTGCGCGCCTACGAAGCGGGTGGTGCCTCGGCGCTCTCCATTCTCACTGAGCCCCGGCGCTTCGGCGGCAGCCTGGCTGACCTGCAACTGGCCGGTGAGACCGTGGGGCTCCCGCTCCTGCGAAAGGACTTCATAGTCAGCGAGCTTCAGCTGGCCGAGGCTCGGGTTCACGGCGCCAGCGCTGCCCTGCTCATTGCGCGGGCCCTCCCTCCCGCCAGGCTGATCCAGCTGGCGCATGCCGCTGCCGACCTGGGCCTGGATGCACTGGTCGAGGTGCGTGACGAACGGGAGCTGAGCAGTGCCCTGGAAAGCGGCGCACCGGTGATCGGGGTGAACACTCGAAACCTGGAGACACTGGAAATTGACCCGGCGGTGGCGCACCTGCTGATTCCGCAGATTCCGGCCGACCGGATCGCCGTCTACGAAAGTGGTATCTCCACGCGGGAAGACGTTGAGAGTGCAGCGGCCACCGGCGCCGACGCGGTGCTCGTCGGTTCCAGCCTGTCTGCCTCCCGGGATGCAGAGGGGGCAGTGCGAGGTCTGGCAGGCGTATCCGTCGGCAGTGTTCGGAGGCGGGCGAGCACCTGATGAGCGACGGTAGCAGTTCACAAATGCCGGTGGAATTCAAGATTTGCGGCCTCACGCGAGCCGTCGATTCGGCCCGGGCGGTGGAGGCGGGCGCTGCATTCGTAGGCGTGATCTTCGCCGGCGGACCGCGTGCCTTGACGCCGCAGCGCGCAGCCGACGTGCTCGTCGAAATGCCGGTGGCGAGCCGCAGGGTGGGAGTTTTCGGTTCCGCCAGCGCGAGCGAGATCGCGCGCATCGCTGAACTTGCGGGGATCGGCGTGGCCCAGCTCCACAACGACCCGGACGCGGCGACGGTTGCGGAAGTTCGCGAGCGCACCGGGCTGGACGTGTGGGCGGTGGTGCGTGTTTCGCCGGGCGATACGGTCCCGGACCTGTCGGAGCTCTTCTCCGTGTCGAGCGCTCTGCTGCTGGACGCTCGCTCGCCGTCGGGGCTGGGCGGCACAGGAACGCAACTCCCCTGGAATACCATCGGGCCGTCGCTAACGGCAATGCGACCCGCCGGATCGCGACTGGTACTCGCCGGCGGGCTTACCACCTTGAATGTGGGGGAGGCGATCGCTGCCATACGCCCCGATGTGGTGGACGTGTCTTCCGGTGTCGAGCTGGAACCAGGAATCAAGGACCCGGCGCAACTGCGCGCCTTCGCCGACGCTGTCGGCACAGCCAGAATCAGAATACCATGACAACCATTGCAGACTCGGGACGTTTCGGCGCCTACGGCGGCCGCTACGTCCCTGAAACGCTCATACCCGCCCTCGACGAGCTGGAGCGCGA
Organism: Gemmatimonadales bacterium; assembly: GCA_035306065.1. Lineage (GTDB taxonomy): Bacteria > Gemmatimonadota > Gemmatimonadetes > Gemmatimonadales > Gemmatimonadaceae > JBBQHX01. The sequence continues at coordinate 16,629 of DATGOL010000029.1, read as the reverse complement.
ACTCGAATCCGCACTCGCAGATCCTGCTTTCGTAGGTGAGCTGGAGGCATTACTCCGGTCGTACGTTGGTCGTCCAACTCCGGTAACCGCCGCGCCGCGTTTTTCGGCGCACGTGGGTGCACGCGTCTGGTTGAAGCGAGAGGATCTCAATCACACCGGGGCGCACAAGATCAACAATACGGTGGGGCAGGTGCTGCTTGCTCGCAGGATGGGCAAGCGTCGGATTATCGCGGAGACTGGGGCCGGGCAGCATGGCGTGGCAACGGCAACGGTATGTGCCCGTTTCGGCCTCGAATGCGTCGTATACATGGGTGAGGAAGACATGCGGCGTCAGGCGCTGAACGTTTTCCGAATGCGCCTGCTTGGTGCGAGTGTGATTCCGGTCACAAGTGGAACACGCACGCTGAAGGATGCAACGACTGAGGCCATTCGCGACTGGGTCACGACGGTGAATGAAAGTCACTACATCATCGGGTCTGTTGTGGGCCCGGCGCCGTATCCGCGCATGGTGAGGGACTTCCAGTCCGTGATCGGTCGTGAGGCCCGTGCACAGATGCTCGAGGAGGAAGGGAGGCTGCCGTCAACGGTTGTTGCGTGTGTCGGCGGTGGATCGAATGCGATGGGAATCTTTCACGCGTTTGTCGAAGATGAGCAGGTTGAGCTGGTGGGCGTGGAGGCCGCAGGCGATGGTGTGGAACCGGGACGACACTCGGCGTCTCTCAGTCTCGGGAGACCTGGCGTGCTGCACGGCGCAATGTCTTATCTGCTGCAGGATGAATCGGGCCAGGTGATGCCTGCTCACTCGGTATCGGCAGGTCTCGACTATCCGGGAGTAGGTCCTGAACATTCGTGGCTCAGGGACACCGGACGAGCCAAGTATGTTGGGATTCGGGACGATGAGGCGCTGGAGGGATTTCAGCTTCTGTCGCGCCTGGAAGGGATTATTCCCGCCCTGGAAACGGCGCATGCAGTGGCGTGGATTTCAAAGGAGCGCGAGCGCTGGAGCGAGAACGACGTTGTGCTCCTTTGCGTGAGCGGTCGCGGTGACAAGGATGTGAACCAGGTGGCCGAGATGGGTATAGGTGTGGGGTGAGTACAGTAGCGCAGCCATACTCACGATCTGGCGCAGCGCCTGACGATCGCGATCCCGTAACGGGAGCGATTGCCGAGGCTCTGCGCTCGCTCGTGCGTTCGTTGCGAGCGCATGCGCTGTACAAGCACGACAATCCCGCGTATCTGCGATCCCTCGAGCAGACACGGGTGGCCTTCGGAATGCTCTGGGCGAACACTCGCGAGCTTCTGGTTGCCGTGAGCGAAACTGAGTTGCGCCACGGCGAAGTGGTGGTGCACACGGACGGCGAGCGTGGCGGTGGCGATGCACTCGCCTGGATGCTCTACAAGGACGGCGTGCGAGAGCTCACGCTGTTGCCCGGCTTCCAGGAAGGGGAGCTGGCGCAGTTCCTGGAGACGTTGCACCAGGTTCGCCGGGCGATGCCTGACGATGACGACCTGGTGACACTGCTGTGGGAGAAGGATCTGCAGAACCTTCGGTTCCGCTCCGTTCATGCAGACGAGGGACGACCCTACGCAGCTCCCGAAGATCCGACCGGCACGAATATTGGCAGCGCGGTGCAGGCCGCGGCCGCCAGCACGTCGAACATAGTGCGCATGGAGGACCTCGAGGGAACACTGTACTTCCTCGACGAACACGAGATCACCTACCTTCGCGGTGAACTGGACAGCGAGTACACGGCGGACGTACGAACCAGCCTCTCCAATGCGCTGCTCGACACGTTCGAGGCACAGCGTTCCTCCCGCGTTCGAGAGGAAGTGTGCGGCGCTCTGGATGCGTTGCTGCTCCAGCTTCTGGTAGCCGGTGCCTTCGCGAGTGTCGCGTCCCTCCTTCGTGAGGCTCGCGTAACTGCGGGTCGTGCACGTGACATTACCGATGCGCACCGCGAGAGGCTTCTGGGACTCGGCAGGCAGCTTTCCGAACCTGGCGTTCTCGAACAGCTTATCCAGGCGCTGGATGGCGGATCGGCCGCAACGATCGCAGAGGGCGAGCGACTGCTCGAGGAGCTGGAGGTTTCCGCGCTCGCAACTCTGCTTCGGCAGATCGAGGAAGTCGAACGGATTCCCGTTCGTGAGGCGATGGAGAGGGCTGTCAGCCGGATAGCGTCGGCGCACACCAACGAGCTCATCAAGCTTGTTGCGCACCAGGATACGGTGGTATCCATCGGCGCCATGCGCAGGGCGGGCAGCACCCGCATGGCCGGTGCAGTTCCGGCACTGGCCCAGCGCCTGACGGCCAGCTCCGAGGAACTGCGCCAGGCGGCTGCGGAAGCGCTTTCCGCAATCGGGTCGGCCGGTGCCCTGCAGTCTCTCGAACGGGTGCTCGACGACTCCGCTCGCGGAGTGCGACTTGCCGCCTGTCGCGCGTTCTCCGCTCACGGTTACCGGGCGGCGTTGCCAAGGCTGGAAGCACTCGTTCGCGGAAAGGAAACCCGGGCCGCAGACCTTACCGAGCGCATGGCCATCTTCGAGGCTTACGGGTCGTTATGCGGTGCCCAGGGCGTGGAAGTGCTCGACAGCCTGTTGAATGGTCGCGGATTCCTGGGCAGGCGGCCGGATGCCGAAGTGCGCGCGTGTGCCGCCGTGGCGCTGGGACGTATCAATGTGGCTGAGGCACGCACAGCGCTGCAGGCGGCGGCTGGGGACAAGGAAGTTGTAGTTCGCACCGCTGTGCAGCGCGCGCTGCGCGGAGCAGCGGCATGAGCGCCGCAATGTCTCCCATTCCGGTTGCGGATGCGCAGCAGGAGGCCGACCTCCGCCGCGCCGGCCGTCAGCTGATCAGCGCCATCTACGGAGCGATGCGCGCCATCAAGCTGTACCCCCTGGAAAATCAGGCCGTAGTCAAGGCACTCGCCGAACTTGAGTCGGTGTCGGGCACCCTCGTTCACGGGGAAGGTGAGCTCGAGTTGCGGGCGTCAGGCGAGTACCTGTTCGTGAACGGTGTGCGGCTCAGGCTGGAGCTGGACAACTACGCCAGCTTCGGGCACGTGATCGCACGGTTTGACATGCACGACGTTGGAGCGCTGCTCATTCGCGGCGCTCCGGGCCAGCGCGAATGGCTCATGTTGCTTGCGGGACTCCAGGCAGACAGGTCCGAAGACGACGCGCCTGGCGACACGGTCGTGGACATTCACGAGAAGCTCGACGCCGCCGGCATTACCTGCTTCGAACTGCATGCAACTCCACAGAACGAGGCGAAGGATGAGCAGTCTTCGCGTGCCGAGGCCAAGCGAACGTATGCGCACGGAGTTGCCGTTGCGCGCGACGTGATAACGTCTGTTCGCATGGGACGCGCTGCGGGTACCAAACGACTCAAGCGCGCGGTTCAAACCATTGTGGACCAGCTGCTCGGCGACGAGGCATCACTCGTCGGGCTCACCACTCTCCGGGACTACGACGACTACACGTTCACCCACTGCGTGAACGTATGCATCTTCTCCGTGGCACTGGGCAAGCGACTCGGCCTCTCCAAGGTTCAGCTGTATGATCTGGGCATGGGCGCAGTGCTGCATGACATCGGGAAGTCGCGGCTGCCCAGCGCTCTGATCAACAAGGCCGAGGCCCTCACGCGAGAAGAATGGGCCCTGATAGCCGCGCACCCCTGGCTGGGCATGCTGGCGATGTTCAACCTCAGAACACACCAGGACCTGCCGTATCGCTCCATGCTGGTGGCCTACGAGCATCACATGAAGCGTGATCTCTCCGGGTATCCGCGCAGCCTGCGTCCGCGTGTGCAGACGTTGTTCAGCAGGATCGTTGCAGTGGCCGACAGCTTTGATGCCGCAACCTCCAAGCGTTCCTATCAGTCAACGCCATGGACACCTGCCGAAGTGATGCGCGAGATGCGTGACAATTCGTCTCGCGGTCTCGATCCGGTTATCGTAAAGGCGTTCATCAACGTGCTTGGAATCTTCCCTGTGGGAACGCTGGTTGTGCTCGACAGCTTCGAGCTTGGACTCGTTCATTCAGCGAATCCGGATGTGGAGGAGATTGCCAGGCCAGTGGTGCGCATTGTCAGCGATGCCAACGGAAACCTTCTGTTCCCCGGTGAACTCGTTGATCTGGCCGCAAGGAATGCGGACGGTGGCTACGTGCGTACCATCGTGAAAACGACTGATCCCCAGGAATACGGAATCCGTGTCGGCGACTACTTCGTCTGATCGCATAACGAGCCACTTCGCAGCCATGGCTGGCGAGGGTCGGCGTGCTCTCGTAGTGTACCTTACCGCAGGATATCCCACGCCGGGTTCCTTTGTGGAACTCATGCGAGGTGTTGCGGCTGCCGGGGCCGACGTCATCGAGGTCGGTGTTCCATTTTCCGATCCCGTAGCGGACGGTCCGGTAATACAGGCGAGTTCCCAGTCAGCACTGGACGCCGGTGTTACGCTGTCGCATACGCTGGAGTTCATTCGCGAGGCCGCGCTGAACATCCCGGTAGTCCTGTTCAGCTACCTGAATCCCATTATCTCCGCTGGCCCCGATGTTCTCGAGCGTGCGGCCGCATGCGGTGTGAGCGGACTTCTCGTTACGGATCTTCCGCTAGGAGCGGATTCGGAACTGGAGGAGCGGCTGTCTTCCGGTCCGCTGGCGTTCGTGAGGCTGGTTGCACCCACCACGCCGGTTGAACGCATGGCCGAAATCGGCCGCAATGGAAGCGGCTTCGTTTACCTGATCAGCCGCCTGGGTGTAACAGGCACCCGCGAATCACTTCCGGTGGAGCTGGCTGACACGATCGCCAGGTTGCGCTCGGTCACTTCGCTGCCGATATGCGTTGGCTTCGGCATCGCAACGCCTGATCAGGCTGCCGAGGTGGCTGGAATGGCAGACGGCGTTATCGTGGGCAGCGCCGTTGTCCGGGCTGCGGGCGAGAGCGTCCAGAAGGCCGTGGATCTGGTTGCGCAACTCCGGGCCGGTATCGACTCCGCGCCTACAGGCAGACAGGAACCGTAGCAGCGAATGCGCTCGCTACTGAAGGCACACGCCCTCGCCGTTGGGGTGGCCGGACCTGTAGTGCTGTTGCTTGCACTGCTGCGGTTTGGTATCGGCGCCAGTACGCTGTGGGGGTTTGTGCTCATCGCAGTACTTGCCGCTCTTCTTCGAGGAGCGCAGATCCCGCTTACCAAGTTCTCGCAACTCAATGTTGTGGGCGCGCTGGCAGTGGCGTCAGCGCTGCTCGTGGGGCCGGTTGCGACGGCGATTCCGGTTGCCGCGGGCGTATTCCTGGTAGACCTGCTGTACCTCCGAAAGGCCGCCATATCAGCATGGCTGAATGCCTCACGCGAGCTCGTGACGCTGCTCTCGGCCTACGGTTTCTTTTCAGCGTTCGCGAGCTGGCAGGGCGTCGCATCCGTCAACAGCGCCGATGCGCTACCTGCCATCGGGTTGTTCATCATCGCGCACTTTGCGATCGGGCGCCTGCTGCAGTACTTCACGCTCCTCGTCAGGCGAAAGCTGCTGCCCGAGGAACGCTCGCGCATCCTTCGTTACGAAGTACTCGGACTGGGTATCGGAACAATCGCGGTCGCTCTTGTCCTCGCGACCGTCTCTGCGCTTGGCTGGACTGCGCTGCTCATACTGATTCCGCTGCTCGGCACGGCAGGGATGCTTTTCCGAAAGCTGCTCGAAGAGGCCATCGAGGCAGAGGAATTGAGTGGCGTGCATGCCATGGAGCAGGTGGTGGTGTCCGATGTGGCACTGGATGAGGGAATAGAGCAACTGGAGTCAATTGCTCGACGTCTGCTTCCGTGGACGGAGCTTCGCGTGTGGCGGCAGGACGGCGACAACCTCGTGCTGCTGCATCACAGCACTGATCCGGACTTCATCGTGCGCCACATTCATGCGCACGATGATCCGGTGCTGCGTGAGCAGGCGCTGATGAGCGCCGAGCCGATCGTGGTGGATGATGCGTCGGACGACCCGCGGATGTCAGTGCCTGCAAGTCGCACCTGGAGCATGGCGCTCATGCCGCTCCGCTTCGGCGACCGCACAACCGGCCTGCTGGAGCTTGCCCACCATAAGCGCCACATGTATGGCCGCAAGCAGCTGGCCATGACCCGTCGTTTCGCGGGGCAGCTCGCTACGCTCATGCACATTCATGAGCTGCGTCTGCCGCTGCTGGCAGCCGTGTCTCGCCTGGATGCGCAGGTGGATACCTTCTCCAGCTCGGCACGCACGCTGCGCGAGGGCGGTGAAGCCGTTGCGCGCAACGTTGCGGCAATGACGCAGGAGATTGCTCAGCAGGTGAAGGCCGCCGAGGCGAGCCTGGCCGCCGTTCAGGCGCTGTACGAGGCATCTCGTTCGGTCAATGCTGACGGTGAGGAAGCGGAGCGCGCCAGCACTGTCGCCACGGAGATTGCCAGTGAGCACAGTGCCACGATTGGAGTGGCGCTGGAGAGGATTGTGGGTGCGCGCAGCTACGTTGGTGAAGGCAGCGCGGAGGTGGAATCGCTGGCCATTGCGCTCACGCACGTGGAGAGTTTCCTCGGCGACATTCGGGAGTTGGCAGACCAGACGAACCTGGTGTCGCTCAATGCTGCAATCGAGGCTGCGAGAGTGGGAACGGCCGGTGCGGGCTTTGCTGTGGTAGCAGAGGAGATGCGCGGTCTGGCGGAGCGCAGTCGTGAGGCGGCGTCGCAGGCAGGGTCACTGCTGAGCGGATTCGAAACACGTGTGCGCGCTGCTTCAGCGCAGATGGCGCGGGGCAACGAGGTGGTGCAGGATGTGGAATCCCTGGCCGCAGCAGCCCGTGATGCACTCGGCCGGATTCTGGCCAGTGCGGAGCAGAGCGTTAACCAGGCGCGCAACATCGCACTGACTGCGCGGGCGCAGGAACTCGAGTCCAACCGTCTGCGCGGTGATGTCCACCGAATTGCAGAAGCTGCCGAGCGAACCAGGAACGGTGCAGACGAGCTTGCCAACGCAGCTCTGGAGCAGGCCGAGGCGCTACGTGCGCTGGATCTTGCGGCCGCCGAGTTGAAGCAGGTGAGCGGTGGCCTGGGCGACCTGGCACGCCGAATCACTCGCGTGGCCTGATCCTGATCACCAGCTACCGCCCAACACGGTCGGCCGCGTCCCACTGATTTGACACCCCTTACGAGCACACCTTACGTTCCGCCCGTGTCCGATTGCGTGAAGGTGACTCTGCGTGAGATGCGCTTTCATGCTCGTGTGGGAATCCTTCCTCACGAGCGGGAGCTGCCGCAACCCCTTTCGATCGACACCACCGTTCTGGTGGACAGCGAGATCCTGCTGGATTACCGGAAGTTGTACGACGCCGTAAGCGCCGTTATAGCGGACGAACCGCTGGATTACCTCGAGACGATTGCGAGCAGGATTGCCGGCGCTGCGCTCCAGCTCGCCGGAGTGCGCCAGGTTCACGTTCTGATTCGCAAGCCGCATGTGATGCTGCCAGGGCCTCTCGCTGGCGCTGAAGTCGAGCTCGTGCGAAATCGGGCCGACCATCTCGAGTCAAGGCCGGAGTGACCTCGCCCAGTGAGGTGGCTTACCTTGCACTTGGCTCCAATCTTGGTGATCGTCACGAGCATCTTGCCGCCGCTCGTGACGCAATCCGCCGCCTGCCGCAGTCGCGTGTGCTGGCGGAAAGTCCGGTAGAGGAAACGGCTCCGGTTGGCGTTCTGGAGCAGCCCGCGTTTCTCAACCAGATGATTGCACTGGAAACGTCGCTGGAGCCGCTGGAATTGCTGGATGCACTCCAGTCCATCGAGAATTCTCGTGGCAGGGAGCGCACCATTCGCTGGGGCCCGCGAACGCTGGATATAGATATCGTCCTGTTCGACAGGCAGTCGGTAAACCTTCCTCGCCTTCGCGTTCCTCATCCGCAACTCGCTCATCGCCCATTCTGGCAGCGTGAGCTCGCGCTTCTTGGAAGAAAGACATGAGCAGCCAATCGGCTACCGAAAAGAAAGTGACCGTGAGAGACTTTGCCGCCGCGCGTGAGCGTGGTGACAAGCTCGTGGTGGTATCCACGTACGATACGCTCTTTGCGCGTCTCTCCGATGAGGGTGGAGTTGACGCGGTGCTGGTAGGGGATTCGCTCGGCAACGTGGTTGCCGGGTATGACTCACCCATTCCAGTCACGCTGAACCAGATGATCTACCACGCGGGTTGTGTGCGGCGAGGCCTTCGCCGCGCAATGCTCATTGTGGACATGCCATTTCTCACCTATCAGGTGAGCGTGGAAGACGCGCTGCGCAACTGTGGCCGGGTGGTGCAGGAGACGGGGGCAGCGGCGGTGAAGATTGAAGGAGCATCGGAACCGGTGCTGCAGGCGGTTCGAGCGCTTGCCGAAGTTGGAGTTCCCGTAATGGGACACCTGGGCCTCACGCCTCAGCACCTGCTCGCGTTCGGCGGGTTCCGCGTCCAGGGCAGGGAGGCTGCTGCGGCACAGCGTCTGCTCGACGATGCCCGACGTCTGCAGGACGCGGGGGCTTTCTCGCTGGTACTGGAGTTGATGCCGTCGGAACTGGCCACTCGAATCACCGATGCTCTCAGCATTCCTACCATTGGCATAGGTGCCGGGCCAGGTTGCTCGGGACAGGTACTCGTGCTGCACGACCTGCTGGGGCTCAACGACGGCTTCAAGCCCAGGTTCCTGAAGCGTTATGCGGAGCTGGGCGGCGAGGCCCGGAGTGCCATTCGTGCGTTTGGTGATGAAGTACGCGCGGGGCAGTACCCGGCATCAGAACACGAGTTCTGACATGCGGATCATCACGACCGTTCGGGAAATGCGTGATGCGGCGGCGGAGGCTTACGCCAGCGGCAGCCGCATAGCGTTCGTTCCCACTATGGGCTACCTGCACGAAGGGCATCTGTCGCTCGTGGACGCAGCACGTGCGCACGCAGACGTGGTGGTAATGAGCATCTTCGTGAATCCCCTCCAGTTTGCGCCTACAGAGGATCTCGCTCGCTATCCACGCGATATCGAAGGCGATTCCTGCAAGGCTGAGGGGAGAGGTGTAGACGTGCTGTTCCTGCCTTCGGAGAAGGAGATCTACCCGCAGGAGCAGCGTATCACGCTCAATCCCGGTGCGCTCGCAACGAGGTGGGATGGCGAAGTTCGTCCGGGCCACTTTTCGGGTGTGCTCACCGTGGTGCTCAAGCTGCTCAACGTCGTTCGTCCGCATGTGCTCCACCTGGGACAGAAGGACATCCAGCAGGCGCTGCTGGTACGCGCGATGTGCGAGGACCTCGACGTGGGAACAGAGGTGAGAATCGAGCCGACTGTTCGGGACGCAGACGGACTCGCACTTTCCAGCCGGAACAGTTACCTGTCTGCGGAAGATCGTGACATGGCGCTCGCGATTCCGAGGTCGCTGCAGGCTATCCGGGCTGCGTTTGCACAGCCGGGGAAAAAGGAGACTGAAACCCTGCTTTCGCGCGGTGAGGAGGTGCTTTCGAGCGAGCCGGGTGTGAAGGTGGACTATCTTGCGCTGGTGAACCCTGCTACGCTCGAGCCACGTGAGGGTAGGGCTCTCGATGGCGACATTGCACTGGTGGCCGCTCGTGTGGGCGGCACCAGGCTGATCGACAATATCGTACTGTGACCATGACGAACTGGCGGGCTGTAGTTGCTGCCCTCGACGACTACGAGGTGTTCAGGTCTCGGGTGAGCGTGTACCAGTACCCGCTGGCAGGCAGGCCGGTTCTTTGGCACGTGACGCGAGCGCTCCTTTCCATATCGCCACCGCCGTCGCGCATTCACGTGGTTCATCGTGAGGAAGCGCCGCTCGTGGTACCTGACGCGCCGGACATCGTGGTAACGCATGCCGTGCGAGAGGCGGATCAGCGTGTGGCGCTGAGGGCTGCGGCAACGCGGCCGGGACTCACACTTCTGGTTGATGGTGCCGCTCCACTGATAACCACGGGAACTCTGCAACGCCTGCTTCGTGCGGGTGAGCAGGGCGTGGCGCACCTGACGGCGGATGGCCTGCCGTCCGCAGGTATTGCCGTGGCTGGCGAAGGGCCGGCGGTGGCGTCGGCAGAAGATCCGCGCATGCCCGATGGTGCAATGCAGGTGGCTACTGCCTCTCCCGGCGAACTCCTGAGAGTGACGGACAGGCACTCGCTGGGCGTTGCCGGGCTGGAGCTGCGGGACCGGCTCGTGAGGCAGCACGAGAAGAACGGGGTAACGTTCATTCTTCCGTCGTCAGTTTGGATAGATGTGGATGTGCGCATCGGTACCGACACCATCATCTATCCCGGCGCCGTGCTCGAGGGCGCCACGGAAATCGGAAGCGAATGCGTTATCGGCCCGTACTCGCGCATAGTGGAGTCACTCGTTGGGCGCGGTGCGGAGCTCATGGGATGGAACTACCTCTCGCGTGCAACGCTCCGCAATCACGCCGTACTTGAGCCCTACGTTCGCCGTGGATCGCTCTGAGCTGCCTTCCTGGTCGCAAGTGTCGGACAAGCGGCTTGCGCATATCGATCGGGTTACCGAACTCCTGGCGAGCTGGACGACCCAGCTCGGGCTGCCTGACGCAGAGGCTGCCGAGTGGAAGGACGCGGGAAGGTGGCACGATGCCCTTCGCGACGCACCCGAGTCCGATCTAAGAGCCATCACGCGAGACGAAGCGCGCCACGCCAGGATCCTTCATGGTCACGCTGCAGCACTGCTGCTCGAGAAGGATGGTGAATCGCGCAGGAACCTGCTGGACGCCATCAAGTGGCACACTACCGGTTGCGCCACCTGGAGTCGCACAGGCCGCGCACTCTACATGGCCGACTACCTGGAACCCGGACGGGAGTTCCTGCAGGACGAGCGCGGGTTTCTCGCTCGTCAGGTTCCGCTGGACTTCGACGGCGTGTTCCGCGAAGTGGTCCGCCACCGGATAGACTGGACGGTTCGCGAAGGCAGGGTGCTTTACGATGAGACGGTGGAACTGTGGAATTCGATCCGATAACGGGCGAGCCGGTCGAGGAGGCTCGCAGGTCACCCGCACAAGCCTGGGTGTATCGTCATCGTGCGGTGTTCACAATCGCCGCAATCGGCGTGGTGGTTATCGCCCTCGTCCTGTTTCGAGTTGCCAGTTCCGATGACGGCGGCGCGAACCCGATGGCGGAGGGTGTGCTCGTGGAGCCGGGAGTTCGCATTCGTGTTGAAGTTCTCAACGCCACGCGCACGCCGCGGCTGGCGCGGCATGCCACGCGCATGTTGCGGGATCGCGGCTTCGATGTCGTGGCGATTGGCAATGCAGATGAGCAGCTGGACAGCACCACGGTGCTGGACAGAACGGGGCATCCCGAGTGGGCTGCGCTCGCTGCTACCGCAATGCACGGGGCGCGCGTTGAGTCGCGCCCGGATAGTTCACGCTACGTCGACCTTACCGTGCTGGTCGGAGCTGGCTGGACGCCGCCGGAGACGCTCTACCCGTAGCTGTCCGCATGCCGCGGCTATGTCCAGTCCGCGGCTCTTGCGCACCGCTACCTCCACGCCAAGTTCGCGCATCCTTTTCGCGAAGCCCGTGATTTCTCGAGCAGGCGTTGGATGAAAGCCCAGCGACCCGCCAGGATGAAGCGGTATCAGGTTGACGAAAGCCTTGCAGCGCCTGGCGAGCTCCGCAAGCTGGTTTGCATGCTCAACGTGGTCGTTCACGCCACCGAGCATTACGTATTCGAAAGTCACCCGCCTGTCAAAGCTGCGAGCAGCCTCGACTACGTCTGCCAGCGGATACTTCACGTTGATCGGCATGAGCGAACGGCGAAGCTCGTCGGTTGGTGCGTGGATGGAAATCGCCAGCCTGAACTGCTCCGGACGCTCGCTCAGTGCAATGATGCCCGGTAGCACCCCCACGGTGGAAACCGTGATGTGGCGAGCACCGATGCCGAGCCCCTGAGGAGAGTTGAGAATCGTAAGGGTAGGCGAAACCGCGCCCCAGTTCATGAGCGGCTCGCCCATACCCATGAAAACGATATTGGTGGGCCGGATGGGGTCACTCAGCAGCCGCAGCTCTCGCACCTGGCAGGCGATCTCGTAGGCAGAGAGGTTGCGCACGAACCCCATCGCTCCCGTTGCACAGAAGGCGCATTGGAGAGCGCATCCCGCCTGCGACGAAATGCATATCGTTATGCGGTTGCCCTCGGGAATTGCAACCGTCTCGATCGTCTGGCCGTCGTGCAGGCGGTAAAGGAACTTGCGCGTGCCGTCTGATGATGTCTGCTCTGCCACACAATCCAGGCGCGGCATTTCGAATGACTCGGACAACCTGTCCCGGAGTGCCTTAGGAAGCTCCGCCATGGAGTCAAAATCCGCCGCTGGATTCACCCACAGCCGACGCAGAACCTGATCCGCCCTGTACGACGGCTCGCCCCAGGATTCCATGGCCTCCCGCAGCCGGAGCTCCGCAGTGGCGGGCTCCAGGTCCAGGAGGTTGATACGTTCAGCGGAGGTGGTGCTCATCCTGAGGGTGTAGAATATGGCGGAATGCGTTGTGTCACTTACACTTGAGGCTAGCTGTCGCAGATAAGGCGGTCAAGCTCGGAACGCTTCCCGCACCCCCGTGCCGGAGTTAAGTTGAGCGCACCCATGACACTACGATTCCGATTGTGCTCCTCTCCGACCTGCTGACGCCCGCGCGGGTCAGGCTCCCGCTTTCGGGCACGAGCAAGGCCGAGGTGCTTCGCGAACTCGTTGAGGTCGCTGTGCCGGACCTCGAACCTTCTGCCCGCGATGCCATCGCCGAGGCCGTGGGTGAACGCGAGGCGATCCTCAGCACCGGCGTAGGTGACGGCATTGCCATTCCACACGCCAAGACATCCCTGGTTGACGGACTCGTGATTGCGGTTGGCATAGCGCGCCCGCCGGTGGAATTCGACGCTCTCGATGGCAACCCGGTAGACCTCCTGTTCCTCTTGCTCGGCCCGGAATCGTCTGGTGCGGCTCACCTGAAGGCGCTCGGAAGGCTCTCACGCCTGCTCCGGCGCGAGGAGTTTCGTGACGGCCTGCGCGCGGCTCCAGACGCAGACGCACTTCACCGGGTGATCAGCGACGCCGAGAACACGCCGGCCTGACGTCGCCGTTCCTGCCACTGGAACCGTGCCCCCAAACTCATCCACAAACGTGACAGAACATGGTTGGGCCGCGACCTCCCTTCGGTCGCACCTCGCTGGATCGCTTCGTTCCGAACACGCCGGCACAACCGTGAAGCTGGCCGGTTGGGTTCATCGTGTGCGCGACCTGGGAGGGCTTCTCTTCCTGGACCTGCGCGATCGAGAAGGCATCGTGCAGGTGTCGTTTGATCCTGCGCGGGTTAGCGAGGAAGTAATGCGCAGTGCAGCTGAACTCGGAGCGGAGGACGTGGTTCTCCTCGGCGGAACCGTAGTGGCACGTCCGGCGGACGGGCGCAACGCCGATATGCCCACTGGCGATATAGAGGTTCATGGCGACAGCCTGAAGCTGGTATCGCGCGCGAAGACTCCTGCCATTCCGGTTGCGAGAGGACGCGGTGAAAACCTGCCGTCCGAAGAGCTTCGACTCAGGCACCGTCATCTCGACCTGCGTCGTCCGGAACTGCAGCGCAATCTCATCCTGCGTCACCGGCTTGCGCAGCGCACGCGAAAGTACCTTGTAGACCTTGGCTTTCTCGAGCTGGAGACGCCGATTCTCACCAAGCCCACGCCGGAAGGCGCACGAGACTATCTCGTACCCAGCCGCGTGCACCAGGGTGAGTTCTACGCATTGCCGCAGTCACCGCAGCTTTACAAGCAGCTCTTCATGATGAGCGGTTACGACCGCTACTTCCAGATTGCGCGGTGCTTTCGTGATGAAGACCTCCGCGCAGACCGTCAGCCTGAGTTCACCCAGATTGACGTTGAGGCATCATTCGTGGATCGCGAGGATGTGCTTGCCATTGCCGAGGGGCTCGTCAGGGAGCTGTGGGAGGAAGGAGGTACTGTTGTTCCCGCGGGGTTCCGCCGCCTGACGTACGCTGAGTCAATGGAGTTTTACGGAACGGATCGTCCGGACCTGCGCTTCGACATGCGTATCTTCGACGCTACGTCCGAATTTGCCAACAGCGATTTTGGTATAACGAAGTCGGCCATTGCAGCGGGCGGTCGCGTACGCGGGCTGGTGCTGCCCGGCGGCGCTCCGCTCAGTCGAAAGCAGGTTGACGAACTCGAAGCAGGTGCCAGGAAGATGGGTGCGGCAGGCCTGCTTCGCCTCAAGCGCGTGGGTGACGCACTGGAAGGTCCTCTGGCCAGGTTTATGGAAGAGGGTGCTGCCGAGCGTCTGCGGCTTGCTGATGGTGATCTCGCACTCTTTGCAGCGGCCCCCGATCGCATAACGAGTGCCGCGCTGGATCGCGTGAGGCAGGACGCGGCAGCGCTGCTGGAACTGGTACCCGCGGACCGTCATGAGTTCGTGGTCATTCACGATTTCCCGCTTTTCGAGACTGATCCGGAAACCGGCGCGCTGGCATCGCTGCATCACCCATTCACGGCTCCGCACCCGGACGATCTTCACCTGCTTAACGAGCAGCCTTCGGCCGCGCGTGCGATCGCTTACGACATCGTATATGACGGACTGGAGATCGGAGGCGGAAGCATTCGAATTTCCGACCCCGCCGTTCAGTCACGCGTTTTCCAGCTGCTCGGAATCGATGACGCCACCGCTGCCCGGCGGTTCGGATTCCTCATGGAAGCACTGGGCAGCGGAGTGCCTCCACATGGCGGCATTGCATTCGGGTTCGACAGAATCGCGATGCTTCTGGCTGGCGCACAATCGCTGCGCGACGTGATAGCGTTCCCGAAAACGACTGCCGCACGTGCTCTTTTCGAGGGTGCACCGAGCGAGGTTCCGGAGTCGGATGTTGCTGAGCTCGGCCTGAAGCTGGAGGTGTCGCATGGCGGATGATGGGCAGCAGCGCAGGCTAAGCACAGAGGGCGCAGATCCGCTCATTCTGGCGGGAGTGAACGATGCCAATCTCCTCGAACTGGAACGCCAGGGCGGGGCTCGTGTCGCGTTGCGCGGGGACACCCTCACGCTGACCGGCACTGCCGATGCACTGGAGCGGGCGTCTTCACTGGCCGAGCGAATGATCGAGATCGCCCGGCAGGGGAATTCGCTGGAGGCGGACGACGTGATGAGGCTGGCTCTTGAAGGCCCCCGCGCGCCGACCGACGGGCAGGGCCCGCGCCTCGCGCTTCCGGGCGTGCGCCGCATCATTCAGGGCAAGACTGCCGGCCAGGTGGAGTATCTGGAACTGATTGCCGAGAACGACATCGTGATCGGCATCGGGCCTGCCGGCACGGGAAAAACGTACCTGGCAGTGGCAATGGCCGTTGACGCGCTCTCGCGCAAACGTGTGCGTCGGATCATTCTTGCAAGGCCGGCCGTGGAGGCAGGAGAGAGTCTCGGTTTTCTTCCAGGTGACCTTCAGGCCAAGGTGGACCCGTACCTTCGTCCGCTGTACGATGCCCTGGAGGACATGATGCCTCACGAGCGGGTGCAGAAGGCGCTGGAAACGCGTACCATCGAAATCGCACCACTCGCGTACATGCGAGGCAGGACGCTGGCGGATGCCTTCGTGATACTTGACGAAGCCCAGAACGCCACGAATGCTCAGATGAAGATGTTCCTCACCCGGCTGGGAGTGAACTCGAAGGTGGTGATTACCGGAGACAAGACTCAGGTAGACCTGCCGAGTCGTGAACAGTCAGGTTTGATCCAGATCGAACGCATACTTCCGGGCATAGACGGCATTGCCTTTCACTACCTCACCGATTCTGACGTGGTTCGTCATCGGCTGGTGCGCGAGATAATCAAGGCCTATGCGGATGACGCAAGTGGGAGCTGACAGCAAGTGAGTGCTCCACGACTGGATTCAGGACGCGTGCCCGCAGTGCGTCCTGAGACGATGAGGGTTTCCACGCCGCCGGACCTTCCAATTCGCGACTTTCCGGCCAGGGTGCACCTCATGCGCTTCGGCATTGCCGCGGCGCTTGCTGTTCTCACTTTCCTGCTGTTCCCGGCATCGCCCGCGGTGAACTTCCCGCTGCTAGAGGTAGGAGCGGTTGCCACCGAAAACGTGATTGCGCCGTTCGCCTTCGACGTCCCGAAGTCTTCTGCCGAGCTGGAAGCGGAGCGCAACGAACTGTCGCGCATGGTAACGCCCACGCTGCGTTATTCCCGGGCTCCACTGGATTCGTCGTTAAGCAGGATCGCTGCGCTGCGCAATGCACTTACTGCTGCAGATACGGCAGGAGCTTCTTCAGCAACCGTCGCGGCAACCGCGCTCAGGTTCGGTGTGCGACTTACGCCGGAGGAAGCCGCCTACATGCTGGCCGAGGGTCAGCGTGAGGAGATGCTCAACGCCGTCGATCGCAGCTATAACGAGTGGGTGATGCGAGGCGTGTCTGCACCGGGCTCGCTGGACAGCCTTCGTGGTCCCGTGATACTGCAGGGTGCAGGTGAGGAGCGTACCGTTGCTGCCGATTCGATACTCACCTTTCGCGGCTTCATCACCAGGGCGCGCACGGTGCATCCGGATGCGGGGTCGTCGGTAGCCGATGCCATCTACCTCAAGCTGCTGAGCAGCT
>DATGOL010000028.1:0-17278 GCA_035306065.1 Gemmatimonadales bacterium | reverse complement strand
CTTGTTCTCACCGGCGGCGCAATCACAAGCATACTGCAGTGGAGTATGCTGCGGACCGTTGTGGGTCGATCCGATGCGTGGCTGGTCGCTTCACCGGCAGGCTATCTCGCGGTCGTATCAGCGCTGTGGCTGAACGATGGCGTGCTTCCGAGAACCGTGGGAGTAGTGGGCGCGCTGCAGTACGTGGCGGTAATCCTGATGGGTGCGGCTTTGTTCGGCCTGTTTACGGGAATGGCGGCGTCGCGATTTGAGGCGCAACGGTAGAGTCCGAACACGTTATGCAGGCCTGATGGCAGGGGGACTGCTGCCTGACGAAGTTCCGCTGGAACGCTGGAGTCAGTAATTCTCTCACCAGAGGAGACGAGATGACTCGCAATCAGGTCGTGACGGCCTTCCGCTGGCAACTGCATGCCATCCTTGTGATGCTTGTTGCCGTTCCTGGATACCTGCACGCTCAGGATCCCGAACAGAACAAGGCGCTCGCTCGCCGGTTTTACCAACAGATCTGGTTCTCGCCGCAGACGGCAACCGTCTCCGAGATGGTAGCTCCCGAGTATGTCATTCACGACGTGGGTGGCATTGACGGCATGCACGAGCCCGCCGGGGCGCAGCAGGAAATCGCGGACTTTTTCTGGGCGAATGGAACGATGGGTGGCACGATTGACTTTCAGATCGCCGAAGGTGATCTCGTTGCTACCCGCTGGCAGTGGGATTACACCCCGCAATCGTGGTGGATGAAAGCACTGATGTTCGGCGGGCGCACGCCGATCCCGGTTATCAATGTCTTTCGAATCGAGGATGGAAAGATTGTGGAAATCTGGAACCATCGGCACGATATCGACGTGGGGTTCCGCGCCAACGTGCTTCAGGCCAGGGGATTTGTCGCCGGCCTGGTTGTAGCGATGCTGTTCGGCCTTGGCCGCCGTATGTTGCGGAGGCGAGCATCATGACGAGATGGAAGGCAATTCTGGCGTCGATCATCACAATGATGCTCGTTACTCTGGCAGGCGTGATGCTGATGTTTCGACCCCTCGCCGAGGGCGATACCGTCTCTGCCGCATGGCCCGCACCTCTGGCTGTTGCGGTATACGTGGTTCTTTCAATCCTGCTTCTGGATTGGGCGGCCCTGCGCTCAGGCAGCTCTTTCAGCGCAGCATTCATCATTGCTGCTGCGCAGTTCATACTCATCATTGACTTGCTCGCGAGAGGCGAGCGCGGCGTGCTGACTGCGGTTGCAGGTACAGTGCTGCTCGCGGTGACATGGCTGAGTGTCGCCGCCGTTCATTCTCGACTAAGCAGGCAAACAGGACGGTGATCTCAAGAGTTGATACAGCGTTCCGTCAAATCGCAGCGCCAGCCGATGTCATCTATCGCGCATTCGCAATGCCGGGCGCGATGGAGCGCTGGCTTCCACCTGACAACATGACGGGTGAGATGCTTCACTTCGACTTCCGCGAGGGCGGTTCGTACCGCATGCGGCTCAAGTACGCCGAATCACAGAGAGGAAGCGGAAAGACATCGGAGGATTACGACGAGGTGGACGTGCGACTGACGAAGCTCGAGGATTCAAGGAGGATAGAGCAGGACGTGAGCTTCGAGAGTGAGGATGATGCCTTTTCAGGCGTGATGCGAATGACCTGGACCTTTCAGCCGAAGGCTCATGGCACGCTCGTCACAGTTCGCGCTGAGAATGTTCCAGACGGAATTCGTCCGGAAGACCACGAGGCGGGGCTGAGCGCATCACTGGCACAGCTGGCGAACTTCGTGGAGCCTGACGAATCGCGAGCAATGAAGCCGGCCGACCAACTCGAAGATCGCTTCAAACGCTACGCCCTCGTGTCACTCGGTCCGGACCCGGAGCAGCTTGCCGAGTTCTACGACACGAGCTTTCTCGCCGCCGGACCGAAGGGCAGTGCTGCATTCACCAATGACGAGGCGTTCCGCCGCTGGCTGCGCGAGGTTCACGATTTCAATGTCAGCTCCGGCATGACATCGATGGCGGTCGGTGCAACAAGTGCGATAACTGTAGGCGGCGGCTTCACGCTCGCGACGGTAGAGTGGGTCGCCACCTTCCAGAGAACCGGCGACACCCCGATTCGATTCAACATCTCGTACCTGCTTCGCGAGTCCGAGTCAGGCCCTAGGATCGCCGCGTACATCTCCCATGAAGACCAGGAAGAGGCGATGAGAGCCAGTGGGTTGCTCTGACGGAAGGGCCGAATCACGCTCCATTTGAAATACAGCGTCGCGATCGCCACGTATTCGCGTCTGCTCACAAGGTTCCCCCGGGAGGCCCGCCCGGCGACACAAGACAGCTTCGACTTCCTTCGCGAATGCGCGTACAACTCCGGCCGGGTGATGCCGGAATCACCTCTTTGCAGAGCCCAGATCAATGCGTTCAAAGCCCAGTCTGATCGGACTTTCCGTCCTCGTCTTCCTCGCTGCTTCATGCGGCACCAAGGAAGATCCGTCAACCGGCGGAGAAGCTGGTGCCGGCTCGCCCGCTGGTAATACCATCGGCGCGGGGGAGCACACCAGTCGCAACTCGCTCGACTGGGCAGGCACGTACTCCGGCATACTGCCGTGTGCCGACTGCCCCGGTATCGAAACCCTGATCACCCTGCGCGAGAACGGCAGCTTCGTGCGCACAATGATCTACCTGGAGAGGTCGGTTGCACCAGTGGTGGACAGTGGGTCATTCGCCTGGCAGGAGAACGGCAATATCATCGAGCTTGCCACGGACGGTGACGGCACCAACCAGTACCAGGTTGGTGAGAACCAGCTGTTCGCTCTCGACGGCGACGGCCAGCGCATTACCGGTGACATTGCCCCCGAGTTCGTGCTGGCAAAACACGTGAATGATCCTGCGATCGAAGGCAGGAAGTGGATGCTCGTGGAGCTGCACGGGAAGCCGGTAGATAGCACATCGAACGCATTTTTCACCCTGGATCCGAACGAGTCGCGCGCGTCCGGCAACACATCATGCAACAGCTTCTCGGGCAGTTATGCGATCAAGAACGGCCAGCGTATCAGCTTTGCCGGCAACATGGTGATGACCCTGCGGGCATGCATGGACATGAGCATCGAAAAGGGGTTCATCGAAGTTCTCGAAATTGCAGACAACTATTCAGTCGGGAATGACGACACGATGACCTTGAACAAGGCTCGTATGGCACCGCTCGCACGGTTCAGGGTAGTTGAAGGAGGCTGAGCCGACGGCAACACGGCCTCCCGGGCGTCGGTTGTGGCCCCTGATTCGTCGGATCTGGATTACGGTTGGCCTGAGCGCAACCGCTGTGTTCGTCATCTGGTCACTCGTTGCATACCGGGCGACGACGGTGGCAAGGGAAGCCATCCAGTCGGACTCCACCGTCGTCGTCAGGCACGACGACGGTGTCTGGCAGTTCATTCCGCCTGAAGGCGCCTCGAACCAGGTACTCCTGTTCTTCCCCGGCGCGCTGGTGGACCCGCGTGCCTATGCTCCACTCGCAAGAGCCGTCGCCACCGAAGGCTTTCGCGCCGTCCTGGTGGAGCTTCCTCGTCGCGCGGCATTCGGCGGTGCGGAGTCGCCTGAACTCCAGGCGCGCATTGACCGCGTGATGAACTCTATGGGCCCCTCGGATCAGGTGGTGCTTGGCGGCCATTCACGCGGAGGCGTGGTGGCCTCCTCCGTCGCCAGCAGACAGCTGCCTCACGTGGCAGGCCTGGTACTGATCGGCACCACCCACCCGCGCGATGTGAATCTCAGCAACCTGCGCATCCCGGTAACCAAGATCGTCGGTACTCGCGATGGCATCGCGCGGCCAGAGTCAGTGCGCGAGAACCTGCCACTGCTGCCGGAGCAGACACGGTGGGTCTGGATTGAAGGTGGAAACCATTCACAGTTCGGCTGGTATGGTTTCCAGCCAATGGACTCCCGCGCGACGGTTTCAGCCGAAGAGCAGCGTGCCATCACGATCCGTGCGCTGCTGGAACTGATGCGTTCGCTGGCACCCGAAAGCGATTCGGCACTTGTGGACCTCCGCGCGCTCGTGGCACCCGCAGCCGGCAACGACCTCGTGTTCGACAAGACATCCGCACATATCGCTGAATGAGCTCAAAGAATCCGCAGGATATGGCTGACGCTGTCGCGTTGAGCATGAAGGCCCGCACGGGTCGCACTCTGGAAGAGTGGGTTGCAGCAGTGAACTCGAGCGGAGTGGACCCGCTCGACCAGATCGCCGTCCGTCGCTGGCTGAAGGCCGAACACGGCGTACTGCAGAATTCGCAGTGGGCGATAGCGGTTGCAGCGGCCCGTGCGGCAGGGTGGAAGGCGCCCACCACCGAGGAGTACATCGATCGGCAGTACACAGGTGCTCGTGCGGGCCTGCGTCCCATATTCAACCGCCTTCGTACCCTCATCGAAGCGTTAGGTGACGACGTACGCACTGAGGGACGCGCCTCGTACACGCCGTTCGTTCGCCGCCGCCAGTTCGTTGCAATAGCAGCGGCGACGCGGAGCCGGGTGGACGTCGGGCTCAGATTCAGCAGCGTGCCGAAATCGAAGCTGCTCGTGGAAGCAACGGCACCCGGACAGGCAACCCACAAGCTTTCGCTCGAGTCGGAATCAGACATCACCAACGAAGTCAGGTCGCTGTTGCAGGCTGCCTATGATCAGAATGGCTGACACACCGGTTCCGCGGCCGGTCGACTTTAACGCCGATCGATGTCGCTCGACGCAAGCTCGTACGAGAAGCTGCTCACCGCGCCGGCATGATGCTCCTGGCACAGGTTGAAGACGAGGAAGGGAATTACTACTGCGATTCCCTGAAGACGGGTGGGGACGGTCTATAGATTTCGACCGTGGCAACCTGGTAAGGATGGTTCGAACAGCTGTATCTCTGCTACCCGCTTCCCACCGCGGGCTCCCTCGCCCGGATTGCCAGATCGCTGATGCCATTGCTGCACTGACCAGCTATACGGAGTCCGCACCGTGAGCACTGTCCTGATCCTGCTAGTACTCTGCCTGGGCATCTGGGTCGGTTTTGCCTTCAATCGTCTGATACGACTGCGAAACCAGCACCGGGCAGCCTGGGCGGATGTGGACGTTCAGCTGCGGCGCAGGCACGACCTGGTGCCACAGCTCGTGTCAGCGGTGAAAGCCTATGCGTCGCACGAGCGCGGGGTACTGGAAGCCGTTACCGAGCTTCGATCCACCGCGATGTCCACAAACAGTCCCGCCAGGCTCGGCAACGTGGAAAGCTCGCTCGAACAGGCTATCGGCCGCCTGTTCGCTCTCAGGGAAGCATATCCGGACCTCAAGTCCAACGAGAATTTCTCCCAGCTGCAGCGCGACCTGGTAGACGTCGAGGATCACCTGCAGTACGCCCGTCGCTTCTACAATGGTTCGGTGCGGGACTACAACACTGCAATCCAGCGCTTCCCGGACCTGCTCATCAGCCGGGCATTCGGATTCTCTGACGCCGAATTCTTCCAGGCTGACGCCGATGATCGTTCCTCCGTAAAAGTGGAGCTGCAATAATGATGCATATGCCGGCCAGTAAAGTCGTCAGGCGCCTGGAGGCACTTGGCCGCTGCGCCGCCCCGGCGCTCGCGGCAGCCGTGCTCACCGTCGGGTCATTCGCCCTCGCTCACCCGGCGGTCGCCCAGGAACGAATCCTCTCCTACAACTCCGAAGTGGAGATACGTGCGGACGGAAGCATCGATGTCGCCGAGTTCATCACGGTTCGTGCTGAAGGGAGGTCGATTCGCCGGGGAATCTACCGTGATTTCCCCACGCGCTATCGTGACAGGTTCGGCAATCGCGTCAGGGTGGACCTTGGCAGCATCCACGTCGAGCGCAATGGAGTTCCCGAGCCCTGGTTTACCGAACGGCTTAGGAACGGCATCCGAATCAACACCGGAAACGATGACGTCCTGCCGGTTCCGGCCGTTCACACCTTCACCATTCGCTATCGTACTACCCGGCAGCTCGGATTCTTCGACGATCACGACGAGCTGTACTGGAACGCGATAGGCACCGGCTGGGCATTCGACATCGACTCTGGCGCCGTTGAGGTTCGGTTGCCGGAACCAGTGCCTGTGGGACAGATGACTGCCGAGGCCTACACGGGCGCCCAGGGAGAGCAGGGAACCGACTACACTGCGTCACTTCCCGCGCCCGGAACTGCCAGGTACGAGCTTACGCAACCACTCGCACCGCGCGAGGGAATGACGATAGTTCTCACCTTTCCCAAGGGCGTCGTACAAGCACCGACCACCGCACAACGACTGCGCTGGTTTTTCAGTGACAATGGCGGAGTGCTCGTTGCGCTGGCCGGATTGGTTGCTGTAATGTTGTACTGCTTCCTGGAGTGGAGGCGAGTGGGCAGGGACCCGCGCAAGGGCGTAATCATTCCGCGCTACACGCCGCGTGAGGGAATGACGCCAGGCGGACTGCGCTACATGAAGCGCGGTGGTTACGACATGCGCTGCTTCTCGAGCGACGTGCTCTCCCTGGCTGTTGGTGGGCATCTGGAGATCAACCGGGACAAGCGTCTCCTGAAGGACGAATGGCGGCTGGACCAGAGTGCGAAGCAGGCAGAACGTCCGTCGCTTGCCGTGCAGCAGACTCTCCTCTCGGGCCTCTTTGCAAGCAGTCCCAGCCTGGTTCTGAAAAACACCAATGCAAGTGCGGTACAGCGAGCCAGGAACGCTCACAGCACGGCGCTGGACCACGACTTCCACCCGCACTACTTCAAGCGCAATACACGCAGCCTGATAGTGCCGATACTCATCATGTTCGTCACGGCTGCGCTGGCGCTGGTCCTTTCGGGCGGATTCGGCATTCTGGTAATCGCCCTCGCCATCGCCGCGATGATCATAACGATCGTCGTGTTCGGGTTTCTTGTTCGTGCACCCACTGCTGAAGGTCGGGCGCTTCTCGATGAAATCGAAGGACTGAAGCTGTACCTGGGCGTTGCGGAGCGCGACGAACTGGCCGGACTGCAGGGCCCGGAAGCGCCGCCAGTGCTGGATGCGAAGCGGTATGAGGAGCTCCTGCCGTATGCTGTCGCGCTGGAGGTGGAGGATGCCTGGACGAAGAAGTTCACGCTGGCTGTAGGTGCAGCCGCCGCAACCGCAGCTGCTGCCGGCATCAGCTGGTACCATGGAAACGCTCCGATCTCGAATCTGGGCGACTTCAGCAAGGCCGTGGGTTCCAGCCTGAGTTCTTCGGCATCCTCGGCTTCCAGCCCGCCCGGAAGCAGTTCCGGTTCCGGTGGCGGCGGCTCGTCAGGTGGCGGCGGTGGAGGAGGCGGAGGAGGGGGCCGATAGCGAAGCTGGCGAGAGCTTTTCCGGCTGCCCATCGGGCAGCCTCTCGCGACTGCACAGCCTGCCTGCTGAAGCTCCAATCCCGACGAGGGTCTGGACAGAGGATAAATACTGCCGGATAATTCCCACCGAACCTGGCATGCAGGCGCAGCCTGTGTGAGAAAGTGGGTACTACCGTGCGGCTATCACATCACCTTATCCGGAACAAATGGCTTCCCTGGCGCAATCGCCCGTGTGGCGAAATCTTGTCGCACGGACCGTTGTCTATTACCTGCTGGCGGGTGTAATCGGCTTCGTATTTCGCGAGTATCTGTCTCCGGCGTGGGGTGCGTTAGGCGGCGAGACGTTGCGTGACGTGGTGGGTGGCGCTCCCGATCTTCTTGCGGGCGAACAGGGGCCGCCGCCTGGCGGCATGGCCGCGGCAGTCGCCATGATTACGGCGCTCGCAACCGCGCTTCCATGCGCCTGGGTTTATACGCTCACGCGCCGAAAGAAGGGGTTTCAGCAATCAGTAGTGCAGACATACCTGATACTGCCCGTGGTAGCTGCAGGTATCGTGGTACTCGTGAAGCACTCGCTGGCGCTGGCATTCTCGCTGGGCGGAATTGTGGCCGCAGTTCGGTTTCGCTCCAACCTGGATGACTCGAAAGACGCAGCCGGCATCTTCGTGGTAATCGGCATAGGAATGGCAGCCGCAGTTGCGCCGTCCGTTGCCTGGGTGATCTCCATTGGCTTCAACATGCTGATGCTCGGACTCTGGTACACCGACTTCGGAAGGCCGGTGGCACTCGAAGGAAAGGCTGCAGGCAAACGGCTCGAGCGCGCACTCGCCACCGCAAACAGAACGGGCACGTTCATAGCGCGGATGGACGATGAGGTGCTGAAGTCGCTCAGCCCGGAACAACTCGAGGCGCTGGCCGACAGGGCGTGGCGCCGCCGCAAGCGCAACAGCCCTGATTCGTCCGAGGAGGATGGGGAGACGGTAGGGCCCTCCAACTTTGAAGCCCTGCTCCGAATCCATACGCACGATGTTGATCATGCACGTGAGGTGTGCGAACCTCGTTTCGATTCCCTGTTCGAGCAGTGGAAGTATTTCGGCGCGGTGAGGGAGAACGATGGTCGCGTACTCGAGTATGGCATAACGATGGCCGAGTCTGTCACTCGTGGTGTTGTGAAGGACGATCTCGAGTCGATTCAGGACCCTCCATTCAGCAACGTGGAGTTTCGCTCATGAGACTTCTTTTTTCGCTGGCGCTCCTCTGCACGCTCGTGTCCACGGCACAGCCACAGGCCCTCTTCAAGTCTGATGCGCCGCTGCAGGTGACACTCACGACGAACCTGCGCGACCTCGTGCGGAACCGGGACTCCACCCAGCTCGACTGGTACGGTGCGGAGATGCAGTACGTGGATGACAGTGGCGTGACGCAGCGCATTCCCGTAGAGGTGAGGGCAAGGGGGCACTTTCGGCGTCAGTCGTCGAACTGCAGCTTTCCGCCGCTGTACCTGCGAACCTCACGAGAGGTTCGCACGGGTACGATCATGCAGGGTAATCCGCGGCTCAAGATCGTCACTCCCTGTCGCCCGGACTCTCGTGACTACCAGGATTACATCTTCACCGAGTACCAGATCTACCGCGCCTATGCAGTTGTTGATTCGATTCAACACAGAACACGCCTGGCGCACATTACCTACGCGGATTCAGCAGCGCGGATGAATCCGGTTACTGTGCATGCATTCTTCCTGGAAACCGCAGGTGAGGTTGCAGACGAGTTCAATCTTCAGAATGTCGAGGACATTCGTGTAACCTGGGAGTATGTCCCGGACGACGTATTGAACAGGTTGTCGCTGTTCCAATACTGGATTGGCAATACAGACTGGTCGCTGGCAAGCCTGCACAATATTGCGCTCTTCCAGTTGTCGGAGTTTCTGTTCTATCCCGTTGCGTACGACTTTGACTTCAGCGGCGCCGTTAACGCGCGCTATGCGACGCCGGATCCCTCGCTGCGGCTTGGCTCCGTGAGGCAGCGTCGCCACCGTGGGCCATGCCGAACTGCAGAGCAGTGGCAGCCGACGCTGGAGTATTTCAAGGAGCGTCGTGCGGCGCTGGACTCGGTCTGGTCAACTCCGCTTCCAGGGCAGAACACCAGTCGGCTGAACAATACCAAGCGGTATCTGGACCAGATATGGGATATTCTCGATGACCCGCGCAGGTTCAAGCGTGAAGTAATCGATCAGTGTCAGCCGAGGGGTAACTGAGCAGCGAGCCAGCCGCGCGCAATTCTGGCCGGCGTGCGGCATGCAGGTAACGAGACTCCGTCATTCCGAGCGGAGCGGATTCGTGCGGAGCTCGCCACTCTCCGGAGTCACGATCGAGTCGCTGATTCCGCGCATGACGTCTACCCATGCACGCAGTCCCTCGCGCCCCGGGTAGCCCGGCATCGTACGACGCACTCTACCTTCGGAATCCAGAAGCATGAACACGGGAGTTCCCGGAAGATTGAGCGATATCAGCGCAGCGGTGGAACGACCGACAGGCTCGGCATGCCACGCGCCCACCAATCCGGCGCGCCGCGTCATCTCCTGGCCGCCGGCTATGCCCTCGAGAGTGAGAATGCGGAACCGCGGCAGGCTGTCGCCGTTCGCGATGTTGCCGATGTCTGCAAGTGAGCGCCCGCAATAGCCGCAGGATGTCGAGCTGATCATGACCACCGTCGGTTCACCCGCTCCGGCCAGCAGCACGGTGCTGCCGGCAGCATCGCGAACCGTGAGCGAGGGTGCGGGGGCATTGGAGTCGGCTGCGAATCCGAGGTACTGCGCCGGTGCGGTTTTGCGCTCGAGTTGCAGCCCGGCCCAGAAGGCAAGTCCGAGCAGGACCAGCGCAATGCCGCCTTCCCTGGCGCGCCGCCGTGTGCTGGCGTGGTGCGTCATCCGAAGCCTGCCTCACGATGCGGCTGCGCATCGGCTACTTGCATTGGTGCTCTGCAGATAATAAGGAACCATGCCTCACGAATCATCGCGGTGGCATCTCCGCACTTGCGCCGTTGGAATAATGCTCGTTCCGCGACGGCGGCAACCCTCTGGAAGGTTTTCTCCTGCGGGGCAGCTGATCACGCTCGAACACCATGTTCGCTGAACTCGCATCCAGCGAGATTTCTACAATCGCCGCTGAAAGCATGTCTGCATCCATCGATTCCAGGCGCGCAACGAATCGGCCAAGCCGCAGAAACTCCATCAGTCGTACCACGGCGTCCGTGACGGTTGCGCCAAGCCGCTCGGCCAGGCGTCTTTCCTCGCGATCGGGGCCGGAGATGAACGACGGGCGAAAGACAACGTAATCCAGCCCGCTGTCACGCAGTTCACGCTCCACCCTTCCACGCACGCTCAGGTATGCATTGCGCGCATTGAGATCGGCCCCTAACGAGGACAGGTACACGAAGCGCGGACGCATACCGCTCGATACACAGGCACGCAACAACATCACCGTCAGACCGTAGTCCACCGTCTCGTACGGATCATGTCGCTCCGCCAACGACGCACTGTGACGCGCTCGTTTGCGCGACGTTCCCAGCAACGCGAACACGTGCGTGGGCTCCATCTTCGCTATCGTCGCGGCCATCGCCTCCTCGGACCACTCAGTGGTGTCCATGATGACACCTGGCGATCCGAAGCGCACCGCCCACTCTTCCAGGCGAGTGGAGTCCGGGCGAACGTGAGCGGTAGTCGGCACTCCCCGCTTCTGAAGGTGCTGCACGACCGCGCGGCCAACGTAGCCGGTTGAGCCAGCCACGAATGCCCTTACCGGCAACTCCTGCGCGTGCGGCACCTACTCACCTCCGGTTCCGTGGCTGTTGCATGGCTGCTCGCAGTCCGTACCAGGTATCGGACACTGTACGCGAAAATAGCATCCCGATATCCGCGCCTGCGCCCTCCCGCCAGATGACAGTAGCCGTCACGAATTCCGCCACCGTTTCGTCCAGACCACAATCGCACCGCAGTCATCGTTCACTGAAGTCCGCGAGAGAGTCGGCGGTACCTCCTCGCTGCGTGGATACACTTCCATGCCGAGTATGTCCTGCTTGGTCACCATGGCGTCGAGCCCGCCAAAGCTGCTCGCACCCCGAACGAGCGTTCCGTCAAGGAAAAGCAGCATCTCGCATGTTCTGCCGCCAACCCGACCGTAGAAGGTCTCTTGACCAAGCGCCGAACGGTCCACTTCCACGGTCGGTACGCCGCGCAGCAGGCTGGCCATAGTGCCGCCGAACTGCGAGACGTACTCCGGTCCGAAGAACGTGCCCAGGCCTCTCGTCTGCCTCGTGTAGAAGCCGTTCCGCCACAGGTGAAGGTCCATCCTCTTTCCTTCAATTACGATGGTGCCCAGTTCCACTACCAGCGGACTCATGGTCACCGCGAAATCCACGCGCACGCCGGGCTCGATCTCCATAACGATGCTCGCCGGCCTGTATCCCACACGCCGAACGAGAATGTTTACCGTGTCGGGGGGCACGCCGGTCACCAGGAAGCGACCGTCGCTACCGGAGATGGCAAAGCGTCCTTGCCCCGCCATAACCTCGGCGCCATTCAGTGGACGACCGGTCTGGTCGGTGACTATCCCACCGAGCGTAACCGTACGGGTGGGATCCGGAATGGACTCAACCTCCTGCGCACCGAGGCTGCCGGTGGTCAGCACGAACGTCATGGCGAGCATGAGAGCGCATGCGTCTCGTGCGAGCGCACTTCTCCAATGCGGGTTCGTTGCTCCATTCATGGCCAATTCTCCTGTCTCGTCACCCGCGCCCGAACGTGTAGGCCAGGGGCAGTCGCATAACGCCACCCGCTGGTGTCGGCCAAATTGCTGCCGTTCCTCGAGCGCTGCAAGACTCGGGTGAACGAAATCGCCCTTGTCAGTCGAAGTGCGCCGGTCCACGGCGCCAGTAGCGAATCTGGCCTGGAGACTCTGCAACGCGCCGTCAGTCACCGACTACGGCGGCAAGCGTAGGGGCATCCATCCGGTGACCGCCGCTGAACGTTACCACACGCGGCTCCACCGCCAGTGATGCCAGCCTTTCCTGCTGCAGCGCCAGTACCCCGGAAGCAACCCACGGGTCCTCGTTGCCAACCACCAAAGTCGTTCGCCTTGCATCAATGCGGTGGTACGCCGGGTCGAGCTCCGCCGGCACTGATCCGCTCCAGCAGATCAGGTGTTCGGCCGTGGGCGACAGCTCGGACAGGGCAAGCCATCTGCAGGCCACTGACACACCCTGGGAGAAACCAAGAACGACGAGCGGGACGTCCGGCGACAGGTGAACGCGGGCCATGCGATAGACGGAGTCCAGGTATCCCACGGAGTCTGCAA
Organism: Gemmatimonadales bacterium; assembly: GCA_035306065.1. GTDB lineage: Bacteria > Gemmatimonadota > Gemmatimonadetes > Gemmatimonadales > Gemmatimonadaceae > JBBQHX01. The sequence continues at coordinate 4,614 of DATGOL010000028.1, read as the reverse complement.
TTTCCTGGTCGCGTTCCTCACGCGTAAGCCACGCCGCCCCCACGCGGCGCTGCTCCGCGGGCATGTTACCGTGTTTGACCGCGTCGGGCATTTCATGGTAGAATCGCGAGAGTGCCTCAGGCGCGAGTACCCAGCGAGTGCCGTTGGCAAGCGCTTCGAAGTGTCGGATGAACAGCGGTGCCAGCTGCCCGTAGCCGTGGATCACGATCCAGAGCTCGCGAACGGTTGACGCAGGCTCTCCTGCCACTGCCACGCGCGCGGTTCGGGTAACCGGCAGCTCGATGATGCCGGGCTTCTTTGGCGATGGGCCTGGTGTGGGCATGCGCTAAGAATACTGCGCCACACCGATTCGGGCGGGATCAGCCGGCGGAACGGGCCTCGAGTCTCGTTCGGAATGCATCATCCCGGCGAAATCAACCGCGCAGGGTGGGCCAGGTGGCGCGTAAGCGATGCAGGGAGAGCATCGCCTGCGCTCCGCTAGTGCGCGTCGGCCGTTCCGGGTCCGTTGGATCGCATGGCTCTCCACAGGCGAGTAATCGCCCAGGCCAGCAAGCCGCCCACGAGCAGCAACTGAAGCAGCAGTCCCCCCACAACCAGGACTGCCAGGATCGTGAGCAGTACTACTGCACCGGTGCCGACTCCCAGGAGAACGGGCAGCCCGAGCTTGGCCAGGAACAGAAAGAGCGGCACTCCGATTACTGCTATCACAACCAGCAGCGGTAATCCCGCGAGCTTGAGCAGCGAGGCAATCGGCGCCAGAAGCAGCACGGAAGCAAGCCCGCGCAGGGCCAGCTTACCGAGTATCCACCGCGCGAGAACCGCGCGAAGCAGCAGCCACATTCAAGCCTCCGAAGCAGTGATGGGTGCACTGAACTCTACGGCGTGAGCACCCACTTGTTTCAGGTGTGAAGTTCGCGGATGGATGCGCGGCTACCGTGACTCCGGATACGCATCCCTGATGAGAATCGTGCGCTCCAGCTCGTCCGCAGCCTGCTGCACCTTGCGCCGGAGGTCGAGCGGAAGTCCGGGTTGGGCATTCAACCATGCCTGAACCGCATCGAACGCGGCCGGAGATGTCTGCCCGCCAATGAATGCATCGAGCCATGCGCCAAGGAAGAAGATGCGCCGGTTGCGCTGTATGTACGGGAGTGCGTCCAGCGCCCTCGTCAGGTACGGCAGCGTTAGCTCGGATTGCTCCGTTGAGTTGAACGCACCGAGGCTTGCCGTAGCCCAGTCTTCGTTGAGAGTGGAGTCGCGAAGGTAGCGGTCGAAGTACTCCTGCTTGACGGCAGCATCGGCGCGGGCTGCGCCGGCAATGAACGCACGACGCACACCATCGCTCGTGGAGTCCCTCGAGCGCTCGGCCCGCAGGCGCGTCTGCCAGCGTGGTGCTCCGGTTTCCACCAGGCGATTCACCAGTGCCCAGCGCGTCGGGGCGCGGAGCGCGTCTCCTGCAACTGAGTCGGCGTCGAGCAGGGAATCGACCGCGGCAAGTGCAGAGGGAGAGCGTGCAGTGCGAATGTGTGCGGACAGGTATGCACGCCTGATCCCGTAGCTGCTGCGAGGATTGTCGAGGCCTGCTCTAAGCACTTCGCGAAGCCGTGGCTCCACCTCGTTTCGTGAGGTATCATCCAGGTATACCGAAACAGCGTGAGACAGGTGGCCGAGCATTGACGACACGAGCTGCTCGTCCGACTCGTGCGGCAGGTACGCGAGCGCCACGTTGGTCCAGGTGAGCGGCGAGATGCGGGCTGCACGAACCTCGTCCCAAAGCGCGCCCCACAGCATTGCACGCAGGAACTCGTCCTTTACACGGGGAAGGCCTCCCTCAACCAGCCAGTCACGCGTGCGGTCGTCCAGCATGGCAAGCGCATAGGCACGGTCATTGGCATTCACGAACGCGAACGCAGGTGCCTTTGCACCGGCTTGAAGGGGAAGTGTTGCCGCGGCACCCTCCAGCTCGAGGGATTGGAGAGAGGCCGTGCCGTCTGCGGCGCCAAGCGCGATCTCCACGCGCATGGGCCAGTTTCCGGCGCCGGACACTGATTCCCGCGCGGGGAGCTGCGAAACGGAGAAGCGGGCACCGCCAGACGACACCACCATGGACGGCTCCAGCACCGGCATTCCGCGCCTGAGGAGGTAGTTCGCACCCCAGTCCTCCAGCGACCTGCCTGACGCCTTGCCGATGGCCTGCAGCAGTTCGCCCCAGTCCGCATTGCCCATGGAATGCTCAGCGAGAAAGGCCCGCACTCCACGCTGAAAATCCTGCTCACCCACCAGGTACTCCAGCTGCTTCAGAATGCCCGGAGCCTTGTTGTACACAATGGGACCGTAGTTGCTCTTCGCCTGATCCAGGTTCGCCAGCTGCTGCCAGACCGCCGTGGTGCCCTCGGTTACGTCAACCGCATAGGCTGCCGGCTTGTTGCGAATCCAGAAGCTCTGCCAGGGATTGGTTCCGGGGTCCAGAGCTTCCTGTGTTTTCGCGGCCATGTAGGTGGCAAAGCCTTCCTTGAGCCAGAGGTCGTCGAACCATCGCATGGTTACGAGGTCGCCAAACCACATGTGGGCAACCTCGTGATAGATGGTTGCCGCACGGGAGATGCGCTGCGGCTGCGTAGGCTGCTCGCGGAAGATGAAGCGGTCTTCGCTGTAGAACACCGCTCCGGGATGTTCCATGCCGCCGAAGGGGAAGGCGGGCGCAAGAACGAAATCGTACTTGCCGAACGGATAGGGCGAATCGAACCACTTCTCCAGCCAGTTGAGCGCCTTCGCATTGAGTGCAAAGAGCGAGTCCGACTCCACCTCCGCCGCACGGGAACGCCGCACGTACATTGACATCGCGCGCGAGCCGCCAGATGACTCGATCCTTGCCCACGGTCCTGCGGCGAACGCCATCAGATAGGTGCTGACAGGCTTGGTAGGTTCGAAAGTGACCGTGGTGCGTTCGCCTGCAACGTCAGTGGTGGCAAGTGCTCCATTCGACACCGCCTTCCACGACGATGGCATAACGAGCGACAGGCTCAGGCGAGCCTTGAGGTCCGGCTGGTCGAAACAAGGAAAGAGCTGGTTCCCGTCGGCCGGTACCAGCAGGGTATACAGGTAGTCCTCGTTGTCGGCGGGATCCGTGTAGCGAATGATGCTGGCTCCCGCGGCGCCGATGTCCGCCACGAAGGAGAGCGTCACGCTCGAGCGTCCATCCTTCAGGAGCGCTGCGGGGATGTGCACGTGCGCGCCGTTGTAGGAAACGCCGGCGGAAACGTCCTGCCCGCCGATCGACACACCGGTGAGTCGCTTGCCACGGAAGTCCAGGATTACGTCATGGCTGCCTCGCCGCGTGAAGTCCACGGTCACGCGCCCGATGGCACTGTCACGAGACGTGACATCCAGATGGAGCGCGTAGGAGACGTTGCTCAAATGGCCGGCGCGCCACACGGCAAGCTCGCGTGAGACACCGGCCCCCAGCATCGTGGCGATCGAGTCATGCGGTGCGGTGGCTTCCGAAGGCGGAGCGACGGATGCCGCCGCGCTGGCGATGGTCGTGGCGACCTGCGCGTGTGCGGATTCCGACAGCGCAGGCGTGGGGGAGGCAGCATTCGCGGGGAGCGCTGCGACGAGTGCGAGACCGGCGGCAAGAGCCAGGATCATGGGCGGGCGGATGTACGGGTTGGGACTCCCGTGAATGACTGGTCGCTTCCAGTGATGGTTACGGAAGCGGGGCAATCCCGCGTTGTGGAAGGTGCGTGGATGCGCGCGACTGCCCTGCCCGCGAGTACGACTCAGATCGGATTGTTGAACGGGTCGCAGGCGTCTGGCGAACCCGTTTCGAATCCTCGGTTGAACCAGGTTGCACGTTGCTGAGCCGTGCCGTGCGTGAATGATTCCGGGCGCACCGAACCTGTCATCTGCTGCTGGATGCGGTCATCACCAATGGCGGACGCCGCCCTCAGCGCTTCCTCCAGGTCTCCCGACTCCAGCAGCCTTCGCTGCTGCGTGCTGTTCGCCCAAACGCCGGCGTAGCAGTCTGCCTGTAGTTCGAGCCTGACGGACAGCTGGTTTGCCTGGCCCGGATTGGACTCCTGCAATTGACGAACTCGGCTGTCGGTGCCAACCACGTGCTGCACATGATGTCCAATCTCATGTGCGAGCACGTAAGCCTGTGCGAAATCGCCAGTTGCACCAAACTGGCGATGTAGTTCATCATAGAAGCCCAGGTCTATATAGACGCGTTCGTCGAGCGGGCAGTAAAACGGTCCCATGGCAGCGCTGGCGTTTCCGCAGCCCGACTGCACCGCCCCACGGAACAGCACGAGCCGGGCGTCGCGGTACTGGTCGCCATACCGCGGAAGCACGGTCGCCCAGACTTCCTGCGCATCGTTCAGCACGAAGGTCACGAACTCCACCAGCTCAGCTTCCTCAGCCGATTCGGTGATCGGCGCGCCTGCGGGAGTCGAGGCACCCGGGCCAGGATTAAGTGGCATTCCGCCGCCGCCCGTGATCAGATCCTGACCGAACACCAGACTTAGAACGAGGAGCAGCACCATGCCGCCGATTCCCATGCGGCCAACGCTCATGCCACCCATGCCGCCCATGCCGGAAGGCGACTGAGCGCGCCGG
>DATGOL010000027.1:0-7436 GCA_035306065.1 Gemmatimonadales bacterium | reverse complement strand
TCGAAGATCGACAGCCTCATAGGCAAGCTGCCGGCGGAGACTGATGAGCACCCTGCCGCCCCAACGGGAGCAGGGCATGGTTTGCCGGCAGGTTCTCCGCCGGCGCAACCGGTTGGAGCAGCCCGTCCGCCGGTGCCAGCGGACGCGGGCGCTACGGTCAGGCCTTCGCGTCTTGCCCGAGCGGGAGTGTGGCTACTTGCGGCCGTGTCGGTCGCGGCTGCGGTGTCGTTGCCGTTCTGGCCGTTCGCCGCGCGTTGCGGTGCCGAACTGTTCGTGTACATGGCGGCTGTTGCCGGAACCGGGCTCCTGGGGCTCTGGACCAGCGTTCGCAGCTGGAAGATGCGTGCGCCGCGCGCGCACGTTGCAGGACTCCTGGTGCTTGCATGGGCGGCGTCACTCACTGCGCTGGAGATAATGCCGCGTGCCGGGCTGGCGCTGCCCACGCCCGAGCGGCCGGCGGTGTGGGGGTGCGGCGGCTGAGGCTGATGAACGAGCCGTCAGCATTTCACTCACACGCGGTGGCTCTGGCCGCCTGCCTCCTGGTGTCGGGCGGCGGCTGACGCTGCACTGCCGCACCCGCAATGGTGGAGGTTTATCTTCCGCGCACAGCCTTGTGCGAGCGCAGTGTGCTGCAGGTGAACCCCGTTCAAGACCGAAACTGATGAAAAAGTTCAGGAACTTTATAGCTGGTGAGTGGGTTGCCCCTACCACGGGCGAGTACTTCGCGAATGTGAACCCGGCCGACCGGTCGGATGAGATTGGTCAGTTCCCGCTCTCCGGCAAGGAAGACGTGGAGCGGGCCGTCGCCGCGGCGAAGCGCGGATTCGAGCAGTGGAAGCGAACCCCGGCGCCCGCACGTGGCGACGTACTTCGTCGCGTTGGCGACCTGCTGGTGGAGCGAAAGGAAGAGCTTGCGGATCTCATGACTCGCGAGATGGGCAAGCCGCTCACGGAAACCAGGGGCGACGTTCAGGAAGGGATAGACACTGCCTACTACGCGGCCGTTGAGGGTCGGAGGCTGTTTGGCCACACGGTTCCGAGCGAGCTGCGGAGCAAGTGGGCAATGAGCTTCCGCCGCCCGATAGGCATTGCAGGGCTCATTACGCCGTTCAACTTCCCGCTCGCCATTCCTACCTGGAAGATGTTCCCGGCGCTGGTGTGCGGTAACTCGGTAATCATCAAGCCGGCCGAGGATGTTCCGCATACGGTAACGGTGCTGGTGGAGATCCTGCTGGATGCCGGTCTGCCACCTAACGTGATCCAGCTCGTGCACGGCGTTGGGGAAACGGTGGGCAAGGCCATCGTGGAGCATCCGGAAATTCCGCTCATCTCCTTTACTGGTTCCACGGAAACGGGAAGCAGTGTTGGCGAGACATGCGGCAGGATGCACAAGCGCCTGTCGCTGGAAATGGGCGGCAAGAACGCCCAGATCGTACTGGACGATGCCGACCTCGATCTCGCACTCGAAGGCGTACTCTGGGGCGCGTTCGGAACGACCGGTCAGCGTTGCACGGCAACCAGCAGGCTCATCCTGCAGAAGGGCGTTCACGATCGTTTTCTGAGCATGCTCGTGGATCGCGTACGCGATTTGAAGCTCGGCGATGGCCGCAAGAAGAAGACGGATGTGGGTCCACTGGTGAACGAGGCCGCACGAGCCAAGGTGGAGCGTTATGTTGACATCGGGCAGGGCGAGGGTGCGGACCTCCTGATCGGTGGTGCGCGCCCTGACGACAAATCGCTGGATGGCGGCTTCTTCTACCTGCCGACGATCTTCTCGCGGGTGAAGGCGGGCTCGAGGATCGAGCAGGAGGAGATCTTTGGTCCGGTTCTCTCCGTGATTCGTGTGAACGATGCGGAGGAGGCATTCGAGGTGAACAACGGGGTGAAGTACGGGCTGTCTTCTTCGTTGTATACCCGCGATGTAAACCTGGCGTTCAGCGCGCTGGAGCGGTTGGACAACGGGATTTCGTACATAAACGCGCCCACCATCGGTGCGGAAGCCCACATGCCGTTCGGCGGAGTTAAGCAGACGGGGAACGGGCATCGCGAAGGAGGGTGGGAGGTGTACGAGTTCTATTCTGAGACGAAGGTTGGTTACGTGGATTATTCGGGTGCGCTTCAGCGTGCCCAGATAGACAACTACTGAGGTAGAGTCGGTGGTTGGTGGCTGCGGGCGCGAGTATTGCGCGCTTGCAGGCAGGAGTGAGGGGATGAGGCCGGAGCGCGAGGCGGTGCTCCGGCCGGGCGTGGGAATGGTCCGGCGGGCGGTGCCCGGCGCTTGCGCCAGCACGGTATGGCCGGTTAAATCCAGAATGGGATAGCCCCACGCCGTCGTGCGGCTGTCACCTTTCTTCCTCGATGAATCGGTTAGCGAGATCCGACTTGCTGCAACGTCCGGCACTCGTCGTTCCTTACCACCGCCGTCATGGCAGTCGGCTGTCGCGCCGTTACGGTTGCGTCAGGCGTTCGCGTGAGGAGGTGTCGTGATGGAAGATTCACGCATCACGAGTTCCAGTGCAGCGGGCTCAATGCCGCGCTACACGATCACGGAGCAGCAGCGTCAGGCAGTGCTGCGCCGCATGAACCGCGGCATGCACCTCCCGCTGCGCTTCGTCTGGGAATCCGTAAAGTCATTCGCAATAGCGGTGTGCCTGTTTCTGGTGATGCGCGCCTTCCTCGTGGAGGCCTTCAAGATCCCCAGCGGCAGCATGGAACGCACACTTCTCGTTGGCGACTTCCTGCTCGTCAACAAGCTCGTGTATGGAGCAGAGATCCCCTTTACGGGCAAGTCACTTCCCGCGGTACGTGAACCGGCGCGCGGAGACGTGATCGTATTCCAGTGGCCCAACGACCCGTCCAAGAACTTCGTCAAGCGGCTGGTTGGCCTTCCCGGCGACACTGTCGCAATGCTCGACGGCGTTCTGCAGCTGAACGGCGATCCGCAGGTCGAGGAATACGTAACCCACTCCGATCCCAACACCGACCCGGCAGGCGATGACTTCCGGTGGCAGCGGGACTACCTCATTCGGTCCGCCCAGGCCACGCGGACATATCAGCCGTCGCGGAACAACTGGGGCCCGATAGTAGTGCCCGACAAGCACCTCTTCGTGCTTGGAGACAACCGCGACAACTCGCTCGACAGTCGTTACTGGGGCTGGGTTCCCGACTCATTGGTTCGGGGTCAGCCCCTTGTGGTCTATTACAGCTATGCACCAGACACCGCAGAGTCGTTATCGTGGCTTACCAATATCCGCTGGACACGGTTAGGTAGTCGCGTTCGTTGATAGACCCCGCTTCCACCCGGAAGCACGGCCGAACGCGGCGGGAACGCGTCGGCCTCAGTTGGACAGGACACGGAGCAGCTGTCCCAATGGCCGCAACAACTACCCAAAAGAAGGCCTCTTACGAGGAAGGCTCCCTGGACCAGTACCTCCGCGACATCAGCGTTTACCCGCTGATTACCCGCGAAGAAGAGGTATATCTCGCACAGCGCATCAGGGCTGGCGAGGAGGAAGCGCTCGACAAGCTCGTTCGCTCCAATCTCCGCTTCGTGGTTTCCGTCGCCAAGAAGTACCAGAACCAGGGCGTCTCGCTATCGGACCTGATCAACGAGGGCAACCTCGGACTCATTCGGGCGGCGCACAAATTCGACGAGACCAAGGGGATCAAGTTCATCTCCTACGCGGTCTGGTGGATACGGCAGGCCATCCTGCAGGCACTCGCTGAACAGAGTCGCATAGTTCGGGTTCCCCTCAACAGGGCCGGCGCACTGCACCGAATAGGCAAACGCGCAAGCACTCTCCTCCAGGAACTCGGCAGGGAAGCAACCCACGCGGAAATCGCGGAAGGGCTGGACATCAGCGAAGACGAAGTCGCACGCACCATGTCCATCTCGCAGACGCACCTCTCCCTCGATGCTCCGATGACCCCCGGCGAGGACAACAAGCTCCTCGATTATCTGCCGGACAACCTGAACCCCACGCCAGACGAGCAGGCGTTCGAGAAGGCGCTTACGGAGTCCATTGTGGAGGCGCTGAACGGGCTGAAGCCAAGAGAGGCAAAGATCCTTCAGCTCTACTTCGGCCTCCACGGCGAAGACCCCATGACCCTCGAGCAGATCGGCGTCGTACTCGGCATCACGAGGGAAAGGGTAAGGCAGATCAAGGAGAAGGCGCTCAGCAGGCTGAGACACGTTAGCAGGGCACGCGCCCTGGAGAGTTTCCTCGGATAGGGAAAGACCATTACGACGAACTGACGTCCGAATTCCCGCCCGTTATCGGTGCGAGTACGCAGGTAGAGGGGGCGGTGCCAGGCATGGCACCGCCCCCTTTCAATTCCGGTAGCCCTCGGATAGAGCCCCATTTCGCGCACGGAAACGCACCTCGGCCCCGCCGCGCACCACTCCAGCGCCCCGTCCCTGCTATCTTCACCAGCCGGGCCCGCGCGCACGGTGTGCGCGGCACCACCTCAAGCCACTCATCGAGTTTCATGGCACAACTGCACTCGTTCGACGTGACCACTGGCGTGGACCTGCAGGAAGTGGACAACGCCGTAAACCAGGCCCAGAAGGAGATAGCCCAGCGCTACGACTTCAAGGGAGTAAAGGCCGAGATCGAATTCCAGCGCGCAGAGGAGAAGCTCGTTCTCACCGCGCAGGACGAATATCGGATGGACGCGCTGTACGACGTTCTGCACACGCGCCTGATCAGGCGCGGCGTTCCGGTAAAGAACCTGGAGCTGGGTGAAATCAAGCCGGCCGGTGGCGACACGGTTCGTCGTGAGGTATCGCTGCGTACCTCACTGGATGGCGAAACCGCCAAGAAGGTGGCGGCAGCGATAAAGGCCGCCAAGCTCAAGAAGGTGCAGGCCGCAATTCAGGGCGATCAGGTTCGCGTTACCGCGCCCGGCCGGGATGAACTCCAGGAGGCGATCGGGGTGCTCAAGGCAGAGGAATTCGACGTGGAGTTGCAGTTCGGGAACTACCGGTAGGCGCACACCGCGACACCTGCTGACGCGTTGCCTCGGGCGCGCCCTGGGGTTGCAAGCGAAGCGCGCCCGACTACCACAGGAACATCGCTTACAGCCCACGGGCATTATTGCATGCAAGGAATCACCACCCGCGTTGCCCTCGTAACACTTGGGTGCGACAAGAATACGGTAGACAGCGAGCGCTACCTGGCTGCGCTGGTAGCGCAGGGTGCAGAGCCCGTGGAGTCGCTTGACGAGGCCGATGTAATCCTCGTGAATACCTGCGGCTTCATTGACGCGGCGAAAAAGGAGTCGATTGACGCCCTCGTGAGCGCCGGCCGGCTCCGGAGCGAGGGGAGTTGCAAGGCTGTGGTTGCGCTGGGATGCATGGTGCAGCGACACAAGGCGGAACTCGAGGAGGCGCTGCCGGAGGTGGACCTGTTTCTCGGGTCCAGCGAGGTGGACGCACTGCTTCCTTCGCTGGTTGAGCAGGGCCTGCTCAACGAGGCTCCGCCACTCCACCCGGGCGACCGGCTGTACACGGGCGACCTGCCTCACGTTCGCTACCTGAAGATCAGCGAGGGCTGCGACCACGGGTGCGCGTTCTGTGCAATTCCTCTCATGCGCGGCCGGCATCGCTCCTTCGCCCTGCCAGAGGTGGTTAGAGAAGCGCAGCTGCTCGAAATGCAGGGTGCGCGCGAGGTGAACCTGGTGGCCCAGGACCTGGCACACTGGGGGCGGGACATCCGTGATGGTCGTGGCCTGCCAGACCTGCTCGAGTCCCTGCTGCACGAGACCGAAATCCCTTGGATTCGCATGCTCTACCTGTACTCCGCGGGTATTACGCCGCGACTGCTGCAGGTGGTTGCGGACAGCGGCGGCCGCGTGGTTCCGTACATTGACATGCCGATTCAGCATGCGTCAGATTCGGTGCTTGCGCGCATGCGGCGTCCCGAGCGGCGGCGCACGATCAGCGAGAAGCTCGCCCGCTTCCGCGACGCCGTGCCGAACGTGACCATTCGTACCACGTGCATCGTTGGCTTTCCCGGCGAGACGGACGAGGATTTCGAGACACTCCTCGAGTTCCTGGAGGAGGCCCGGTTCGATCGGGTGGGTGCGTTCACGTACTCTCCGCAGGAAGGGACGCGTGCGTATGACCTGCCTGACGATGTGCCGGACGCGATAAAGATGGAACGACTGGAACGCCTCACGAGCCTGCAGCGCGTGATCACCGCGGAACGCTACGAACGCCATCTCGGAACCGTAGCCAGGCTGCTCGTGGATCGGCCTGCCGAAGAAGGCGAGGGGCTGGCACAGGCCCGCGCGCCGTGGCAGGCTGACGATGTGGATGGAGTCACCTGGGTCAGCACGGACGCCGCGCCCGGAAGCTTCGTGGAGGCCGCCATTCACGACGTGGAGGACTACGACTTTCACGCGTCTGCCATCTCCGTGGTCATGCCGCCGCCCGTGAGGTCAGCGCCCGCGAAGCGCAGCCTTCCGGTTGTGGGTGCCGGAAGCATGGGGAGTTTCGGTCGGTGAGCAGCAGCGCTTGCGCAGGGTACTGATCATGCCACGCAGCCTGATACTTCTTGCATTGATCCTGGCTGGCCTGGTCCTGCCGCACGCCGCACGCGCACAGGACCGACCCGACACCACCGCTTTCGAGATACTCGGCCTGGACAGGCTGCGACTGGTGTCGTTCGGCATCGAGACCGGTGTAACCTTTCCGTCCCAGATGGAGTCTGCCCCGGTAATCGCGCTCGTTGCGGATTACGGGGAGCTTCGGCCGGGGTGGCGTGTGGCATTCGCGGCAGGCTACTGGGAGGCCAGCTTTACGCAGAGGGCCGTGCAGAGGCTAGTGGACTCCCTGTCCACCATAGTGGTGGACCCCACAGGTGACGCGCGGGTAGTTCTGGACGAGGTAACGTTCGCAGCGCTTACGTTCACCGCAGACGTCAGGCGCCAGCTGGCTTCCTGGACACGAGTGCGCCCGTACATGGGAGGCGGCATTGGCGCGTATGCAACCAACGCCGAGGCCGACGGACTTAGCGGAACACTGGTGGAGAACGCTTTCGACACGATCACGGCCGGAGTGGCAGCACTGGCGGGTGCAGACGTGTTCCTCATTCCAAACCTGGCGGTCACAATGCACGCACGATACGAACTTGCATCCGGAATTCGCGCCGGCACTCTGCGTGTTGGCGGTGCCTACGTGTTCAACGTGGGGAACGCACGCTGATGGCGGCAACGAGAGTGGGAATAGTGGGCGCGGGCGCGATCACCCAGCTTGCACACCTGCCGGTGCTGTCCAGGCTGCGGAACGTTACCGTGCAGTCGCTCTGCGACAACGATGCAGCCAAGGTGCGGGCACTCGCAGATCGCTTCGAGGTACCCGACACCTACAGTGACATCGAGGACATGCTCAACTACGGAAAGCTGGACGCCGTGGTTGTGGCAACGCCGAACCA
>DATGOL010000026.1:0-16100 GCA_035306065.1 Gemmatimonadales bacterium | reverse complement strand
CCAGCGACTCCCTCCGGAAGCACATGCTCTCGGTGGAATGCGCCATGCGCGAGTACGCACGGCAGTTCGGCGAGGACGAGGAACTCTGGGGTATGACGGGGCTGCTGCACGACTTCGACTACGAACGGTGGCCCAACGAGGCGCGAAGCCCGGACCGCGAACATCCCGCCGAGGGAGTGCGCATACTGCGCGAACTCGGCGTGCCGAACGACGTCTGCGAGGCAATCCTCGGGCACGCCCCGTACACCGGAGTACCGCGAAGCACTCTCCTGGCCCGGACCCTCTTCGCCGTGGACGAGCTTACCGGCCTCATCACCGCATGCGCGCTCGTGAAGCCCTCGCGGTCCGTACACGACGTGGATGTGCGCAGCGTGCGGAAGAAGATGAAGGACAAGGCTTTCGCGCGCGGTGTGAGCCGGGAGGACATCGCCCTTGGAGTGCAGGAACTGGATGTGGAGCTGGACGACCACATTGCCACCGTCGTGGGCGCGATGCAGGCGAACGCCGAGGAAATCGGGCTGTCCGGCAGCTGAGCAGCGCGTTTTCGGCACATCCCCGGCCTTCTCCTCCCCTTCGCCGCAGGCGCCGTAGCGACTACTCTCCGGCCCCCACCGGAACAGAGCCGAAGGTGCGGGGTTTTCCGTCCTGTAATCTCCGAACCTCGCCAGCAGCAATCGAGGCGGTGTCTTCCAACGCTTCCCGACCGTCCTTCGTAGTGAGAGTGACCGCGTGAACAAGGAATATGTCCGCAGCCATCGCACTACACAGCCCATACCCGTTGCCCCGGCGCGTGCCTGACAGGCCCACGCCGGCGAACGGCCCTGCGCACTCCGCAGACAGCGACCCGCTGTCCCACGAGCGTGCGCTCATCATCAAGGCGCAGCAGGGGGAAACGTCCGCCTTTTCGGCGCTCGTGCGCATTCATCAGCGCAGGGCGTATGCGGTGGCACGCGCCGTAGTGGGAACCCACGAAGACGCGGAAGATGCGGTTCAGGACGCCTTCCTGCACGCTTACAAGGCCCTGCACCGGTTCAGGCCGGAGCAGGCGTTCGGTGCATGGCTGCACCGCATAGTGGTAAATGCCTCGCTGGATCTCACGCGCAGGCGGAGGGTGCGAACGGCCGAAGAGTTACCAGATTCGGTTGCCGCTCCGTTCCGTGATGCCGCGGAGGGTGCTGACCTGCGGGCACGGCTCGAGGAGGCGCTGCTGCAACTTTCGCAGCGTCAACGGGCTGTAATCGTCCTTCACGATGTGGAGGGCTACAAGCACGCTGAAATTGGTGAAATGCTGGATATTCCGGAGGGTACGGCGCGCAGCGACCTGCATCATGCACGGGTCGCGCTGCGACGACACCTCGGTGACATGAGGATACATCTATGACTTCTGACAACGACGCTGGAATGAATGCGGGGGGTGCCGGTTTCATTGACCAGGCGTCTGCTCCGCTGGATGCTCCGGTGCGCAAGGCCCTTCGGGACATGCATGCCCCCCCGCGGGATGAGGCGTACTGGGATGGACTCGAGGAGCGTATCATGGCACGCGTTCTCGGGCGCACGTCTGCCGAATGGTGGCAGGTGATGGCGGAATGGTCGCGCACGGCAGCAATGGCCGCAGCGGTGGCCATTATCGTCGCCACGGCACTGCTCGTTTCAGTCGAGCAGCGTGATGAGGCTTCGTTCGCTGCCTACGAGGCAGTGGTCAACGAGGCTCTGGCTTTTTCGTATGACGTTGAGCCGGAAAGTCGCGAGCCAGACGTTAACGAAAGGGCGCTACCCGGCGTCCTACCACACTGAGGCGAGGTATGACGGGGTCGAAGTCGGTCGCGCTCACGCTTCTCCTCGGCGCCGTGTTGCTGGGCGGCGTCCTCGGCTTTACTGCTGACAGGGTCATTCGCCCCGATGCGGTTTGCCAGGAAGAAGAAGTGAGTCGTCAGGAAGCGCGCGATCGCTTCGCCGATGACGTAGGGCTCAACGAGGAGCAACGAGTACGGATGAACATCCTGCTCGACGCGCGAAACGCCAGGCTCGACTCCATCTACGACTCGGTTCGCCCAATGACTCGCGCTGTAAGGGACAGCGCCAGTGTGGAATTCCGCTCGATGCTCACGCCCGAGCAGCTCTCCAGACTGGAAGCCCTGCGACAGAGGGACCGGGAGCGGCACGTCGAAGGTGACAGCGCGCACTCGCGCGACTGACGTCTGGCTGTCGTGCGGCGCAGGTCGCCGCAGCAGGGATGCGTCGGCAAGGGCGCGCCTGGCTTGCAGCGCCGGCGCGCCCTTGGGCGTAGATGAAGGCAACGTGCCGAGCAGGTCGTGCACCTGAACACTAACAAACCGACTCCGGCACCTGCCGGCGTCTTGTGATCTGAACCGAGGATACCATGAAATCGTTGGCCGTGGCGGGTCTTCTTTTCCTGCCCACTCTGCTCGTGGCCCAGGCGCCCGGCGCGGTTCCCGCGCCCCCACCGCCCATGGAGCTCAATGCCCGTCCGATCTCCCTGGACGAAGCCGTGCGCCTCGCGCACCAGTTCCACCCGCAGACCATTCAGGCACGCGGCCAGCTTCGCACCTCCTCGGCCAACCTTCGTCGCTCCTACGCAGCCTTTCTGCCCTCGCTGAACTTCAGCGCAAGCAGCGGCTACTCGACGGGCGTCACCTACTTCCAGGGCGAGCTGGTTCCCAACCGCGGCGACCCGTGGAGCTTCCGTAACGGACTCAACGCCAGCCTCACGCTGTTCGACGGCGGATCACGTTTCCGCGAGATCACCGCCAGCCGCGCCGACCAGGCCGCTGCCGAATCCAACACCACGCTGCGCGAATTCGAAGTGGCGCTGAGCGTAAAGCAGCAGTACTACAACGTACTTGCCGCACGTGAGGCTGAAAGCGCAGCACGAGTGCAGTTCGAACAGGCGCAGCAGAACTTTCGCGTGGCAAATGCCCGCGTTCAGGCAGGCGCTGCAACCAAGTCCGACTCGCTTCGCTCCGCCATTGAACTTCGCAACGCCGAGATCGCGATTCTGCAGGCACAGCAGGACGTTCGAAACGCGAGCGCATCACTCACCCGCTTCACGGGACAGAAGTCGCTCGTAACCGCAGTTCCCGGCGATACGCTGGAGCCGATTACGCTTGCGGGAGACAGCACTTCGCTGTTCAGTATCGCTCAGCAGGCTCCTGCCGTGCGAACGGCCACTGCGTCGCTTGCCGCCGCAAACGCCAGTGCAAAGGCAGCCATGGCGCCTTACTGGCCCACGGTCAGCATGAGCGCCAACTACGGCGTGAATCAGTCGTCGCGTGGCTTCAGCGGCGGCAACCTCTGGCTGATGGGCGAGAGCGGCAACCCCAACTCCAAGGGCGTTTCGTTCTCCCTCTCCTACCCGCTGTTCAACGGCCTGCAGCGCGAAACAGCGGTCATTCAGGCACGGGTGGCCCAGGACAACGCGGAAGCCTCACTTCGCGACGCACAGCTCGCAGCTGAGCAGAGCCTCATTCAGGCGTACGGCGTCTATGAACTGGCGCAGGCTCGGATCGAGCTGCAGCAGGCATCGGTCGAGGCTGCCGAGGAAGACCTTCGCGTGCAGCGCCAGCGTTATGAACTCGGTGCAGGTACCCTGCTCGATGTTCTCACATCGCAGTCCACGTTGAACCAGGCCAGACTGTCGCTCATTCAGGCGCGTCGTGATGCACGCGTTGCCAAGGCGCAGATCGAAGCCATCGTCGGACGAGACCTCTGATGCCTGACTACACCGACACCGCAGCGCGGCGCAGCCGCTTCATTCCGGAGACATCGTTGATTCCCTCACGTCGCAGTACAGCCATTGCAGCGCTTGCGCTTCTCACCGTCCTTGCAGCATGCAAGAAGGAAGAGGTAGCCTCACCGACCGTCGAACTTGCGGCAGTGGAGCGTCGCACGATCGTGATCAATGCCGAGGCAACCGGCGTTGTGGAACCGATCAATGTCATCGAGGTGAAGTCGCGCGCTTCGGGCCAGATCACCGAGCTGCCAATCGAGAGCGGTGACGAAGTGAAGCCTGGCGACCTGCTCGTGCAGCTCGACACGCGCGAGATGCGGAACAACCTCAACCAGGCAGTGGCAGACGAACGCGCATCGCAGGCTCGCCTGGATGTCGCGCAGGCACAGCGCAAGCGCACGCAGGAACTCTACGAGGCCCAGGTAGTAACCTCGCAGGAGCTCGAATCCAGTTCGCTGGAACTGGAGAATGCTCAGGCGTCGCTCATCCGCGCCCGCATCGATGTTGACCTTGCCCAGCAGCGCCTGGACGAGGCCACAGTGCGCGCGCCCTCACGCGGCACCATCATCGACCGGCTGGTCTCGCCGGGACAGGTGATCGTTTCCGCAACGAGCTCCGCCAGCGGTGGTACCACCCTCATGAACATGGCCAACCTCGATCGCGTTCGCGTTCGGGCCATGGTCAACGAGACCGACATCGGCCAGGTGCGCGTTGGGCTCACTGCCCGCGTTACGGTTGACGCCTACCCGAACCGTCCGTTCATCGGCGAAGTGGAGAAGGTCGAGCCCCAGGCAGTGGTGGACCAGAGCGTCACCATGTTCCCGGTTCTCATCACGCTCGACAACCAGGAGAGCCTGCTTCTGCCCGGAATGAACGGCGAGGTTTCGGTGCTGGTGAATCGTCGCGAGAACGTGCTTGCCGTACCTGTGGACGCCATCCGCACCATGCAGGATGCCGTACCTACCGCAATGGCACTTGGCATGAGCCGCGAGGCAGCCGAGGAGGCCATTCGTACGCAGATGGCGGCCCTGATGGGCGGCCCGCAGCGTCCCGCGGGTGACACCGCCGAGTCCGCAACGCCCGCCGCGCCTGCCGCCGGCGACACGCGCGGTGCTTCGGCCGGCGCGCCGATGGTGCTCGCCCAGGGCCCCGGTGGCGGCGGTCCCCCGGCCGGCATGATGCGTCAGGGCGGCGGCGGTGCTCCCCGCGGAGCCATGGGCGGCGCACGCCGTGCCGGCGGTGGCACTCCCGCTATCGTCTTCGTGTCCAAGGCGCCGCTGTCGTTCGAGCCCCGCGTGGTGCTCATGGGCGTGAGCGACTACGACTACGCAGAGATCATCCGCGGCCTGGAGGAAGGCGAGCAGGTGGCCCTTCTCGCTGCCGTGGCACTCGAGGCACAGCGCCAGGAAATGCAGGAACGCATTCGCTCACGCACCTCGCTGCCGGGGCTGGAGCGTAACACCGGAGGCAACTGACATGCTCTTTGCCGAGACCCTGCTCGTTGCGCTTAGCGCGCTGCGCGCGAACAAGCTGCGCTCCTTCCTCACCATGCTCGGCATCGTGATCGGTGTGTCCGCCGTGATCACCATGGTGGCACTGGGACGTGGAGCGCAGGACGCGGTGGCAGACCGTATTGCGTCACTCGGCACCACGCTGCTCACGGTGCAGCCAGGAGCCGCCCGGGGAATGGGCGGCGTGGCCAGCAATGTAGACCGCGCTCGAATCACTCTCGAGAACGCCACGAACATTGCCGAGCGCGCTCAGGTTACCAAGGCAGTTCAGCCGGAGATGTCTCGCCGACTCACCCTGCAGTACCTGAACCGGAACACCAACACCGAGATTATCGGTACCACCGCCAACTTTCTGGAAGTCCGGAACTTCTCGGTGGAATACGGCAGAATGTTCACGGCTGGTGAAGACGCCTCACGTCAGCGTGTGGCAGTGGTCGGGCCTTCGGTGCTGCAGTCACTGCAGATAGAAAATCCCGGAGTAATCCTGGGGCAGAACGTACGAATTCGCGGACTTCTGTTCGAGGTGATCGGTGTGCTGGAGTCCAAGGGCCAGGGAAGCGGCTGGCAGGATCCGGATGACCAGGTGCTCATCCCCATCCAGACGGCGCGTTACCGCGTGCTCGGAACGGACCGGCTTCGTTCGCTGAGCGTGCTTGCGCCGAGCGAAGCGCAGATTCCGGAGACCATGGTGGAGATACAGCGACTCATGCGTCGTGAACTGAAGCTGCGCCCCGGTCAGCCGGACAACTTCAACATCCGGAACCAGGCCGACTTCCTTACCACCATCGGTGAAACCACGGCTGTGTTCGGTTTCCTTCTGGCCGGCATAGCGGCCGTGAGCCTTCTCGTGGGCGGTATCGGGATCATGAACATCATGCTCGTATCCGTCACTGAACGCACCCGGGAGATCGGTGTGCGAAAGGCCCTGGGTGCAACCAAGGTGAACGTGCTGCTCCAGTTCCTCATCGAGGCGGTGGTACTGTGCCTGCTCGGCGGGCTGGTGGGCGTGTTGCTCGGTGCCGGAGGCGCGTATGCGTTATCGGCGTTCGGAGGCTTCAGTACAGCGGTTTCCATTGACTCCGTAATTCTCGCCTTCGCGTTCAGCGCGGCAGTGGGAGTGGTGTTTGGGGTGTGGCCTGCGCGTCGTGCGGCCAGCCTGGACCCGATCGTGGCGTTGCGTTACGAGTAGTGGGATTACGGCCGCGGCCGGCGCTGCTGGCCGCGCTGCGCCAAGGTCAGCAGTGGGACAGGGCGCGGGGTCACTGACTCCGCGCCCTTGTTATATTCGGCCAGCGCCGGGAGCGGTGACGGGACAGGGTTGGAAGGAAGCGGGAATGTCCGGCGCCGGAAATCCTGGGTGGCGTCCAGCGCCCAAAGCGCCGAGGGCGTAAACCAGGGAGAACCAGCCGGGTGGCTTTCACTGCAGCCATGACCGAGCGTCCGGCTCCCGACCACAGGCGAATCGTTTCGGTTCACCCGGTGCCGAGCAGTATCTGTCTCCAACCACAGGGCCCATGGCATCCCGTCGCACCTTCCTCCAGACCACCGCGGCAGCGGCAGCAGTGGCGGCGATTCCGCGCCAGCTGCATTCGCTGCCAACGCTGCTCACCCCTCTGCCAACGCGCTCGCAGGCCGACATCGTAACGCAGGCGCTCGATGCCGCTCGCGATGCGGGAGCGTCCTACGCGGATGCCCGCGTCGGGCGCTACAGACGGCAGGGCGTGAGCACTCGCGAACGACAGATCACCGGCGTGTCCGACACCGAGTCCTACGGACTCGGCGTACGCGTACTGGTTGACGGCGCGTGGGGCTTTGCCGGTACCAGCGATCTTTCGCCGGATGGCGTGCAGCAGGCGGCGCGTGAGGCAGCACGCATTGCACGCGCCGGTAAGCGAGTACAGAAGCGCCCGGTTGAGCTTGCACCGCTCGCAGCACAGCGCGGCGAGTGGAAAACGCCCGTTCAGCGCGATCCGCTGGAAGTGCCTATCGAGGAGAAAGTGGAGTTGCTGTTCGCAGCCAACGAAGCTGCACTCAGGGTTCCTAACGTGCGGTTCGTGAACTCCGGCATGCAGCTGCTCCGCGAAGAGAAAACTCTGGGCACCACAGACGGCACACTCGTCACCCAGACCTTCTACCGCGTCGGGCCCAGCTTTACGGCAACTGCAATTGCACAGGGCGACTTCCAGAGCTACACCCATGAGCTTGCGCCTCGCGGGTCTGGCTGGGAGTACATCACCGGCGCAGACATGCCCGGCAACGCACCGGCATGGGCAGAGCTCGCAAATGAGAAGCTCTCGGCGCGCAGTGTGGACGTGGGACGCTATGACCTCATTCTCGATCCGTCCAACCTCTGGCTCACTATTCACGAGAGCATCGGGCACCCAACCGAACTCGATCGCGCAATGGGTTACGAGGCAAACTACGCCGGCACGAGCTTTCTGGCGCCGCCATCCGAGTTCCTGAACAAGTTCCGCTACGGCCCGGACTTCATGAACATTCGCGCAGACCGCACGCAGGAGAATTCACTCGCCCGCGTGGGTTGGGACGACGAAGGCGTTCCGGCGGAAGACTGGATGATCGTGGAAAACGGGATCTTCAAGGATTACCAGACCACCCGCGAACAGGCTGCGTGGATTGCGCCGCTCACGGGTGTTACGCGGTCGCACGGCTGCTCGTTCGCGCAGTCGTGGAGCGACGTTCCCTTCCAGCGCATGCCGAACGTGTCGCTCATGCCTGGCGAGGCAGACATCTCGCTTGACGACATCGTGGCAGACACGCAGCGCGGCATCATCGTAAAGAATCGCGGTTCGTGGTCCATTGACCAGCAGCGCTACAACTTCCAGTTCTCCGGCCAGGTTGCCTACGAGGTTCGCGATGGCAAGGTGACGGGAATGCTGAAGGACGTGGCGTACCAGAGCCGCACACCGGAGTTCTGGAACTCCATGGACATGATCGGCGGCCAGAACAGTTACTGGCTCGGCGGTACGTTCAGTGACGGAAAGGGTGAGCCAGGCCAGGTGAACTCCGTGAGCCACGGCTGCCCGCCGGCGCGCTTTCGCAATGTAAACATCCTCAACACCGGAGGACGCGCCTGATGACGCCGCGCTCTCTCTTTGACCTCATGCAGGCGCCGTCCGTCCTCTCACGTGAGGCGGCGAAGGCCATTACCGACCGTGCTCTCTCGTACAGCACGGCAGACGAATGCCGCATAGTGCTCCGCTCCGGCTGGAGTGGCAACACGCGGTTTGCCGGCGGTGAGATTACGACGGCTGGTGGAAGCACGGACACCTCGGTGTCCATCATCAGCACTGTCGGCAAGCGTCAGGCCTCCGTGTCCACGAACCTGCTGGATGACGATGGCCTGCGCAGGGCAGTCGAGCAGTCGGAACGACTCGCTCGTCTGTCGCCGGAAGACCCGGAACTGATGCCCGAGCTTGGCCCGCAGCAGTACACGAGCGTGGATGCGTATGCGCCGGCCACGGCGCAACTTGGTCCTGAAGCTCGCGCGCAGGCTGTGGAGGGTATCTTCGCCGCGGCCCGCTCCGAAGCGGGCGGGTCTACGGGAATCAACCCCCAGGATCTGTTCGTTGGCGGCTTCCTGGAGGCAGATGCGGGAGTAGGCCTCGCGGTGGCAACATCACGCGGGCTGTTTGCATACAACCCGACTACGAACGTTGATCTTTCAACCACCGTGCGAACGCCGGATGGAACCGGTTCGGGCTACGCGTCGATTGCCTCACGCGACTGGAGTCAGGTGAACGCTGCAGACATCGGTCGTACGGCAGCGCGCAAGGCGATAGCATCGCGCAACCCGCAGGCCGTGGAGCCGGGCCGCTACACGGTAATCCTCGAGCCCCGCGCCGCTGCGGATTTTGTGCCGCTGCTCCGTGGCTCGCTTAACGCGCGCTCTGCTGATGAAGGCCGAAGCGCGTTCAGCGATGGACCCAACAAGTCAAAGATCGGGCAGAAGGTGATGGACGAGCGTGTGACGCTCCTGTCGGATCCGTTCGATCCCATGACAGCGTCCACACCCTACGATGGCGACGGTTTGCCGCTCAAGCGTGTTGTGTGGATCGAGGACGGAGTGCTTCGCAACCTGAACTACAACCGATTCTGGGCGCGCGAGCGTGGAGTTGAGCCGTCCGGTGCGTCGAACGCGCTGATCATGCGTGGCGGCAGCAAGTCGCTGGATCAGCTCATTCAGGAGACGGAGCGCGGAATACTCGTAACGCGATTCTGGTACATCCGCTTCCTGGACCAGCGAACGGTGATGGTAACCGGCCTTACGCGTGACGGTACGTTCCTTATCGAGAACGGTCGTGTGTCCAGGCCGATCAAGAACCTCAGGTGGAATGAGAGCCCGCTGCTTGCGCTCAACCGCCTGGAGGATATCGGCCAGGCAGAGCAGGTATCGTCGAGCATGGTGATGCCGGCGCTGAAGATCCGGGATTTCCAGTTTACGTCATTGTCGGATGCGGTTTAGGGGTTACGGGTTACGGGTTACGGGTTACGGGTTACGGGTTAGGGGTTACGGGTTAGGGGTTGCGGGTTAGGGCCCGGGTTCTGCGTGTCGTATCGCGGAAGCCGGGCCTGATGCCAACGGGGGAATCCCGATCCGCCACCGGGATCCACATCTGCACCCCGAGATCCCGACCGGCGGTCCGGGGCGAAGCCCCCACCTAACCCCTAACACCTAACCCGTAACCCGTAACACCTAACCAGACCTAATCCCCATCCCTTAAGGAATCTGCCGCCACCTCCGTAACTATCGCACGCTCGATCCTGAACAGAAACGGTATCTGCACCAGCTGCCTCACGCGGCTACCACCCACCTCGGCCGGCGTGAAACGCATTCCCGGAAGGGCGGTGCGAACGGAGTTCTCGAACGCGAAATGGCTGGACTGCAGCACCTGGAAGCTCGTGGTATCTGCGCGGCCAGCCGTGTCCACCACGAACTGCACCACCACGCCGCCTTCCACATTCTGCGCGCGAAGCAAGTCCGGATAGGAGGGTGCAGCACTCGACGCATCGTAGGCTGCGGGGTTCTCCACCTGTGACTCCAGGAAAACCTCTCCCATCTCCTGGTTGCCGGTTGCACCCTCCGTACCCTCACGCCTCTCCAGCTCGGCACGTTCTGCCAGTTCGCGTGCACGCCTGCGCTCCGCTTCCAGCGCGGCTTCATCCGGACCGGCATCCACCTCATCGTTGGTGCCGCCCATGCCGCCGTCCAGGCCCACGTAGGTAATCTGCTCGATACGCTCGCCACCGCCCGAGGATTGGGGCGGCGCAAGATAGATAACGCCACTCCAGGGGGATTCCTCGTGTGGCTCCAGGGGAGGTTCGAAACCGCCAGCCACGGCCACGGCAGCGATCGTCCCATGAATGCCAATGCTCGTCAGTGTTCCCCAGGCCGACACAATTCGCACCGGCGTTGCAGTGATGCTTTTGAATAGCATACAGCCCTGCCTTATGCTGAGTTCCCGCGCATACTCTTGCTGCGCAAGTCCCTACGCATCGAATCGCACCGGCAGATGCACCAGCTGTCGCACCAGCTGACCCTCACGAACTGCAGGGGTGAATCGCGCTGAACCAAGGGCTGCGCGCACTGAATCGATGAACTGCTGGTCCGCGGGCACCACCACTCCGAACGTGTCCATCTCCACCCGGCCCAGTGTGTCCACCACAAACTCCGCCAGCACCGAACCGCGTACCCCCTGCTCCTTGAGGGCATTTGGGTAGATGGGCTGGAACGGAACCGAACTATCCAGCCGGGCGGCCGTATCCACCTGCTCCGCTGTATAAACCTTGAGTGCTGCCACCAGCGCAGCGAGATCGCTGGCAGAGTAACGGCTGCCTCTCTGACCCCTCGTGGGCCGATCAGGCATCATTGACCACAGGACGATCATGCCGCACGCCATCTTGTCGCGAGGCACCGAGAGCTCCGCTGGTATTGTTGCAGCGCTGTGGTAAACCTCGATTCCTTCGAGCGATCCCGGCTCGAAGTTGTCCAGGTCCACGTAGCCAGCCATCGCTGGTGTGTTGTCTATCCAGACGAACGGCGTGCACCGCTGGCCGCGAAGGTAAACGGTATTGCTCGCAACTCGGCTGGGCCTGATCTGTACGCCTGGCAGGGACCGAAGCAGATCCGTGGTGCGGAGCGCCTGCCGACGCTCGATATCCGCACGCGTGATGAACCGACCCTGTCCACGCTCCATTCGCTGGTAGAACTTGGCGGCCCACCCCGTGTAACTCTGCCGTGCATCGGCAGACACCACCACAGGAGCAACACTGAATGGCACTCGGGAAAGTACGATGTCCAACTGGAGTGACTCGCCAGCCCCAACCGTGTACTCCACGATGCGCTGTGCGTAGCCCAGTCGTCGAACCCGCATGGTACCGCGCCCGGCAGGTACGCCGAGCACGCGGAATCCGCCGGTGTCATTGCTGAATCCGCCGGCCCTGCTGTTCAGTACGCTCAGGTCGGCTCCCACGAGTCGCTCCCCCGTGGAGTCACGCACCACACCGGAAATCACCCCGACATCCCTGGACGCCTGTGCAGACATCGAGGATGTGGGCAGCAGCAGTGCGGCTGAGAGCGCGATTGCCATGGCCCCGACGCGCAAGCGCGCAGCAGCAAGTCTGGGCTCACTGCCGCTGGCCGGGCGATACTTCGGGTACTGGCGCATTGCGCCCTCCGGTACGGAATTGCGAGGCGGCATATGAGCTCATTATACGATGCAGGCGCCTGCCCCGCGAGCACGCATTTGTCCCTTTCTGTAGGACCCTTGGAGTTTCCGCAGGTTCCTCGCCATTCGACACGAAACGCGAAGAGCGGGAGTGCTGCAGCACTCCCGCTCTTCGCTTCGCCTTCAGTACCTGCCTCTCAGTGAACCGGAGGCACCGCCGCCGCCTGTCGTTCCCCTAGATCCGACGGCGAGCCTCGTTCTCCCTGCGCTTGCGGTCCGCTGCGTCCTCAACGTCGTCCGCTGCGTCGCCCGCCTTCCGCTGGGCGCGTCCAAGGCGGTCCTGAACCTCGCCCTCCAGGCGCTGAGACTTTGCTCTGAGGTCATCGGAAGGATCGTTGGTAAGATCCGCTGCGGCATCGCGCGCCTTGCCGGCAGCCTTCTTCATCTTCCCCTTCGCCTGGTTCTTGAGTCCTTCGCGGGTAAGATCGTCGTCCATGGTATGCATCCTCCTCTGGTTAGGTATGGTCAATCGACCACGCCACACTGAAAGGCAAGACGCATTCCCTCATGAGAGCAGTGAAGCCGGTTGCCCGGAAGCGCAGGGTGACCCCGCGAACGGGTCCGCGGTGTGACGCCGCCGAAAGCCGCGTCAGGCATCTCCTGCCGTCCTGACCTGCGGCAACCTGCGCACGATTACCGGCTGTACCTGTACATCATTTCCACCAGTTCATCGTACATCTCCTCCGCTTCCTCTTCACTCGAACGTACGGCAGACGCAGCGCAATGCTTGAGGTGATTGCGCATCAGCTCCCGCCCAACCGAGCGAAGTGCTTCATGCACCGATGAAATCTGTGTCATGATATCCGCACAGTAGCGATCTTCTTCCACCATGCGCTGCAGGCCGCGCACCTGCCCCTCGATGCGGCGCAGTCGCTTGAGATTGCGCTCCCTGATGTCGGCATCGACGGCAACTGCCTTGCGTCCGGCGTGCTCGTGCGAGTCGGCGCCGGCAATTGCCTGGCCAGCGCCTCCCGGCTCGTTCGGGGCTGCGGCTTCGTGCGCCGCACCTGCCTCACGCTTATCACGGAGCTCAACCGCCTCACGAGTCCCATCGGCTCCCCGAACCTCACGAACCCCATACGATTCCTGCGCCTTCGTGCCTGCCATGCCACTACCTCCCTGGATGTCGGTCGGCAGGATATCCCCGAAACCTCGGGTTCCGCCATAATCACTCAGGTATTCAAACCTCATGAACTACTCAGGCGAACTTCACTCGTCTCAGCCTGAGGCTGTTCGCCACCACGCTCACGGAACTGAATGCCATTGCCGCACTGGCCAGAATGGGACTCAGCAGCAACCCGAACGCCGGATAGAGCACACCTGCGGCAATCGGAATTCCTATCACGTTATAGATGAACGCCCAGAACAGATTCTGCTTCATCGTGCGCATCGTTCGACGCGAGAGCTCCACCGCCTGTGCGGCTGCACGCAGGTCGCCACGCATGAGCACTACATCACCGGCTTCGACAGCGATGTCGGTGCCTGTACCTATTGCCATTCCAACATCGGACTTTGCCAGCGCGGGAGCGTCGTTGATGCCGTCGCCAACCATGGCAACGACCTTTCCTTCCGACTGCAGCCGATCGATCTCCGCAACCTTCCCGTCCGGCAGAACTTCCGCTACAACGCGGTCAATTCCTGCCTGCCTGGCAATCGCCTCCGCGGTGTGCCGGTTGTCGCCGGTAAGCATCACGACCTCCAGCCCAAGCTCGTGGAAGCGGCGCACTGCCTCACGCGAAGATTCCCTGATCGGGTCGGCCACCGCCACAACGGCCGCGAGCTCCCCGTCCATCGCTACGTACATCGGCGTCTTCCCTTCACTGGCCAGGCGCTCCGCATCTGCTGCGAGAGGCGCCGGGTCAATGGCGAAGTCCGCGAGCATTGCCACATTACCAACAGCGAGTGCCGCACCATCAACCACTCCAACCACACCGCGGCCCGTAACCGAGTCGAACGCCTCCGGGACAGCCAGCGAAATTCCGCGTTCCCTGGCGTGCCGCACGATCGCGTCCGCAAGCGGGTGCTCTGAAAGAGTCTCGATTGACGCAACCAGGCGAACCACGTCCTCTGCCTCGCGCGACGACTCGGGCGCCATGATCAGGTCCGTTACCGCAGGCATTCCTTCGGTTACCGTGCCGGTCTTGTCCAGCACGATGGTGCTGATGTCACCGGCGCGCTGCAGTGCCTCGCCCCCCTTTATGAGTACACCAAGTTCGGCACCCTTGCCGGTGGAGACCATCACGGCCGTTGGCACCGCCAGCCCCATTGCACAGGGACAGGCTATGATCAGCACCGCCACAGCCGCCACGAACGCCCGTACTGCCGGTGCGGCATCGGCTGTCACGAACCAGGCGACGAACGTTGCGATCGCAATCGAGATGACTACAGGCACGAAGATGCCGCTCACGCGATCGGCGAGCTTCTGGATGGGAGCTCGGCTACCCTGAGCGTCGCGCATCAGCTTCACGATGCGCGAGAGTACGGAATCGGAACCGAGCGTCGTTGCGCGATACCTGAATGCGCCCGTACGGTTAACCGTCCCACCTATCACGGCGTCGCCCGCCTTCTTTGCAACCGGCAGCGACTCGCCGGTAAGCATGCTTTCATCTACCGCGCTCTCGCCGGACAGCACTTCACCATCCACCGGAATTCGCTCGCCCGGACGCACGATTACGGTCTCGCCGGCTTCGAGCGTCTCGATAGGTGCGTCAACCTCCACTTCGCCCTCGGGGCCGTTGCGAACGACACGCGCGGTTGCGGGCTGGAGCTGTACGAGCGATCGCAGTGCAGACGATGTTTGAGTCTTGGCACGCGCCTCGAATGCATTGCCTGTGAGTATGAGGGCGATGATGATGATTACCGCCTCGTAGTACACGTCAGGCATGACGCCGCTGGCAAGGAAGAAGCCCGGCGCAACGGTTGCCAGCACGGAATACAGGAATGCCGCGCCCGTACCTACGGCAACCAGGGTGTTCATGTCTGCCGAATGATGGCGGAAGGCTGCCCAGGCGCGCGTGTAGAAGTGTCGCCCGGCCCATGCCATGATGCCGAGCGTCATGAACAGGAGAGTCCAGGTGATCACAGCGCTCGGAATCTCGTAGAGCCAGGGCGTAGCCGCGCGCAGCCTGGGCGTGAGCGATTCCATTGCCCACCGCATGAACGGATCGGCAGTGACCCCGCTGTGCACCGGGTCACCCGCCATCAGCGGCATCGATACGATCATCGCAACAGCGCCGGCCACCGCACTCACGACAGCCTTGAACTTCAGCTCACGGAACTCCTCGGCAGCAACGCGATCGCGCTCCGCCTGCTCCTCGAACGCGGTTTCTTCCGGGGAGGCGAGGTGGGCACCGTATCCCGTGGCTTCGATAGTCGAGACAAGGCCTTCGGGAGACACAACCGCAGGATTGAAGCGCACGGTGGCGGTCTTCATCATGAGGTTCACGTTTGCGTCAACCACGCCCGGCTGCTTCTGGAGCGCTGCCTGCACCCGTGAGGAGCAGGCGGCGCAGGTCATTCCTGCAACAGGTATGCGAACTGATTCGTCAGGCAGCGTGGCTGACGACGCGGTAGTGCTCATGTTACGAAGGGTTGTCGTCATGCTGCTCACGCTGCAATGCAGCCGGCTTGCGACCGGCCACGAAGAAGTACCAGTTCACCCAGGCAATCGCAGCGATCCCTGCAACGATTACCAGCCAGTCAATTCCGCTGATCGTCATTCTTCAGTACTCCGGTTCGCCCGCTCCTGGTGCGGCCCGGGTGGATATGCGCACGGGCAGGCTGGATGGCAGTCGTGATGCGGCGGAAATGGTGCCCGCAGCGGTCCGACGTATGGTTGCGCTGCGACTCGTCAGGCAACGGTTGCGGCATAGCCGGCTTCGCTCACCGCGCCGGCAATCTGCTCTTCAGATGCCACAGCCGGATCGAACGACACCGTGGCGCTGCCTACTGCAACGTTCTCCACGGTGACGCCATCCAGGCCCTCGAGCGCCTTCCGGACAGCCGACACGCAGTGGCCGCAGGACATTCCTTCGATCTTAAGGTTGGTGCTGGACATAAAAGATTCTCCGATGTGAAGCTGCAGCCGCTGGGGTT
>DATGOL010000025.1:0-30910 GCA_035306065.1 Gemmatimonadales bacterium | reverse complement strand
TCGCTCGGTTGAAGACTTTGCAAGCCTTTGCGGTTTCTCAGTTCGTGCGCTTGAGCTGCGCCTGCAGAATTCAGGAGGACCTGTCCCTCGAGAACTGCTCGGATGGGTGCTGTCGCTGCATATTCTTTGGCGTTTGGATATTCTCGGGTGGCAACCCAAGCGTGTAGCGGACTCGGTGTCGTTCAGGAGCGTCGATACAATGGCGTTGTATGTAGAGCGATGGACGGGTGAGAGGCCGAGGCGGCTTCTGAATGAGGGAGGGGGGTTTGGTGGACTACTGGAGAGGTGTGAGGCGCGCTTTAATGCTCCTCGAGGCGCCGAATGAGCTTCGTATGACGCAGGGGAACTTCGCGTCGTGCAGGTTTTCTGCGTGTGGCGATAGTGGTAAGTTGGCTCCGGATTCCTAGATTGGGAGGCGATAACTGCACGACGGACACGGCTGCCATACATAAGCCCCGCATGCCAAACGCCATGTAAAGCGCGAGTCGCGTACCGATCCAACGGGCGGAAGTAGAACTGGCTGGGCGCGGGGATACTGCTCACGACATTCGATCAATTCGCAGGATCACTGGACTCACTTTATGATCAGGAAGACGTGATGACTGTGCTGCGCCCTCTCAGGCGTGTTGGAACTCTCACGGTTCCCCTCCTTGTTATCATGACTGCCGTCACTGCTGGAAGATTGCTAGTTCGCCCACCAGATATGCAGGGCGCTATCATCCAGTCCATTCGACCGGCCTGTCCTAATTGTCAGATTGAATTACGAAACAGCGTAACGCTGCAAGTCGAGGACATGAAGCATCCTATTGCCCGTCCACCCACCAAGGTTGTGACAAGTATGGGAGGGCAGCGCATAATCTTCCATCCTGGCCAGGCTCCATCGCTCTTTGACGCGACTGGGCGATACATAGCGGACCTGGGTCGACTAGGGGGTGGACCGGGCGAGTATAGGATCCCAGTAACAGCGGCCTTTCTGCCTGGCGATTCGATACTTGTTCTCGACGCCGGGCTTCGCCGAGCGACCGTACTATCGCCTGACCTGAGCCCGGTCCGGTTCATCTCACTTCTCATGCCAATCACCGACGTTGCCATACTCCACTGGCCCTATCAGGTGGTCGCTGCTGGAAACCTACAAACAGCTGAGCACGTTGGCTGGCCGCTTCACCTCCTTGATATGTCAAGTGAGAATGCCGTACACGTACGGGCTATGGGAGACAATGAGGGGGAGATTCGAGCCGGCCAGGATGGCGCACTAAGGCGTCATCTCGCACCGGCTGGACGTCACTCGGTCTGGGCAGCGCACACAGTGGACTATCGCCTCTCACTCGTATCCGATAACGGCGAGGTCTTGAGGTCGATGCACCGTAAGCCCGACTGGTTTGCTGAACAGTCTGGCTTGCACAGTGGAAGCCCTATCGTGCCTCCGCCGCCATTTCTCACCTCTGTAGCAGTACGCGGTGACACAGCCTTTCTCGCCTTTAGAGTGCCGCACCGTGACTGGCGGCGCGCATGGGCGCGCGTTCGGATACCGCCGAGTGGCGAGCTAGCGGGCAGCAATCGACCAGAGCCGACGGAACTCAACATGAGTCGGATCGAGGTGCTCAATCTGCAGTCCGGCGAGCTGATCGC
Source organism: Gemmatimonadales bacterium (assembly GCA_035306065.1). Taxonomy (GTDB): domain Bacteria; phylum Gemmatimonadota; class Gemmatimonadetes; order Gemmatimonadales; family Gemmatimonadaceae; genus JBBQHX01. Next base: position 29,281 of record DATGOL010000025.1, on the reverse strand, counting down.
GTCTCGTGACGTTGATGGCATCATCGTTGGGCTCGCTCAGGACAATAGCGCGGCAATCTACGACCTTGATTCAAGATACCACCCCCGCCTTCGAGTTATGAGAGTTTCAATTCGAAGGTAAAACCCTTGAATGACGGAGGTTGAAATGTTCAGTATGCTGCTCGTGGTGCTAATCGGATTTGTACCTCTTGCGCCATCGAATGATGTCGACGCTCATTCACTCGGCGAGACCTTCTGCGCTGACATGCTAAGTTTTGGCTGCGAGAGCAGTGAGCATGTTCTGCTTGGGCCGTCGCCAGGGGGATTCGACGGCACTCAAGCTCACGGTGACTGCCGCGAATGCTTTTTTGGGATCCCGTGTCACCGGGGGTGCAGTATCCAGCAGACGGAGGATGAGGAGACTCAGTTCGCATACGAGGAGGCGCGTCAAGCCGCCTCAGTCGGCGATGTCGAGTCGCTCGTGGCACTCGCCAGCCGGCTAGACAGATACATCATGACCAATACCAATCGCGGTACGATCCAGTTGCTATCGTGTGATCGGTCATACGTAATCGCCAATCTGCCACTGCAGTCAGATCTGCATTTGATTGCGAGTACCCAGACTGGCCTCCATAAGCATTCTGCGTCAGATGAAGAGACTGGGATTCACGAGTAGATACAGAGCAGCTTGATGCAGACTACCGCCCGTGGGGCAGGGAGTCTGCTACGTGCGGGGGGCGTGCTAAGGAAGATCTGCACAGCGACAGCTGACGCTTAGTTGTGTGCGTTGAACAGGGGAATGTGGAATCAGCGCTTCTTCGACTGCGGATGAGAGTCCTCAGAGCCCATTTCCGGTGCTTTCAGGCTCCAACCGCAGCCTGAAGACCGGCATCCGACACTACAGTGCGTAACTCGCCCCCGAATTGCTGAGTAATCGCTTCCTTACCAGGTACAGATTCGCCAGCGCAAATGCCGCATAGGCACGCACAGCGTTCTTCCGGAGGCCTCGATAGCGAACCTTAGTAAGGCCCCAGGGACGCTTCACCACATGAAACGGGTGCTCCACGCGTACCCTCACCCGTGAGCGCGACCGTTTGATCTCCTGCCATTCATCCGACAGCGGCTGCGACTTCGTTCCACGACCGTTCAACCGGTACTTAACCACCATCGACTCCATCTCCCTACGATCCCGCTCACTCCAGTACGCCGTGTCCCCGTAGGGAACACTTTCATCACCTTGCAGGAGATCCGGCAGCTGGTCGATGTCCGCCTGGATTGTGGTGTGCGAGGATGGCTCTCCGTTGTGCGCAGAGCTTTTGTGCGCAGCGCGCGGCATTGACGTGCGGCGCTTTCGTACTCTGGCGGAGTTAACCGGGCGGAAGGCGGTACGACTGGAGGCTGTCGGCTACATACTCCGCGACAGCAGAATCGATCGCTCGATCAGGCTTGCTCTCAGGCCCACGAGCTCAGCAGAATGGAGACCACGATGAAGATCCTTCTCTCATCAGCATGGTTGCTGTTCGCAGCAAGCCTTTCATGTGCCGCGCAAGCAACAACATTCGAGATTGGCAATCTCGGCAAGGACTGGAGCGGGAGGGAGGCTCCTGACTGTGAAGAGCGAGAGGGCGATATGGTCCTCCCGGAGAGTGAGAGCATCTCATGGGAATGCGAATGGCTTATTCGCAGCATTGGCGGTTCCGACGAGCGCATTCATGACCTGCGCGGGGAATCGCATGATGTTCGTGCCGTGTTCTGGCAACGGCCCCTCGTCGGCGATGTGTCCGTGTCTGGTGTAGTGGACTCGCTCAAAAGAGTGCTAATTGCAAAGGGGTTCGAGCAGCGAGAGTGCAAGATGCACTCGGACTCTACAGTCAGATATCGGCGCCTGCTCTGGGAGCGACAGCCTCAGGCCATCCAGCTGATGGTTCGCGAGTTGCCAGATGGTTCCCGTGTACTGCTCTATACCGCCGTTGAGCAGCAGCGTTTCCTGCTGGATCACAATCCTTGCCTACCGGCAGAGTAGCGACGGATAGCCTGTAGCGGGATTCGCCGACGTTCGTGCCAGTCGGGATCTGGCATCGGCGGGCCATCACCCACCACCGCGCCTTGTACCTCCGCCTGCCCACTCGTAGATTCCGCCAACGCCCCGAGGAACGCCGGGGCGTTTTTTCGTGTCCGCTTCCAGATGCTGATCCGGGCCGCACCTCGCGGCCTCCGGAACCCGCGCCCGACCGCGCCCCGCTCCAGGGGCCAGGGCGCCGGATTAAATGAGGAGTCATGTTCGATTCGCAGAGACGCATGGTGGTGGTCGTCGGCTCACAGTGGGGCGACGAAGGGAAGGGCAAGCTCGTGGACGTGATGGCCGAGCGTGCAGACTGGGTGGTCCGCTACCAGGGCGGCGCCAACGCCGGCCACACCGTACACATAGGCGACCGCTCCTTCATCCTCCACCAGATCCCCAGCGGCATCATGCACGAGGGCGTGCGCTGCGCCATCGGCAACGGCGTGGTACTCGATCCGGACACGCTCTTCGACGAAATCGACGAGCTCGTACGCGACGGTATTGACGTGGAGGGCCGCCTGTACGTGAGCGACCGCGCTCACCTCGTACTGCCGTACCACCAGCTGCAGGACGTGGAAAGCGTCCAGTCGCGCGCCATTGGAACTACAGGACGCGGAATCGGACCGGCATACGAGGACAAGATCGCACGTCGCGGAGTTCGCGTCGCCGACCTTCGGCACCCGGCACGTCTCGCCGAGCTGGTGGGCGCCGCCGTGGAGCACACGAACGCCTTGCTTGAGCACTGGGGTTCCGAGAAGCGTGCCGACGCGCGCGACACACTGGAGCTGCTGGAGCGCCTGGCCCCGCGCCTGCTGCCTCTGTCTGAAGACGTTGGACTCGCAATTCACCGTGCGTCAAAGAACGGTGCTGCGATACTGCTCGAAGGCGCCCAGGGCTCCCTTCTGGACGTGGATCATGGCACGTACCCGTTCGTCACCTCCAGCAGCACCACGTCTGGCGGTGCCGCCACCGGTGCAGGAATCGCTCCCACGCTGATCGATGCGGTGGTCGGCGTGGTCAAGGCGTACACCACGCGTGTAGGCAACGGCCCGCTGCCTACCGAGTTCGATGAGCCGCTGCACAGCCGTGTACGCGAGCTGGGCAACGAATTCGGCGCTACCACCGGTCGCGCCCGCAGGTGCGGGTGGTTCGATGCCGTGGTGGTTCGTTATGCGGCACGCATCAATGGCCTGACGGGTCTGGCGGTGACGAAGCTGGACGTGCTCGATACGCTGGAGGAACTCCAGATCTGCACGGGATATGAAGTGGATGGAGAGGTGTTCACGGAGTTCCCGGGTGACCTCACTGCTCTGGACGGGGTGCGCCCGCGTTACGAGCGGTTCGACGGCTGGCAAGAGTCCACCGCAGACGCGCGGAAGATGGAGGACCTGCCAACGGAAGCGCGCCGCTACCTGGATCGCATAGTGGAGCTCGTGGAAGCACCCATTTCGTACGTGAGCGTTGGTACGCGCCGCGATCAGATCATTGGGCTGGAGTAGCAGGGAGACGGGCGGTATGTCGATGATGGTGGAGGAGCGGGCAGACGTTGCCGTGGTTGGTGCGGGGCCGTGTGGCCTTGCTGCAGCGATTGCGTGTCAGCGAGCGGGACTGCGGGTGGTAGTGCTGGAGCGAGGCTGCCTGGTGAGTGGAATTCATGGCTATCCCGCCTACATGACATTCTTCTCCACGGCTGAGCGCATCGCGATTTCCGGGTACCCTTTCGTGGTGCCCTCGGAGAAGCCCACCCGAAGGGATGCGCTCGCCTACTACCGGATGGTTGCGTCACGGAGCGGGCTGGACGTGAGGCAGTACGAGGAGGTTGAAGTGGTGGAGCGGCTGGAGGCGGGAGCTGAAGTCGAAGCTTCGGGTGCGGGGTCCCCCCCCAACATCAATATCCCGAACTTCGGCGACCCACCCACCACCACAATCCCGCACGCCGCATCCATCCAGCCCTCCCTAAACCCGCGCTTCCTCATCCGCTCTCGCACACGCACCGGAACCGAACGCACCACCGCAGCCCACGCAGTAGTAGTGGCCACCGGATACTTCGGCACTCCCAACCCGCTCGAGGTACCAGGCGAATCCCTGCCTCACGTGAAGCACACCTTCGGCGACGCTCACGACGCCTGGGCTCTTCCCGTGGCGGTGATCGGCGGCGGCAACTCCGCAACAGACGCCGCACTCGAACTCTACAGGGCCGGTGCTCACGTAACGCTGGTGCACTTCGGCGAAGCTCTGGACCCCAACATAAAACCGTGGGTAAGGCCGGACGCCGAAGCACGTATCAGGGAAGGGAGCATCACCGCCCTGTTCAACTCCCGCGTTACTTCAATCGAGCCTGACAGGATTGTGGTAACCACACCGGGTGGAGAGCGCTTCGTACCAGCCGAGAAGGTTTATCTTATGATCGGTTACCAGCCGAATTCAGCGCTGCTCCAGGCCGCCGGCGTGCCCCTCGATTCCGAAACCGGCGTTCCGAAGCATGATCCGGCCACCATGGAGACTTCTGTCACCGGGCTCTATATGGCCGGAGTTCTTGCATCCGGCTTCGACGCCAACAGCACTTTCATCGAAAACGGTCGCCATCACGGTGACCTGATTTCAGCGGCGATCATCGCTGCACGCTGATTCAGCGGCTGCTACACGAACACCACCGCACACACCTGCACTTCGCCCACAATGTCTGCCAGCACGCATCCCGATGTTATGGAGAAGCTCGTGTCGCTCTGCAAGCGACGCGGCTTCATCTTCCAGTCGTCCGAGATCTACGGTGGCACTGGCTCGGTGTGGGACTACGGCCCCCTCGGCGTTGAACTGAAGAAGAACATCAAGGACCGCTGGTGGAACTCCATGGTCCGCCTTCGCGACGACATCGAGGGAATTGACGCGGCAATCCTCATGCACCCCAGGGTGTGGGAGGCGAGTGGGCACGTGTCGGGGTTTACAGACCCGCTGGTGGACTGCCGCAACTGCCGCAAGCGCTTTCGCGCAGACGACGCGAAGATCAAGGGAGTTCCCGGGCAGCCTGACGCGCAGTGCCCCGCGTGCGGCATGAAGGGCACGCTCTCTGAACCTCGCATGTTCAACCTGATGTTCCGCACGTTCATGGGCCCGGTGGAAGACACCGCCTCCACCGTGTACCTGCGCCCGGAAACCGCGCAGGGAATATTCGTGAACTTCGTGAACGTGCAGCAGTCCACGCGCCAGAAAGTGCCGTTCGGAATTGCACAGATCGGAAAGGCGTTCCGCAACGAGATCACTCCAGGCAATTTCATCTTCCGAACCAGGGAGTTCGAGCAGATGGAAATGCAGTTCTTCGTGGATCCCGACAGTGATCACATGGAGTGGTTCGAGTACTGGCGTGCAGAACGGATGAAGTGGCACGAAGCGCTGGGACTGGACAGCAGCCGCCTGCAGTTCCACCCGCACGGTGCGGATGAACTGGCGCACTACGCTCGTGCGGCAGTGGACATCGAGTTCGACTTCGGCGGGTCGCTCGGCTTTCAGGAAGTGGAGGGAGTGCACCACCGCGGAGACTTCGACCTCGGCAGGCACCAGGAGTTCTCGGGCAAGAAGCTCGAGTACTTCGACCAGCCGGCAAACCGTCGTTATGTACCGTTCGTCGTGGAGACATCCATCGGTGCAGATCGCGCCACGCTTGCGGTACTGGTGAACAGCTACAGGGAAGAAGAAGTGCCGGGCGAAACGGAAGGTCGAACGGTGCTGGGCTTTCATCCATCACTCGCGCCGATCAAGGCAGGCATCTTTCCGCTGGTCAAGAAGGACGGAATGCCGGAAATGGCGCACAGGGTCGCGAACGATCTCAGGCGCGAGTTCCCCGTGTTCTACGACGAATCAGGCGCCATTGGAAGGCGTTACCGCAGGCAGGACGAAGTAGGCACCCCGTACTGCATAACGATTGACGGCCAGTCCACCGAAGACTCCACCGTCACCATCCGTGATCGCGACACGCTGGAACAGACGCGGGTCTCCGCAGACTCACTCGCAACGGTGATCCGGGAGCGGATCGCCGGCAGCTGAGCGGAGGGGTAGCGAGTGACAGCACACGCCATCGTGAGGCAGGTGGCCGCAGCCATTGACTGGGACGAGGCACGCGACACGACGGTGGAGTTCCTGCGCGAACTGATCCGTTTCCCGAGCGTAAATCCGCCAGGCAACGAGTTGCCGGTCGCCCGCTACGTACAGCAGGTACTCGAGAGCGCCGGTATTCCGGTGCAGGTGCTCGAGCCCGCTCCTGATCGTGGCATTGCCGTCGCGCGACTCGCCGGCAGCGGCAACGAGCCACCGGTGATGCTCGTTTCGCACATGGACGTGGTACCCGCGGAGAATCAGCCGTGGACCACGCAGCCTTTCGGCGGTGAACTACGGGACGGGTACGTGTATGGCCGTGGTGCATTCGATGACAAGGGAATGCTCGCGGTGCACATGGCGTGCATGCTGATGATGAAACGTTACGTGGTGGATGCAGGCATCCACCTGCGGCGTGACGTGATACTTCTTGCTAACGCGGACGAGGAAACCGGCGGCGAATACGGAATGGGCTGGCTTCTGAAGCAGCACCCTGATCTCGTTGCCGATGCTGGCTGTGCGCTCAACGAGGGCGGGCGCCTGCGGGTAATCAACGGCAAGCTCGCATACGCCGCAATACAGACAGCGGAAAAGGTGCAGCATGTGGTGCGGGTGAGTGCAACCGGATCGTCCGGTCACGCTTCGGTTCCAGTGCCCGATAACGCCATAACGAGGCTCGCGCGCGCCATGGCCGCAATTGGCGCGCACCGTGAGCCCCCATACCTGACCGGTACCGTGAGGCAGTTTTTCGGCGGCCTTGCCGGTACGTGGGAGAATGCCGACGAAGCACACGCAATGCGAGTGGTGGAAGGCAGCGCGCCCGGCAACCTGCATCGCGCTACCGAGCTTCTCGGCACAACTCCCGCATTCGATGCAGTACTTCGCGCCGGTATTTCACCAACGCGGCTCGCAGCAGGCACAGCAAACAACGTTATCCCGCCGGAGGCGCACGCCACTATCAACCTGCGCACTCTTCCGGGTCAGTCGCTGAACGAAGTGCTCGACCGGCTTCGTGCAGTCGTGCAGGACGAGTTCGTGAAGATCACGGTTGACTCACCAGGTGAAGACTCACCCGAGTCGGATGCAGCCGGCCCCATGTTCCTCGCTCTGCGCGAAGCACTCGCCGAACTTGCGCCAGGCGTACCGGTGATGCCGTACCTGAGTACCGGCGCTACTGACAGCGCCAGGCTCAGGCGCGCCGGAGTTCAGTGCTTCGGATTGCTGCCGTTTCCGCTTCCGCCCGAAGACGAAGCCCGCATGCACGCGGCGGATGAGCGCGTCTCCGTTGAGTCGGTCGGTTTCGGCACTCGACTCACAATGCGTGCCCTTCTCGGCCTCTGCCTCGAGCCACTCCCGTAGTCATTGTCGCAAGCCACCGGCAATGCGTATCTTGCGGTAGTGTCCCCAACCGACATCCCTTCTGACCCTTCACAGGGAGAGCTGGTCGCGATCCGGGAGATCGCCCACTCCTTCCTGAACGCCGAGCGCCCGGAAGACGTTTACCGGCTGGCGCTGGAGCGAGTGACTCCGCTCGCCGGTGCCGCGTTCGCATCGGTGTACCTCGTTGAGCCGGGTAGTGATGTCCTCAGACTCGCGGCGTCCTACAACTGGCCCGAAAAGTGGCGTCCCTGGCTGGGACAGATGGTGGTTCGAATCGGGCTCGGCCCGAGCGGCGAGGCCGCCAGCGAACGACGAACGGTCGAGATCCCGGACGTATTCGCGGACGACGAGTTGGAGGACTGGCAGGAAGTTGCCGGCGAGCTCGGCTTTGCTGCCCTGGTCGCGCTACCGCTAGCAACTCCCCAGGCGACACTTGGCGCTGTCACGTTCTATTACACGGATGCCGGGCCGCTCACTGACACGCGCCGGTCGCTGCTCAAGGTTGTGGCGTCACAGATGGCCGCAACCGCCGAGAAGGCGGCACTGATAGCCGCGCTGCGCAGATCGAACGAAGCGCTCAGCGAAGCAAATGTGGAGCTCGAGAGAAGAAACGCCGCACTCGTGGAAGCGCGGCAGGCCCGGGACGATTTTCTCACCACCATATCGCACGAACTGCGCACGCCGCTCACCGCAGTGATCGGCTACGTAGCGCTGCTCGAGGAAGGAGTGAACGGTCCGCTGACCACGGAGCAGCTTCGCGACCTGACACAGGTTCGTCGTGCGAGTGATCGACTCCTGTCGCTGGTGGATGACCTTCTGGACCTCGCCACCCTCAAGCGCGGGGATTCGTTCCTGCACCGGGAGTCGCTGGACCCGCGCAAGGTTCTCTCCGACGCCATCGAGTTAATGGCCCCTCCAAAGGAGGGTGTGGAACTCGAAGTCGTGGTGCCGGACAGCGAGATGGAGCCGGTGAGCGCGGATGAACGTCGTATGAAGCGCGTGCTCGTGGCGCTGCTGGACAACGCCCGCAAGTTCACCGAGGCGGGCAGCATTCGGGTGGTCGTGAAGGTGGTGGATTCCCAGCTCGAGTATGAAGTGTCCGACACGGGCATCGGAATTCCCGACGCGCTGCACGAGTGCGTATTCGATGAGTTTCGGCAGGCGGACGGTACCGTAACGCGGCGTCACGGGGGCGCGGGGCTGGGACTTGCAATCGCAAGGCGCCTTGCGCGGCTGCTCGGCGGCGATGTTTCGCTGCTGTCCAGCAGCGCATCCGGCACCACTTTCCGATTCACGCTGCCCCTTGCGGGCAGCGTTCCGGCGGAAGACGCCGTAGCTCCGATGTCCTCGGTGGTTCGCCCGGATGCCGAAAGCACGTCATCCGCTCAGTAATGGACAGCCAACAATTCTGCGAGACATGCACCAGCAGACCTCACGAATAACCCAGGAACACAGAACTGCGCTGCCGGTCAGAGAGGTACTGAGCCGTGCGAAGCGGTTCTTTCCGGATCAGATCGGCATCTACTCTGCGTTCTTCGAGAAGGAGGGGCCGCAGCACGTGGTAATGCGTGGGCAGGGTGGGGAGGAGCTGGTGATCGCGGCGGTGCCCATAGATGATGGATCGCTGATAACGGCCTCAACATTTCTATTCGATGTGCAGGTGGCGCGTTTCTTCACCAGCCTGGCTCCGTACGTTGCGCCGGCAGCGGTCGAGGCTGCCTCGGAAGATGTTGCCGGGGAGACGCCGGCGGAATCCGGGGAGGTCGGCTCGTGAGGCGCCCGTTCGTTACATCATTGAGGTCCCGCCCCGGTATGCTGACGCTGGGAGATGCCTCGCGTGCGCGGATCACCATTCGCGTGCAGGGCGTGGACAGGTGGGATTCCATTCGCGTCGAGGTGCCGCCTGACGAGTCCGTGCTCGCGGTAAAGCTGGCCGCTCTGGAAGTGGTATATCCCGATGCCGAGTACCATGAGGATTTCGCGATGAAGCTGGGCGGAATCGAGGTGCTCGACGAGGAAGCTTCGCTTACGGAAGCAGGCGCCCGCGACGGCTCCATCTTTCTGCTGATGCATCGCCGCAGACGACCGGTAACATGAGCATGGCCGCACCACGAACCAGCAGTACCGATGAACGTGCGGAGTTGCTGAACGCTGCATCCCGGATGAGGGAAGAAGTAGGACGCAGGATCATAGGCCAGCGTGCAGTGCTTGACGAGATCCTCATGGCGATCCTTGCGGGTGGCCATGCGCTTCTGGTCGGCGTGCCCGGCCTCGCAAAGACTCTGATGATCCGCTCGGTTGCAGATGCGATGCAGCTGGACTTCCGTCGTATCCAGTTCACGCCAGACCTGGTGCCCAGCGACATTACGGGTACGGAACTGCTGGAAGAGGATTCTGCAACCGGGGCGAGATCGTTCAGGTTCGTGCGGGGGCCGATATTCGCGAATATCGTGCTGGCAGACGAGATCAACCGGGCGCCTCCACGCACCCAGGCTGCGCTGCTCGAGGCCATGCAGGAGCATCGCGTTACGGCGGCCGGTGAAACCATGTCTCTGCCGGAACCGTTCTTTGTGCTGGCCACCCAGAACCCGGTTGAGCAGGAGGGTACATACCCGCTGCCAGAGGCGCAGCTCGATCGCTTTCTCTTCAACATCCGCATCGGCTATCCCGATCGAGCGGAGGAAGTCGAGATCCTGCGGAGCACAACCGGAAGCGAACAGGAGCCGCTGTCAGCGGTTCTGCATGGAGATCATGTTCGTGCGTTGCAACGCCTTACGCGGAGCATCCCCGTGTCGGATGCCGCCCTGCGTTACGCGGCAGATCTTGCGCGTGCCACGAGGCCCGATGGAGAGGAAGCAACGGCGCTGGTGAAGCGATATGTCCGCTGGGGTGCAGGGCCGCGTGCCGGGCAGGCACTGGTACTCGGCGCAAAGGCGCACGCGCTGCTTTCAGGCAGGGATGCCGTATCCCCCGCAGACCTTCAGCGTGTGGCGCTGCCGGTGCTCCGGCATCGTGTGCTGCCGAACTTCACGGCGGAGGCAGAGGGGGTTACTGCGGAACACGTGGTAACCGATGTGCTGACGCGCGTACCGGCGCCGGCCAGCGGCCTGGCTGCCTGACGCGCAGCTCCGACTGGCAGCGTTGCATCGCCGGGAGTCACCATGACTGTCTCGAAGTCTCCGATTGCCAGCCATGGGGCGCTGCTGGACGCGGTGCGTGGCTTGCGCTGGCCCGCAACGCGGCGTGTATCGGGCGGACTTCCCGGTGCGCATCGATCCAGAATGCGCGGGACCTCGTCCGAGTTCAGCGAGTATCGCCCGTATCGTCAGGGTGACGATCCGCGCCGGCTCGACTGGAAGCTCCTCGCCCGCTCCGATCGTGCGTACATTCGACTTGCCGATGACCATTCGGTGCTCGCCACCTACGTGCTGGTGGATGCATCTGCCTCCATGGCATTCCCCGCCGGCAGTAATGCCAAGTGGGAAGTTGCGCAGCGCATTGCGCTGGCGTTATGCAGCGTGGTGCATGCAACGGGTGATCCCGTGGCGCTTCTGGTTCCAGGTCCGCGCCCGGTGAGGCTTGCGCCGCGCACGCGGAGTGGCACCGTGAGTGACATTGCACGATCGCTTCAGAGCGTGACGCCGGATGGCTCAACACCGCTTTCACCATCGCTGGACATGGTGCCGCGCGGCGCGCGTGTCGTGATAGTCTCTGACTTCCTCGGTGACGCCGGGAATCTGTTGTCGCGTGCGCGCGAGCGAGTGGCGTCTGGCGGTGAGGTGCATGCGATCCATGTTGTAGCGCGTGAGGAGCTGGACCCTCCGCGCGGTGCCCGCCTTACGCGCGACCCGGAGCAGGACTCCGTGCGACGTCCGCTGTCGGATGCGTCCCGTGCCGCATACCTGGACGCGTTTGGACAGTGGCGAGCAGAGCTGATGGCCGACTGGCGTGCAGCGGGAGCGGGCTTCACGGCGTTGGTAACCGACGAACCGCTCGATCGGGTCGTGAGGCGCGTGGTTGCCCCCGTGGATCGCAGCATGTCCGGGAGCCCAACGTGAGGCTGCTGGCCCCGATCTTCCTGGCTCTTGCCGGACTCGCAGCCGCAATCACGGTGGTATTGCACCTGCTCGCCGTACGTCGACCGCAGGAGTACACGCTTCCAACAGCGCGCTTCGTACCCGCAGGTGCGGTACGTGCCACTTCCATGGCGCGAACTCCCACCGACATACTGCTCCTTCTGCTCCGGATCGCGACGCTGCTGCTGATAGGGGCAGCACTTGCGCGCCCCATTCTACAGCCTGAGCGGAGCGACCTTGGACGCGTGCTTCTCGTGGATCGCTCGGCCGCAGTAGCGAACGATAACGAGGTGATGGAGCGGCTTTCTGCGCTCGCACGCGAGGGAGACCTGGTTCTGCAGTTCGCTGACTCTGCACTGCCTGTGGTAACGGTGAGCGATCCCGCGGGTATCCAGCTTGCGCCCGTTTCCGCAACCGTCGGAAGCCTCACGACTGCGCTGCTGTCCGGACAGCGCGCAGCCGCGGTTCTGGGGGACTCGGCCGAGCGGGTTGAGATCGTACTGATTTCTCCACTGGTGCAGGAGCAGTGGGATGCGGGTACGCAGGAAGCGCTTGAACTGTGGCCCGGTGCAATTCGACTGGAGCGCCTGCGTGCAGCCACAACGGATTCTGCACGAAGCGTCGTGATGGTTCAGCTGCCGGATGGCGAAGGCGCAGGCAGTGACCCGGTAGCGGCAGGTGCCGCACTGGCCGGCAAAGTGGCCTTGTTTCCGATAGTGATTGCTCGAACCGGTGAGAATGGCGGGTCGGCTTCCGGTACGAGCAGCGCCACCCGCTCGATACTGGTACGCTGGCCGGTATCCGGTGTGCCAAACGGGTGGACCGTGCGCGAAGTACGGGACACCGTGTCGGCAGTGGTGGCTTACGACTTTGCTTCTGGAAACGCGGTGCGCGCCGCAAGCACGCTCGCAGGACCATTCGAGCGGTCGGGCGTTGCGCCAGATCTGGACGGTGACACCAGGGCTATCGCCTGGTGGTCGGATGGGGAAGTTGCGGCGGTGCAGCGATCCGTTTCGGAAGGATGCGTGCGTGAGGTTGGCATCGCACTGCCTGACGGCGACCTGGCACTGCGTCCGTCGTTTGCCCGCTTCCTTGCTGCCCTTTCGGTTCCGTGTGACGGCGGAGTTGCGTCGCTCACGCCGGTGGCCGATTCGTTGCTGCAGCCCTTCACGAATCGGGGAGAGACGGCAGTGCCGTTCGAGCGTTCCAGCGCGACCGATCTGTCGGCTGCGCCGCTGGTTCCATGGTTGCTGGCTGGAGCACTGGCGCTGCTCGGCGCCGAGTGGGTCGTGAGGCGCCGCCAGCGTGGTATGCCGGAGGCCGCAGCGTGAGCACACAGGCTACGGCAAGGCGCACTGTCGTTCGGGACGAGCAATCGGTGCTGGCCCCACTGGAACGCGCGCGTGGATCGCTCCGGAATGTGGCGATCGCTCGTGCATTTCTACTGTTCGTTGCAGTGAGCGCGATAGCGTGGGTGCTGGTAACGATCGTCACGTTCCTGATGTCGCGATCCAGCGAGGCTGGCTTCACGGCTCCCGGTCCGCTGCTGCTGCTCGCCTTGATTCCGGCACTTGCAGTGGCTGCAGCCTCCCTGTCGCGCGAGCTGCCCCGCCTCACGCGCGAGCGCGTGGCGCTCTGGGTGGAGGAGCACAATCCGCTGGATTTTGCTCTCGTTACAGCGGCCGACTCGCGAGCCGGGGCCGCCGAACGTCTCGGTCCGCGCCTGACGGGAATTCCATGGAATGACCTCCTGCGGCAGGCTGCGCGACGCAGGCTGTTCCGGCCGGCTGTCGCCGCACTGCTCGGCGTTGCGGCGGCGTTTCTCGTTCCGGTTGCCCTCACGTCAATCGTAACTGTGAGTATCGCGGGCGTGGCAGGCACATCGGCCATGGTGGAGCCCGTGCGACCCACCAGCGGACCTCTGGCGGGAATCCGGGCTACCGTAACCCCGCCTGCCTACAGTGGCGTTGCGGCCAGCACGCTGAACGATCCTGCGTCCATCGCCGCGCTGGTGGGCAGCAGACTCGTGGTCGGTGGCAGACTGAGCACAGAGCTGGACGTATCTGCACTTCTCGGCGATCGAACGTTGCCGGTGGCCATGGACGGCGGAAGCTGGACCACTCGCATTACCATGCCGAACGCGCCAGCTCTCGTCAAGCTTGGTGCTGGCGATGCGGAACGCATGGTACTGCTGCTGCCGCAACCGGACTCCGTTCCGGTGGTGGTACTCTCGGCCGCGGTAGCCGACACGGTTCTGCGAGAGCCCCGGGGAATGATTCAGCTCGAGGCAAACGCGCGCGACGACCTGGGCCTTGCTTCTGCACGGTGGGAATGGATCGTGACGACTGGCGGCGGCGAGCAGTTCCAGGCCAGGAGCGGCACGCTGGGTGACGTCCAGTTGCGCGGTGCGCGTACGGCGGAGTTGCGCAACTCGCTGGATGTGTCGTCACTTTCCGTAATTCCCGGTGACGTGATACACGTGCGGGCTACGGCAACGGATCGCAACAATATTGGTGGCCCGGGAGTTGGTACGAGCGAGACGCGCACTATTCGCATAGCGCGACCTGACGAGTACGACTCGCTGACCATCGAGGGCGTTGCTCCCCCACCTGCGGATTCCGCGCTGCTCAGCCAGCGCATGATACTGCTGCGCACCGAGCGACTCGTGGCGCGCATGGCACGCATGCAGCGACAGGCCGTAGTAGACTCCAGCAGAAGCCTTGCCGACGACCAGGCAACGCTGCGCAGGCGCGTTGGTCGGCTCGTTTACCAGAAGCTTGGCGAGGATGAAGACGCCGAGCATTCGCACTTTCCGGGCGACGGGCATGATCATGGAGAAGAGCAGCGTCTCGATCCCGCTGATATCCTTGCGCGTGCGGACGCTGCAACCGGCAGCGGCGTGCCCGAGGTGCTGGACTTCGAGGGAGATGAAACGCCTGTGGTTGCCATTAACCGTCCACTTCTGGAGGCGTATAACCACATGTGGGATGCGGGGCGAGCACTCGAGATCGCCGATCCGGAAGGTGCCGTTCCCCCAATGCGACTGGCACTCGAGGCCATCCAGCGTGCTCGTGAGGCCGAGCGCTACTACATGCGCGGGCGTCCGCCGCGTGTGGTGGTTGACATCGCTGCTGCACGCCAGGAGGGAAAATCCACCGGTACTGGAAGCTTAAGGGTGCCGCTCGGTGCTGATGATCCCGGCGCTGCTGCACGTGTGGCGCGCCTGGAGCGCGCGGCAATTCTTGCCATGCGGAATCCTGCCGCTGCCGCGGATTCGCTGATCGTGCTTCAGCTCGAGGTAATGAGCCATGGCGATCTGGCCGCGGCGCTCGGCGAGGCTTCGAACCTCATTCGCGCGGGCGAGTCCGCAGGCACGGCCATGGCCCGTGCCCGCCGGCTTGCGAGCCCTGGTGGTGTCCGACGGTCCCCATTGTCGGCGTGGAGGGGCTGGTAGAAATGTCGCGATTTGTTTTTGCCACTGCGCAGTACCAGTCCGGCAACTGGGACAGTGCGCCGCTGGTTCCGCCCAACATCATTGATACGCTCGCGCAGTATACGTCACTCGATCTGGCGCCGGTGGGTGCGATCGTTCCGTTAGGCTCGCCGTCGCTGCTGAACTTCCCATTCGTGTTTCTCACCGGGCACCTCCCGGTGCGCTTCACGGATCAGGAGCGGAGCATGCTGCAGCGCTTCGTGGAACGGGGGGGCTTTCTCTTCGTGGATGACCACAACCACGACATTGACGGAGCCTTCCACAAGACGGCGGTGGAAGAGATAGAGCGTGCGATAGGGCCGCTGCGAAACCTTCCAAACAACCATCGGCTGTACAACTGTTTTTTCGAGTTTCCGGATGGCCCGCCTACAACCGGGCACGAGCTGAACGGCTGGGGCGACAACCTGGTACACGAGCACCTGCTGGCAACGATGCACGGAGACAGGATTGCCGTGCTGTACAGCAACAAGGATTACAGCAGCGAGTGGAACTTTCATCCGCGAACCAAGCGCTTCCTGTCGGTTGATCCAACGCGGTTCGCAGTCAACGTGATAGTGCATGCGCTCACTCGCTGATTCCGCGCAGCGCGGTGGCAGGCGTGTGCGTGGAGCGATCGAGCTGGCGCTGCGCTCACTGGCAGTGCTGGCAGTGCTGGCCCTGCTGGTGCTCGAGTTCATGGATTCGGACTCGGCGCAGCGGAGCATCGCGACTGCCGAAGGCGCGGAAAGCGCCTTGCCCGCCATCGCTGCAGCCGTGCGCGACCCCCGGGTTCACGACGTGCATCTGGAGCTGGCCACGGCGCCTGACGCTTCCACTCGCGACCTCATTCGTGCAGTTCGACGTTCAGGAGTGGGTGTGACATGGAACGCGCCGCTGCCACCGGCAGGATTGCTGTCGGTTGAGCCGCTCGCGTCGCCCGGGCAGTCGCAGCGTCTGACGGTGGCGTCAGAGGTACCGCTGATTCTTGCCGATGATGCCGGCATCCTGGACAGCGTGCCAGCGGGCGCGAGCGTGATACTCGGCGCGCACGTGAGCGGTTCGCTGAGGGCCTGGGCCGCTTCAGACAGTGCGCGCGCACTTGCCACTGCCATGGTTCGTGATTCGCTGCACGTGAGGCGTGTGCTAGTACTTGGAATGGCGGGCTGGGAGTCCAGGTTCGTTACGGTTGCCCTGGAAGAAGCCGGCTGGAACGTGGACGCCCGGCTCGGCGTGTCACCCACCGCCACCGTGGCGCAAGGGGTGATTCGCCCGGATACTGCGCGGCATTCCGCCGTCGTGGTGCTCGACTCCAGTGCGGCGCCCTACTCGAATGCCATCGCTGATTATGCGCGGAGCGGCGGCGGTGTGATTCTGCTGCCTGACGCGCTTTCACTCCGTGCATTGAGGTCGGTCGCTCCGGGCGGACGTGGCGGCCTGATGTCGGCGGAGGATGGCATGCTCGCGTCGCCTGAACCAAGGCACGGTTTGCCGATGGTGCCGATCGTTGGCGTTCGGGATGACAGCTTCATACTGGAAGATCGAGATGGAGCAGCGGCTGTTGCGATCAGGCGTACGGGCGCGGGTCGCGTGCTGCAGACCGGCTACCAGGAGAGTTGGCGCTGGCGTCTTGCGGGAGGCGAGGGTGCGCCGGTGGCTCACCGCGCATGGTGGTCTTCCCTGGTGCAATCGGTGGCGTATGCACCGTCGTCAGGCAGTGCCGTGAGCCAGCCATGGACGCATGCCGACGAAACGCCTGTGGCCGCACTCCTCGCCACGATAGGCCCACCTGACGAGAGCGCACCCCTGCAGGAGGCAGATACCATCGAGAGCCGCGGCATTTTTCGCTGGTGGCTTTTCGGCATTGCGATTCTGGCTCTTCTCGCGGAGTGGGCCTCACGGCGATTCCGCGGACTGGCATGACGGTAATGTCCGTAGCCCTCATTTCGCATAGCGACTGCGGAGCGCACGATACCGGGTGGGGCCACCCCGAGCATGTCGGACGGTTGCGTGCAGTAATGCGTGCAGTTCGGGATGATCCAGAGCTGTTCATGCGGCTGGAGCACCTGGGCGGCCGACACGCAACGCTGGATGAATGCCGGATTGGCCATCAGGATGAATATCTGGCCATGCTGCAGGAACTGGCTCGAGAGGGCGGCGGCAGGCTGGACAACGAGACCGTGGTGAGTACCGGCTCGTGGGATGCGGCCACGGCGTCTCTGGGCTGTGTTATCGAAGCAGTGGAGCGGGTGGCAGATGGAACCGTTCGCAGGGCACTCTGTGCGGTGCGGCCGCCAGGTCACCACGCACTGCCCGATCGCGGAATGGGGTTCTGCCTGCTTGGGAACGTTGGCATAGCCGCGCTCGCCGCACGTTCGATGCATGGCATGGACCGTGTGCTCGTGGTGGATTGGGACGTGCATCACGGCAATGGTACCCAGGCGATGGTGGAACACGATCCGGGCATCCGCTACGTGTCTATGCACCAGTGGTTGCTCTTCCCGGGCACTGGCGCTGCCGAGGATCGGGGTGCATGTGAGAACGTGTGGAATGTGCCGCTGCGCGGGGGCCTGCGCCCGATGGAGTACCTGCGGGCACTGGAAGAGGGTCTCACCAGGGCTACGCTTGACTGGACGCCGGATCTGGTGCTGGTTTCGGCAGGATTCGACTGCCTGGCCGGAGATCCCCTGGGCGGCTTCACTCTCCGATTGGAGGATGTAGACACGCTGACCCGCATTGTGACCGAGCGATCGGCTGACTGGTGTGGAGGGCGCGTGGTGAGCGTGCTGGAGGGCGGCTACGTACCGGATGCGCTAGGCAGCGCATGCGCCATTCACCTGCGTACGCTGCTCGATGGCTGAGGACGTTGCAGGTGAGGGAGTGCCGCCTGAGACGCCTTTACGGGTGCCGCCGGTGCCCGGAGTGCTGCGTCTTGCGCAGCGATCCGTGCTGGGCCGCTGGCGAGCCACACCGGACGATCTCTATCGCGAGATAGCCGCGCTCGTGGAGGCACGGCCGGGGCGTGAGGTGCTGGTATCTGCCTGCGGCGATGGTTCCACGGTGGAGTGGCTGGCGACGCGCACCGGTGCGTCCGTTACCGGGGTGGACCAGGACGCCGCTGCCATCGAGGCGGCTGACAGGCGCATTCGTGAACTGGCTGCGCGTGGCGACGGGCTGCGTCTGCCGGTCACATTCCAGCAGGGGGCGCCCGATGACCTTCCGCACGAGGATGAGGTTTTTGACGCTGCCGTTGGCGAGCCCGGAATTGCCGCCGTGGAAGGGCCGGCGCACTCGATTGCTGAATTGGCGCGTGTGGTGAAGCCAATGGGAGTGGTGGTGCTGCTCCAGCTTACGTGGTCGTCAGACATTCCCGCTGGTGCGCGAGAGGCCGTGGTGGAGAGGCTCGGGTTGCGTCCGCACCTGCTGGTGGAGTGGAAGCAGATGCTGCGGGACGCGGGGCTGGTTGACATTCAGGTACAGGACTGGACACGCCCTCCGGTGCAGGACGAGGAAGAAGACGCGCTCGGCTGGCGCGACAGGATGCGTATCGTGAGCAGGGCGTGGAAGTCTGCGGGCTGGAAGGCTGCGCGCGATGCGGTTCAGCAGGAGGAAGACCTGTTGCGCGAACTTTCGCGTGAGCGGGCGCTCGGCTTTCAGCTGCTGCGAGGGGTGAAGTGGCCGCGTGAGCCAGAGGAGCGCGACGCACTGTGACCGTTGCGGCAGCGAACGGTTCGGCGGTTGCCACAAGGCTGACGGAGGTTGCGGCAAGCATCGAGCGATACGGCAACGCGTGGCCGGTCGTCATTCTGTGGTGGCACGATGCGCCGGGGTTGGAGAGGAAGCAGCCGTCCACGGTGGCAACCGCTTACTGCACCGAGTAACGATCGGAGACTGATTTGTTCTGTCCGCAATGTGGAACCTGGAGCCGCGCGCGTGCGGTGCGTTGTACGCGGTGCGACTCCGTGCTGCCGGAGCTGCCCGATACTCCGGGAGAGCAGCCGGACGAGGAACTCACGAACCTCCGGCGGATGACGGGCAACCGCTATCGTGTTATCAGGCGTATAGGTGGCGGCGGAATGGCGAATGTGTACCACGCCGTTCACCATCAGCTGGGTCGTCCGCTGGCGTTGAAGGTGTTGCATGCGCACCTGGCGAAGGAAGACGAAATGCGGGAGCGCTTCCGTCGTGAGGCGGAGGCTGCTGCGCGGCTGGTGCATCCGCACATCTGCGGTATCCTGGACTTCGGTGCGTCGCCAGAGGGAGTGTACATCGTTATGCCCTTCCTGCCCGGGGGGTCGCTTGCGGACGAACTTGCGCGCGATCGCGTGGTGGAGCCGAGGCGCGCTGCGGTAGTTGCAGCTCAGATGGCCGTGGCGCTGGACTACGCTCACCGGCGCGGCATCGTACACCGTGACGTGAAGCCGGATAACGTACTCTTCGACGAGGACGGTTACGCGCTCATCACGGACTTCGGGATTGCAACCGCGCGCTTTCATGCGCGCCTTACGGGTACCGGGCGTGCGATGGGAACGCCCCACTACATGTCTCCCGAGCAAGCCATGGGGCGACTGGTGGACGGCCGGAGCGACGTGTACGCCGTGGGGGTTGTTCTGTACGAAACGCTGGTAGGCTTTCCGCCATTCGATGGCGCCGATGCGTATTCCGTTAGCTACAAGCAGGTGCATGAGCAGCCGGTAGCGCTCGAGACGATTGATTCGCGAATCGAGCCCGGCCTTGCTGCCATCGTTGCGCGGGCACTGGCGAAGGATCCGGATGCGCGCTACCAGCGAGGGCAGGACCTGGCAGAAGCACTCATCGGCTACCTGGGGGAGTCCGGCGTGGCGGGTGATTCCCGCAGTGCATGGCTGGCGCTGCGCCCGGTAACGCCCGCGGGAGGAGCGGCAGGCCGCTGAGGTCGCTAGCTTGCGTCGTTCGTTCGATGCATCACCCTACGCAGTATCTTGCACCCGTGGTCGCGTTCAGTGGCTGAAGCCGGGAGCCTGCACCGATAACACAGCGCGCCGGCCACCAGGGCTGTTCCTCACTCGCTTGTTCTCCAAACCCTTTCGCGCGGCTTTGCCTGCCTCTCGAGTCCCATGTCGCAAACCCTGCAGCTCTCACATCAGTTTCTCAACCTGAATACGCGTCATCCTTTCGTTATCGCCAGGGGCGGTTCGAGCGGATGGAAAACCGTGTGGGTGAAGGTTCGTGACAACGACGGCGTGGAAGGATGGGGCGAGGCCGCACCGAATCGTTTCTACGGCGAAACCGCTGAGAGTGTAGTGGTGGCGCTGGAGGTGCTGCGGCCGCTCATCGAAGAGCTGGACCCGTTCGACCTGGAAGGTGCCGAGCAGGCGATGGAGAAGGCGCTACGGTACAACGCGAGCGCGCGCAGTGCCGTAAGCGCGGCGCTGCACGACCTCGTGGCAAAGCGACTCGGCGTACCTCTGTACAGGCTGCTGGGGCTGAATCCGGCAGCGTCTCCGCGTTCGAGCTACACCATAGGCATCGCCGATGACGACACGCTTCGCCAGCGTGTGGAGGAAGCTGCGGACTATCCCATTCTCAAGGTGAAGCTGGGAACGGATCGCGATCGGGACATTCTGCACATCATTCGAAAGGCTGCGCCGAACAAGGTGCTGCGCGTGGACGCCAACGCTGCCTGGACTCCGCGTCAGGCCGTGCGCATGGCGGAGATCCTCCACGACTATGACGTGGAGTTCCTGGAGCAGCCGCTCCAGGCGCATGACATCGAGGGGCTGCGCTTCGTTCGCGAGCGGAGCCCGCTGCCGATCATAGCAGACGAGTCCTGCCTCACGAGCAAGGACGTCGCTCGTCTGGTGGGAGTGGTGGACGGCGTGAACCTGAAGCTCGCCAAGTGCGGCGGTCTTCGCGAGGCGGTTCGCATCGTGACGACAGCCCGATCGCACGGAATGCTCGTGATGGCCGGCTGCATGATCGAGAGCTCGCTGGGGATCGGTGCGGTAGCGCACATGGCGCCGTTGCTCGATTTCGCAGACCTGGACGGAGCGGCCCTGCTGGCGAACGATCCGTTCACCGGTGTGAGCATCGCCGAGGGCCGGATCAGCGTCTCGGACGCCCCGGGAATCGGCGTCACTCCCAACTGAGCCGTGCTGCTGTGGGAGCTCTCGTTGACGTAGCACTCCCGGTACCGCTCTTTCGCACCTTTACGTACGCCATTCCCGAGGTGCTTGCTGCGAATGTTGCAGCGGGTACCCGGGTTGTGGTTCCGTTTCGCCGCGACAAGCTGGTTGGGATTGTCATGGGCCCGGCCGATCCGGAATCCGCCGCACGCATCAAGCCGCGCGACATACTCTCGCTGCCGGACGCGGAACCGGTGCTCGACGGGCACATGCTGGAGCTGGCCAAGTGGATGTCCGCTTACTATGCCGCGCCACTCGGCCTCGTGCTGCGCAGCATCCTGCCGGCGGTGCTCTCGGGCGCGGCACAGCCCAACCCTTCGCAGCGCACGCGGCGTGTGGCAACCATCGTGGAGGCCATTCCGTCGCTGATGCTGCGCGACGAGACGTTCGGACGAGCGAAGCAGCAGCGCGCGCTCTACGAGTTGATCGAGTCATTCGGCGGACGAGCCGCTGTGGATCATCTGCTGGAGCAGCTCAGCTTCTCGCCTTCGGTGCTCAAGGCTTTGGAGAAGCGCGGGCTGGTGGAGGTGGCGAGCGAGGTGGTATCCCGCGACCCGTTCGTGAATCGGAATCCGGGTGCCGAGCACACCCACGAGCCCAGTAAGGCGCAGGGCACTGCGATCGATGCCATTCGTCAGGCCGAACCTGGAGCCACGTTCCTGCTGCACGGCATTACCGGAAGCGGCAAGACACTCGTGTACCTGGAGGTGCTGCGAGACATCGTGCTGCGTCGCGGAAAGGGCGCAATAGTTCTCGTTCCGGAAATCGCCCTCACGCCGCAGACGGTGGACAGGTTCCGCTCGGTGTTCGGTGATCGGGTTGCAGTGCTGCACTCGGCGCTTTCGGATGGCGAGCGCTACGATGCGTGGCTTGCACTCGAGCGTGGAGAGCGGCAGATCGCCGTAGGTGCGCGCTCTGCCATCTTTGCGCCGGTGCGCAACCTTGGCGCCGTGATCGTGGACGAGGAGCACGAGTCCAGCTACAAGCAGAGCGATGCGCCGCGGTACCACGCTCGTGAGGTGGCGGTGGTTCGCTCGCGGCTCGCGGGTGCCGTGTGCGTGCTTGGCTCCGCAACGCCGAGTCTCGAGAGCTGGGTGCGTGTGCAGCGCGGAAAGTTCCAGCGCCTCGTGCTTCCGGATCGAGCAGGACTGGCGAAGCTGCCCGTCATGGAGGTACTGGACCTGCGCGCCTCACGAGCAGAAGCGCGAAAGCAGGCGCAGCGCACGGGCTTTGCCGATGCCGCATTCCAGGCTGTGATCGCCCCGGAACTGGAGCATGCAATTGCAGACCGGCTTGGTAAGGGCGAGCAGACCATCCTGCTTCTGAACCGTCGCGGCTATGCGTCGTTCATGCAATGTCGCGACTGCGGCAACGTGTCTGCCTGTCCCAACTGCTCGATCAGCCTCACGTATCACAGGCTGCCTGAGCGCCTGGTGTGCCACTACTGCCAGTACCAGGAGCAGCCTGACGACAAGTGCCCCAGGTGTTCGGGCAGCACGATGCGGCAGCGCGGTCTCGGAACACAGCAGGTGGAACGGCTGGTGAGCGAACGCTATGCAAGCGCACGTATTGCGCGCATGGACGTGGATACCACGAGCGGCAAGTGGGCGCACGCCGAGATCCTCGACCGTGTTGGCCGCGGTGAGGTAGACATCCTGCTGGGAACGCAGATGATTGCGAAGGGACTGGACTTCCCCAACGTCACACTGGTGGGTGTGGTGGATGCGGATGTCGGCATCAACCTGCCGGATTTTCGTGCGTCGGAGCGTTGCTTTCAGCTGTTGGCCCAGGTGGCGGGAAGGGCAGGGCGCGGAGCGAAGGGCGGGCGGGTGATCATCCAGACGCGCACCCCCGATCATCACGCCGTGCGTTATGCCGTGAGTCACGACTACCACGCGTTCGTGGAGGAGGAGCTTCGCGGAAGGGAGTCACCCAGGTATCCGCCGTACACGAAGCTGACGAATGTGGTGGTGAGTGGAACGTCGGAAAGCGCTACGGCGCAGCTTGCGGGTGAGGCTGCCGACTGGCTGCGCGATCTCGTGAAGCAGCGTGCCGCGGGCAGGATGGAGGTGGTTGGCGCCGCTCCTTGCGCGCTGGAGCGAATCAAGAACCGCTGGCGCTGGCACATGCTGCTCAGAACGGACGACGCGAAGCTGCTGAGCCGAGTATCGCGCTACCTGCTGGAGCGATTCGACGTACCGCGGAGGGCAGGATTGCGGGTAATCGTGGACCGGGACCCCGTGTCACTGCTCTGACCGTGTGGCGGGCGGGGTGGGCGCCGCTTGAAGCAAACCTTCCCTGCGGCGATGTTTAGGCGTGTCCAACTACACCCCTCCCGACTTCTCGGCGCCTGCACTCGATGGCGCGCCCGACGCTCGCTTTCAACCCGCACCGTCGGACGGCGTACTGCCTGAAGGCTTTTTCACTACAACGAACCTGCCTACGTACGTCCGTGTGGATGGCAGGTGGATCATGCCACGCGAGCCGCGGATGGATGCCGCGATCGTGCTGGACAGTGCCGGCGAACTGTGGGCGCGCGAGGGACGCCGCGTAAGCGCGGGCGAGCTGGTGGCCATGGGAATGCGCGAGGATGGCGGAGAAGGGATCTTCGTGCATTCGCGCGGGTTCGTGGAAGTCGCAACGGGCGGAGCCGAAGGTGGTGAAGAGTTCCGCTTCATGACCAGTTCGGTTTCCCGCGAGAAGCCGATTGATTACGGAGTGATGGCGCGGCTGCTCCTGGAGCAGCGTGATGCGGGCGGCTATACGGTGTGGGTGACGGGTCCGGCACTGGTGCATTCGCGGGCTCGGGATGACATGGTGTGGTTCATCGAGCAGGGGTTTGTGGGAGCGTTGCTGGCAGGTAACGCGGTGGCCGTTCACGACATCGAAGCGTCCATATTCGGTACGACGCTCGGGATGACCGGCACAGGTGAGGCATCCAGCGGAGGACACGGGCTTCACATGCGCGCGATCAATGCCGTGCGTGCTGCCGGCTCGATTGCCGCCGCGGTGGAGCAGGGGGTGGTGACTGACGGAATCATGCACGCATGCGTCAGGCACGGCATTCCGTTCGTGCTGTGCGGCTCCATTCGGGACGACGGTCCGCTTCCCGACGTTGTGACTGATGCCATTGCCGCGCAGAATGCGATGCGTGACCACACCAGGCGTGCCACGATGGTTGTGCTCGTAGCTACCGCGCTCCACGCAATTGCGACAGGAAACATGCTGCCGGCGTTCTACGATGCGGGCAACGGCGATCTGCGCGAACTGCCCACCATCTGTGTGGATTCTTCGGAGTTCGTGGTGAGCAAGCTGAAGGACCGCGGAACGCACCAGGCGTACGGGGTGGTGACGAATGCGCAGGACTTCATGCACATCCTGCGTTTGTACGTGGAGCGGGAGACAGCCTCACGAGCGATTTCGGGTTCCCCGGCCGGGGAGGCACGATGAGCGCAGAAGTGATCACGGAAACGCAGCAGCGATTTCTGCGGGCGATTCTGGAGCAGATTCCGCTCGAGCGAATGGCTGAGCTGCACCGGTTTGCCCCGATTCGACAGGGTGGGAGCGAGACGGGTCTGGCGGTATTTGCCACGTTTCCGGAGGAACCGAGCGTGGAGGGCGTTGCGGACGTCGCGGAACCGGAGGTGGATTCTGCGACGAACGACGTGGAATCCGCCGACACACCGGCCAGGCCGGCTCGCGTCAGGCATACCGTGTACACCGCCCGCTATCACCTCGTGCTCAAGGGCCCGGATCGCGGCAGCTGGGAGCTGGATATCCGGGAGGAGGCCGACGCCCCGCTCGTCACTGTGGATGCCGTAGTGCGCGGAGTTCAGCGACGCACCGGCGACATGGCAGAGGTGGAACGGATGACTCCCGAACAGCTTGCAGTGGCAGTCAGTAACACTCCATGGCAGGGGAGTGAATAGGCTGCGCTCCGGCCATCGTCAGGTGGCCATACCGTGTTCCTGTGCTGTATCGGCTGCCTTCCGTGACTCTCTGCCTGTGCCTCCACGCATGACGGTGGAATAGAGGTCCCGTGCGTCCTCCAGCTTCACGCCTGCCAGGTCAATCGTGGGAGGCGTGAGAAGGAAGGGCCACACCTGGTCACCTCCAAGTGAGCCGTGGGCTCCCACCTGGTCATCGAAGCTGACGATCGTGTAGCCGTCATACGCACCGAAGAGTACCATGTCTCCGGCGTTGTGCTGCTTCACGAGCGACTCGAGCGCACGTATGGCAACCGGCTCCGTTCCGTACATCTCGAGCGGATTGGAACCCTCGCTCACCGTAAGCTGTCCATCACTCACACGGGCACGGCCATTCTCCGACGACACATGAACGGAGCCGTCTGCATCCAGCATTGCCACGAGCCCGATGGCGTCATGCGCGAGCAGGGACTCGTACAGATGGCGCCGGCGCGGACTGGCAAGAACATCCTGCACCGTGAGGCGATTGCTGTCTTCGGCGAAGTACACGAGTGCCAGGCAGGAGCTGTAGGTGATCACCACATCGTGATGCGCAGCCACCAGATACTTCTCCGGCATGATGATCTCGCGAATGCCGTAGTGCTGCCGCCACCACGCTGCGAGGCCGGAAAGCCTGCTCCGCAACATCTTGCGGCGCGGCGGCATCACAGCGCGAACCGTGTCCATCACGCGCGGGCCCATGTCGGCGTACTCGCCGGCTTCACCGTAGCTCTCCACGGCGCGCCACTCCTGCGTACCTCCCACCGGCGGTGCGCGATCCAGCATAGTCTGTATGGTCCTGCCTAGCGACTCGCGAAAGAGTACCCGGTAGCTCTGTGCCGGCGTCATGCCGTGATCCGAGAGAATCACCAGGTCGTAGTCACGTCGCTCGGACAGACGAACCATTCGCCAGATCTCGCGAATGCGTGCATCGGTGCGCCGGAGGTCGCTCAGCGTATGGCGGCTGGTTGGTCCGAAGTGATGCGCGAGCTCATCGTGCTGCATGTACGTGCTGTAAATCACCGGCACGCCGAGGTAGATATCCAGCAGTATGGCCATCGTCTGGAGCTCGCGCACGACAACGTTGCTCAGGATCCTGACGAACGGAAATATTCCCTCGGCATGAGTGATACGCCGGCGACCCAGCTCGGCGCGAAACCGGGCCCACTCTTCCAGAAGCCATTCTGCGGACGCCTGAAAGGCCATGCGGAGAACGCGGATCGGATGGAGCAGAATGAGCACGGCCATGCGAGTTCCGCCAAGTCGCGCGTACACGGAGGTTTTCTCGCGTGTTGCGACGGTGAATGCAACTGTATCGGCGTCGCCATCGAGCAGGTTCACATAGCTGGAGCCTCCGGCAAGCGCGCCGGGTGTGTGCAGCCTGTCGCGAATGTATTGCACACCCTGCGGCGCGTTACAGGTAACCACGCGCTGTTCGTCCTTCAGGTAGAAGCGGAAGGCGGGTATTCCGGCGTTCTCGCCGTGAAAGATCCCTGCCTGGCAGTACGGAGTGGCGGAGGGAAGGCCGCAGAACCAGCGCCGGAGCTTGTATCCGTGCCGGTCCATGAGTCGGCTGATGGTGGGGCAGTAGCCCATGTCGAGCGCGCGCCGGAGATCCGCATGCGAAAGCGCATCGATCTGGAGCACTATCAGGCCTCTTATTCCATCCGGGACGTGCGCCTCGCGGCGAAACAGCCGATATTTCAGCGCGTAGTACCAGCGAAGGAGCCGACGAGCCGCGGGCGGTATGCGGTCGCGTCGCTCCGCGCCTGACCACGACTGGGGCGCATCCGGCGCATCCGGCGCATGATCGGGCGACTCGCGAGGTGCAATCGGACTCGCAATGGACACGTCACTTTCCATCGGTTTCGGCATCGCTTTCAGTGCGGGCCTGCTGTCGTTCCTCTCGCCATGCGTGCTGCCTCTGGTTCCGAGCTATGTCACGTTCATAACGGGGCTGAGCCTCGATGACGTGCAGCGGTCACGGCGTACTGCGCTGGTGCACGCCCTGCTCTTCATACTGGGCTTCTCGCTGATATTCATCGCTCTCGGAGCAACCGCAACCCTGCTGGGGCGTGTGCTGCTTACGTATCGGGAATGGATAACGCGAATCGGTGGTGCGCTGGTAATCGTGTTCGGATTGTATCTGCTCGGCGTTTTCAACCTGGGCATTCTAACTCGCGAGCGCAGGGTGCACCTGGCGGACAAGCCTATCGGCTACCTGGGTACGGTACTGGTGGGAATAGCATTCGGCGCAGGGTGGACGCCATGCATCGGGCCCATACTCGGCTCCATACTGGCGTACAGCACGTCCCAGGCCGACGTAAAGCAGGGGGTGCTGCTCCTGGGTGCGTACTCGCTGGGGCTTGCCGTGCCCTTCTTCCTGGCGGCGATCGCCGTGGAGCGCTTCCTCGGCGTATTCGGCTGGCTCAGGAAGCACATGGGAACGGTGAACCGGATTGCGGGAATCCTGCTGATCGTGGTGGGAATCCTGATGGTCACGGACTACTTCACGATCATGGCGTCCAAGCTTCAGTCGCTCACCCCGGAGGCCATCCGCTCGCGCATCTGAGGCATTGAACACGCTCCTGGCGTGCGAGGCAACTGGCGACACCTGGGCGTGTAACGCAGAATGGCGTGAAGCGAACGCGCACGGCAGCTGACTCGAACGGGACGCGTGAGGCAGCCGATGAGGATCAGGTGTGCGATATCGCGCTTTCAGGCGTCGCCCGCCTCACGCGCCTCCGCCATCCAGCCGTTCACGTGGGCCATGAGTTCGCGTGCCGGTACGGGTTTCAGCAACACCTCACGACATCCGGCCTCGAGGCACTTCTTTCTGAGGCCGGGGTCATCGTGACCCGTCAGGGCAACGGTTATGGGCTTGCGGGCCGCCGTGCCCGCGTACTCACGCAGGGCGTCCAGTCCGCTGCCATCGGGCAGTGTCAGGTCCAGCAGCACGAGCACCGGCGCCCGCTCCCGAACCTGCGCAATAGTGTCTGCAACGGTTCCGGCGGTGACAACGTCATGGCCTCCGGACTCCAGCAGAACGCGCATCGCGTCCACAACAAGGGAGTTGTCCTCCACCACGAGAACCACGCTCATGCCAACGTCACCTCAGCCCGTACGCTCGGCAGGCACGGTGAAGTAGAATCGGCTGCCGCTTCCGAGTTCGCTCTCCACCCAGAGACGTCCGCCATGCAGCTCCACGAAGCGCCTGGCAATCGTCAGGCCGAGCCCCGTGCCGTGATGCCGGCGAGACGGCGAGGAGTCCACCTGCGCAAATTCCATGAAGATCAGCTTGTGATTCTCCGGAGCTATGCCGATGCCGGTGTCTCCAACTTCAAAGCGAACTTCGCGGTGGGAATCCGTTGTCCACGGCTGTGCATGCACCCACACTCGGCCGCCTGGCGGCGTAAACGCTATTGCATTGCCGATCAGGTTGGAGAGCACGTGTGTAAGCTTCTCGCGGTCGGCTTCGACTATCGGCACGTCGTCGGACATGTCAACCTGAAAGGTTACGCCCTTCCTGGCGCATAGCGGCTCGTTCAACTCGCGCGCCAGGCGAAGCAGGTCGTCTACCCGTACCGGCACGCAGTCGAGTGCCATCTGATTGGCGGCCCCGCGAGCGTAGGTGAGAATCTCGCTCACCATGCCAAGCAGCTGGCGACCGCCGTTTATGATGCCGTGCAGGCTGTCCAGCTGACGGTCCGTCACGGGACCGAGCATGCCGTCCCGAAGGATTTCCGCGTGGGTGATTATGGCTGTGAGCGGCGTGCGGAGGTCGTGCGAAATGTTGGAGAGAAACTGCGTTTTCAGCTCATCGCGCGCTTTCAGGTCTGCGATGAGTGTGGTTGCATCGCGCAACCGTGCCTCGAGTGCGTTGAGATCAGCCTCGGGAAGGCTCTGGGGTGTGTCCAGTTCAGGCATGTCCTTTCAACCTACCGCACCGGCGTAATGGCGGCCAGCATATCACGGCTCGGGAGCGCCGGTTAGCGCCTGCCGGCACCGCGTGAACCAGGAAAAACGCGCGAATGTGTGAGTTCGGTCACCCGCTCGAGGGTGCCGTCGCGCGCGGCGACGGATTGCTAAATGGAAGC
>DATGOL010000024.1:0-8747 GCA_035306065.1 Gemmatimonadales bacterium | reverse complement strand
TGCTCCGTGCCGATCGGGAGTCGCTCCGCGTACGCGGAGCCAGCAAACAGTACGGGGAACTGTATGTCACGCAGCCGCGCACCCGCACCCTGACCAACACGCCATTCCTCCAGCACCACCGGCCGTTCCCGCTCCACTTCCGCGGAGTCGAACGTCACTGCATGCGCCCATTCCGCGAGAATGTGCAGGCCTTTCTGAAGCAGGCCTGCAGAATCCGTTGGTACCGTGAGTTCGTAGACGGTTTCGTCGAAGCTCGTGTAGGCGTTCAGGTCTGCACCGAAGCGAGTGCCCACGGATTCCAGATAGCGTACTATTTCCTGCTTCTCGAACTCCTCAGTGCCGTTGAACGCCATGTGCTCCACGACGTGCGCCAGGCCGAGCTGGGTGGAGTCTTCGAGGATCGACCCGGCATTGACCACGAGCCTCAGCTCGGCGCGATTCTCCGGTCTCGAGTTCGGGCGTATGTACCATGTAAGGCCGTTCTCCAGCCGGCCCCGCCTCACGAGCGGATCGAACGGCAGGGGGTCACTCGCTACGCCCTCTGCCAGCGACTGCGGCACAGCCTGCTCGGCCGGCCGTACCGCCAACCCGCCCTCACGCTCCTGTGATGCAGACGCACAGGCCGACAGTGCATACACACAAAGCACTGATGCCGAAAGCCGCACGATCCATCCGTTCGTCATCTCTACACCGATTGTATACTTGGCTATACGCGCAATCGCACAGCACAATCGCGCTGCATCGCGTTAAGGACCAATCGAGTGGACTGCAACCGGCTACCGGTACAGCCCTCTCCGAACTACGACCACAGATTCCCCCCGGTTCGGCACGGCAACCTCCAGCCCGCCACGGGGTACGGAAGTATAGGTTCGCATTGCGCGCTGCCCGCACCCGCCGCTCGCTGCAGGTACGCGTCGTGGACCCATGTTGCCATACCTCTCACCACACCGTCACGCGATTGTGAGCATGCGTCGCCCTCTCGTTGCCGCCCTGGCGGTAGTATCGCTCCTCGTTGCGGGATGCCGCGAGGGCGATGTTGGGCCGCGCATGTCCAGGAACCTCGATGAGGCGCGGCAGTGGCGAGCGCAGGTGGAGGAGACCGCCCGCAGAGTCGAGCCTGACTCCGCGGAGCCGATTCTCCTGATTACGCTGGGCTACCTGGAGCGCGCGCGGCTTGGGATGGGCAGCCCGTTCCGGCTCGCGCACAGCGCCCAGCTGGACAGGCGGCTGCCGGAGCCTGTGCGCAATCAGGTGGCGTGGGCGCTTCTCGCCATGACAGTCGATGGCGAGGTGTACAACCCGCAGTGGGGCGCGCTCGACTCGCTTATGGTAAGCATGCGCAACTTCGGTATCACCGGTGAGCAGCACGGTGGGGTTGTGGAGCGAACGATCCTGTCCGCGAAGGACCCCCGCTCCGGTGAGCTCGCAGTTCGCATTGCGTACAGGCTGGCCGTGGCGGAAAGGCTGGTGCAGCAGAGTGCAGTGCTGCCGGTGGGACGAGCCGCTGCACTCGTGCGAGACCGGGTTGTCGCACGCAACGATGCAATCGCACTGCTGCGTACTGCCGAACGAGACGACGCAGACGTCATGCAGCTGCTGCGAATCTGGCGTGCCACGCGCAGGTTCGAAGTGGAGCAGCCTGTGCTCGCGCATTCCACGGGTGCTGGGGAGAAGGAGGCTGTTGCAATAGCTGACGGACTGTTGAAGCAGTTGCGTAGCATGGCGACGTCCGACTCTGAGTATGTGAACGACGTGCTCGTTACTCCGCCCACTGCCTCCTCCTCATTCCTGTCGCGCGAACTGGGATCTCGGCTTGGCGATCTGCCGAGTGTTCGTGGCGCGCCGCCGCAGGCGCCGATCAGGGTTGCGGTTTCCGGGTTGCGCTATTCGGTGCTGCGTTCTCGCACGACGCGGGAGCGAAAGGAGCGGGAGCGCTTCGTAGACAGGGCCGTTGCCGAGGAATCGCTCGTTGCGGAGTACGCACGAATAGGCACCGGCGCGGGGCGCGCGCCTGCCCGCGTTGCGCTGTGGGCCGCCGCGTCCATGCGCACCTACGGGCAGGAGGAGCCCTGGCAGCCCGGCTCAGGTGGACCGACCGTCGCTGAGCTCAAGAGTCGTTTTCAGCTTGCGTCCATCAGTTACGACGCGGAGCTGCCCACGGAGTGGCGTCCTTACCTCAACCGGATGCTGGCGTCTGCGCTCGTAGATCTTCAGCGCGTGTTCCCGAGCTTCTCGGCCAAAGGCGTTGGGGTTCACTTCGGCGAGCATCCGCTCTCGGCACCGGCGCTGGCCGTTCACCAGCCGCGTACTCGTACCATCTACCTGCCGCCGCACACGGGTGCGGGTGCCATCGCGCACGAGTTTGCGCACGACCTGGACTGGCAGGTTGCCACGAAGATCACGGGCCGCCGCGGCGAGTACATGACGGACGTTGCGGTTCGAGAGCAACGTGGGCCGTTGGCTGCGAGAATGGCGCAGCTGACCATGGCTACGCTTGCGCCTCCGGGTGCAGACGAGTCATCACGCACGCCGCCGCGCCCTACGGAGGTATTCGCGCGAAGCGTGGACTGGTATGTGGCAGCGTCGCTCGCGCGTCTGGGCCGCACTAACGGTTATCTCACCGCGGTGCAGGACGAGCTGCTTACGGGTTATGCGTCCAGCCTTCCGCCTGACGCGTTGGGCGAGGCCGCCGAGGCGATGATGGCAACGCTGGACGAGATGTCTGCGGCCGACCCGGCAGGGCGTGAGTGGTTCCTGCATACGTACGGACGAGGCAAGGCGATTAATGCGTATGGCCTCACGAGGCACATGCTGGATCGCTGGGATGCATCGCCGTCGGCCGGTCCTGCTCCGGGTTCCATGCCGCCCGTTGTGTCGCGCGTCGTGCCACTCGGCACCCGCACCGCGCCGTCCGTTCTTCAGGTGCCCACGGTGTCCGACCCGTTATGTTCGACGGCCCCGGACGGTGACGAGGAACTTACTCGAGCGCGCGGCCAACTCGTGTGGCTCACCGCGGAATCAGTTGCACGCGGACTGTTGGCGGAGAGAGCGCGCACCAGCACGTCGCCACGCGCCGACGCCAGGATACGGTTCCTGGATCAGGCACCGTGGGACCCGAACGTGACGCGTGCGCGGCTGGATGAGGTAACGCGCGAGGTGATCCAGCGGCAGCTGTCGGCGAGCAATGGGAGGTTTTCGGTGGGGTGTCGGCTTAGGGCACGGGTTACGGGTTAGGGGTTAGGGGTTACGGGTTAGGGGAGGCCGCAAAGCGGCCTCTTGATCGTGCGGCGGAGATGGTCGCGAGCCGCAGCTCGCACTAAAGCCCTAACACCTAACGCCTTAACACCTAATACCTGACACCTGTCCCCTCGTAGATCTCCCTGTTCCGCAGCACCACCCGCACGTAGTCCCTCGTTTCCGCATACGAGATACGCTCGGTGAATACCTCGGGGTCGGACGCACCGCGCTTCGTCAGCCAGCGGGCCACCGGCGTTCCGCCGGCGTTGTACGCCGCGAGCACGTGCTCTACTGCCTCCCGCTGCCTCACGAGCGATGCCAGGTGGGTGGTGCCCAGCTCCACGTTCACATCCGGCTGGTAGAGAAGGGCAGGGTCCCATACCGGGTAGCCCAGTCCGTTTGCCACCTGACGTCCGACTGCAGGCATCAGCTGCATCAGGCCGCGGGCACCGGCCGGCGACGTAGCTCGGGGTTCGAAGTTCGACTCCTGCCTGATGAGTGCCGCAACCAGCGCCGGATCCAGGTTCCGCTCGCGCGACTCGGCCGCTAGCACCTCGCCGTGCACGATGGGATACAGCAGGTCGAAAACCGCGCTAAGCGTGTCGCCGCCCATCGGTGCGGCGCGGAGTCCAACTCGGATTGCCGGGGACGGATGCTGCAGGGCGAGCAGGGCGTGCCCAACGGCAACGGCCCGCTGCAGTGACGACGTGGCGCCCTCGGCGAGCGCGTTCGTCTCGAGGTTTGCCTCCTGCGTCATGCCGAGCGCTTCGAGAAGCGCAATACGCGCGGCGGCCGAATCCACGTCAGGCATGCGCGGCACTTCGCTACCCGAAGACGGGCGTGACCATGACTGTCCGCCCAGCCGCTCGCGGCTGCGGGTTGCATAGTAGGAGCGAGGGTCGGATCGCACCACTGCCTGCCATCGTGCGCGGGCGGTGTCTGCATTTCCCGCCGCATGGTGCGCCCTGCCGGCCCAGTATCGCGCACGATTCACCTCTGCCGACCTCGGCCAGCGCCTGACGACGTCATCCAGTTCGCCAGCGGCCGTGCGGTGGTTGCCGTCTATGAATGCAATCAGCGCCGCGTGAAACCCAGAGAGTGCTGCTATGTTGCTGCCGGGGTAACGCGTTACCACGCCGCGGTAGGCCTCGCGAGCGTCGGAGTCGCGATTCTCGTCGGTCGCAAGGTCGGCAAGCAGGTACAGCGCCCGCGCAGCATTGGCAGTATCGGACGGGCGTTCGGTCAGGATGCGACGCAACGTTGCTCGCGATGCGGCAAGGTTGCCGGCACGCAGCTGCGATCTGGCCTGGTCGTACATCGCCTCGCCACGACGCGGATGTGACGCCGGAACCTGAGCGTACATGCGCGCCGCCAGCTCGTTGTTGCGAGTGGCGAACAGTGCGTCTGCGTAGGACAGTCTGTCTTCCGGGGTTCCGGCGCCTGTGGCGAATGCCGCATCGTATGCGCGAACGGCATTCGCCGCAGATCCGCCCCGTACGGTGGCGCGTGCCACCAGCAGGAGCTCGTCAGGCGACAGGTTCGTGTACTCGCGGCTCAATAGCGCAGCCGCAGATGCTGCCTGCGACGTGCCCGTTCGGCTCCGCACGAGCGCCAGGAGCCGCGCCCGAAGCTGCCCGCGATCGGAGGAGTCCGACACGGCAAGTTCCAGGGACAGCGCGGTGGCGGTGTCACCCAGTGCTGCATAAGCCCGGGCGGCGCCGAGTGTGTCGCCGGTACGTCTGCGCGCCTGGGCCTCGCTTATCCCGATGCGCGTTCGAGTCAGGCCGCTCACGAGTTCGGCATAAATTCCGGCGCGTGTCGCGCTGTCGTCCGCAACGCCTGCGGCGCGAAGTGCCAGCCAGTCCGCAATTCCCGGAAGCAGACGGGCCGCGTTAAGGTATGCGGACGTTGCCGCCTCACGCTGCTCACGGCGGTCGAGCGCGCGTGCGAGAAGCGTGAGGCGAGCGCCGCGTACGCTGTCTACCGGTGCGTGCTCCACGGAGGACCGTGCATGTTCCACCGCGAGCGAATCGTCGTTCTCTCCCAGCGCCGCACGAGCCAGAAGTTCATGACCCTCCCCGGCAAATCGCCTGTCCAGCCACGTGGCACCGCTCAATGCCTTACGCACCTCGCCCCAGCCGCCCCAGGCAGCGCTCGCGCGCGCGGCAAGGAGCTCTACTTCCGGCGTCCGCCGGGTGCTGTCGCGCAGCGCTGGCTGCAGCAGTCGGGTTGCAACGTAGGGGCGACCTTGCTGGAGTGCTTCCTGTGCCTGTCGCACCGCGTCGTCTCTCATGGCCGCTGCAGCAATGGCATCGGCGGCGGCCGCCTCACGCGGTGCGGACGGCCCCGGGTGTCCGTCTACCGAACCACCACAGGCGAGTATGGCGAGGATAGCTACTGCGAAGCGAAGGGGCATTTACGAGGGCAGGGCGGTGTCGGGTGTACTGTGGCAGTTCTTCGGCGGGGTGCCTGCAGGCAGGCGCTCACGGTGTGCCGCGATTCTACCCCGGGAAGGTAGATCGCCGCATCGCGTGCGGGATTGCGGATCAGCGGAAAGTAGATCCCAGCCTGCACCGGAGATTACAACGATCGAATGCTGTGCGATGACTATCTTCGTTAGCGCGGGAAGACAGAGCCACTATCGGTGTGCCTTCGCGCTCGATGAGCACTGCGCACGCCTAGCACATTCATCCGGAATACACTCATCATGCCAACCGATCGTTCCTTGCCTGCCTGGGCGCCGATTGCGCTTCCAGAGCCAACGCCGCCGCCCGCCGGCGCCTACTCACCTGCAGTACGCGCCGGAAACATGATCTTCGTGTCCGGCCAGGTTCCCAAGGATCTGCTGACCGGCCGGGTGGTTGGCAGTACCGTTGCCGAACAGACTCGCCAGGTAATGGCAAACATGGAGCGCGCACTGGCGGCAGCCGGGGCTACCCTGAGTGACCTGGTCATGCTCAACGTTTACGTGACCGACACGGATCACTGGGCAGAGTTCGACGCGGAATACCGAAAGATTATGTCGGCCCCGTATCCCACGCGTACCGTTGCCGGCGCACAGCTTCGCGGGATCCTGGTGGAGATCAACGGAATTGCGGTTGTACCCTGAGATAGGGCCCCGCGTGTGAGGGTCCACCTGCAGATCTGGCGCGTCCACAGGCCTCCGCAACCGTTAGATTCTGGGGATTGAAGGGTGCAGCACGCAGCGTGAGCAAGGGGGAGTTGCAATGTCGGTCGGTGTCTCGACTCGAGTGGAGGAGCAGCCGCAGGTGTTCGATACAAGCATGGCGAGCGGGTCCATAGTTCGCCTGTTGTGGCGAGCGGTTCGTTTACGCTGTCCCAACTGCGGCCGACGCGGCCTGTTCGGCAAGCGAATGAAGCTGAACGAAAGATGCGCCTCCTGCGGCATTCTTCTGGAGCGGGGAGAGTCGGACCACTTTCTCGGCGCCTACCTGTTCAATCTCATAGTTGTCGAGCTGGTGCTTGCGGCCGTACTTGCCACGGTTGCAATAGTTACATGGCCGAACCCGCCGTGGGGACTGTTGCAGTGGGGCGGAATGCTGCTGGCCATCGTGCTTGCCGTAGTGTGCTATCCTTTCGCGAAAAGCCTGTGGCTGGCATTCGACGTATGGCTTCGACCGTTCACCGCTGCGGAGCGAGACATTGCAGCTGGCGCACCACGTGAGATTGCCGAGGAACTTGTCTGAGCGAAGGGTGACCCGTGCTGTGCTGGCGTTTTCCGCCGCGCTGCTGCTGGCTGCATGCATGGACACGCGGCCGTTCAACGGCGTGGAGATGCTCCCGCCGGAGACCGCGATGGACCTCACCCTCCCTACTGCCGGTGAGGAGAGCTTCAGCCTGCAGGAACAGAAGGGCAAGGTGGTGCTGCTCTTCTTCGGCTTCACGAACTGTCCGGACATCTGCCCTACCACCCTCTCCGACTGGGCCCGCGCACGTCAGTCACTCGGCGCCGATGCGGATCGTGTCACCTGGGTTTTCGTAAGCGTGGACCCTGAGCGCGATACGCCCGAAGTTGCAAGCAACTATGCCAAGAAGTTCGATCCATCCTTCATTGGCCTGAGTGCCGACGCAGAAGCGATTGCGCGCATTCAGCAGGGGTTCCGGATCAGCGCATACCGTGAAGCGGCGCTGGAAGACGACGGACCGTATTCCGTTGCGCACAGTTCGCAGACCTTCCTCGTTGACCGGGGTGGTCGGCTTCGCATCATCTACCCGTTCGGGTTTACGGCAGACGAACTGGCGGAGGATCTGAAGCGGCTGCTGTAAGCGCGAGGCAGCAGCAGAAGCTCTGGAAGTCAGCCGTAACAGCCTGCGCGTTCCCTTTTCGGCTACAGCACCCGCGTCATCGCCGCCGCCGACTTCTCAAGAAGCTTCTGGTGCAGCGGCCTCCTGCTGAACTCGGCCAGTTCGATCTCCCTGCTGTGTTTTAGGTCCTGCAGGAAAATCTCCTCCATCCGCTGTCCGATTGCTTCGCCGTGCATGACGAGCATGGTTTCGTCATTGAAGGCGAGCGAGCGGTTGTCGAAGTTCATGGTGCCGACGGACGCCGTGCATCCGTCCACGACCAGCGTTTTCGCGTGGACGGTAGTGGGCAGGTACTCGAAAATGCGTACGCCCTTGCCCAGAAGCTTTTCATAGGATGCGCGACCGGCGTAGGTAGTGGTTTTCACGTCGCTCATGTCACCGGCGGTGAGAATGCGCACGTCAACACCGCGTGAGGCTGCGTTTGTCAGGAGCGCGATGAAGTCGTCAGGCGGCACGAAGTACGCGTTGGTGATCCACAGGCGTTCGGTTGCACCCGCAATGCTCAGCGCCAGGTACCGCTCGCCGATCGTGCTCCCGATCGTAGGTGCCGCGTGAACCATTCCGGCACGAACGCCTCCGTCAGTTGCGCCATTCGGGGGTGCGAAGAACAGGTCGCCGGTGAGAAGGTCACCGCTGGCCTCCGCCCAGCCTGCAGCGAACACTGCCTGCAGCTGTGACACTGCGGGTCCTTCGAAACGAACGGATGTGTCGCGCCACTGGCCATCCGTCAATCCGTCACCCCACCAGTAGTCGGCCAGGCCGAACCCGCCGGTGTAGCCAATTCGTGTGTCTATCGTGACAACGCGAATGTGCGATCGGTTGTATGCCTTCTCGATATCATACCACCGTACAGGTCGAAATGGCTGCACCGTAACACCAGCCTGCTCAAGCCTCTCGTTGTAGGAACCGGGAAGCGAGGCAGAGCCGAAGGCGTCCTGCAGAAAGAGAATGCGAACGCCGGCAGTTGCACGCTCGCACAGGATCTCGAGCAGCTCATTTGCCATCCGGCCTGGCTTGCAGTAATAGAGCTGCAGCGTGATGGATCGTTGTGCAGACCGAAGATCCTCCCAGAGCAGGGGATAGAGTTCGTTGCCGCAGCGAAGGATGTCCACGCGGTGGCCGCTTTCGAGGCTGGAGTTGGTGTGAAGCTCCAGCGACTGCACGAAACGTTCGGCAGACAGTTC
>DATGOL010000023.1:0-40440 GCA_035306065.1 Gemmatimonadales bacterium | reverse complement strand
GGTTTGGAGTACTGTTCACCGGGCAGACCTGGCGGTTGGAACTGGAGTAGGGCAGGTGGCGTGACCCCGCGCGCTGACAGCCGAATCGTCCCCCGTCCCCCGTGCAGTTCCCCCGCCACCCGCTCCTCCCACCTGAAATGCTCTTCGTAGACAACCGCGACATCACAGACGCACGCGTGAACCTCGCCCTCGAGGAGTACGTTTTCCGCAACAAGCCGGTAGAGCAGGATGTCCTGCTCTTCTACGTCAACGCGCCGTCCATCATCATCGGACGCAATCAGAACACCATCGAGGAGATTGCTCCCGATGCCGTGGCTGAACACGACGTTCGCGTGGTTCGCCGCATTTCCGGCGGCGGCGCCGTCTACCACGACCTGGGCAACCTGAACTTCAGCGTGATGACACCGGAAATCTCGGACCGGTTCAACCGCTACGACTTCTTCACCCGCCCGGTAATCGACGTACTTCGCGACCTCGGCGTACCGGCAGAGCTGAGCGGACGCAACGACATCATTGCCGACGGCAGGAAGATTTCCGGCAATGCACAGTTCGCATCGCACAACAGGATGTTCAGCCACGGAACGCTGCTGCTCGATTCGAACCTGGACGATGTAACGGCCATGCTGCGTCCGCGGCCGGGGAAGGTGGAGTCGAAAGGCGTGAAGTCCGTGCGGAGTCGTGTGGCTAACATCAGCGAGTTCCTCGCAGCGCCTATTGACGTGGTGGAGCTGAGGGACCTGGTGATCGAGCGCATATTCGGCACCCGCGATCGTGCGTCCGTACCGTCAATCGAGCTCAACGACGAAGACTGGGCCGCGGTGTACGAGCTAATGGCCAGGAAGTACGGCACGTGGGACTGGAACTACGGCGAGAACCCCGCATCCAACGTCCAGCGTTCACAGCGCTTCCCGGCCGGTGAAATCGACGTTCGCATAGATGTCCAGAAGGGCCACATTGCGGGACTGCGCATTTTCGGCGACTTCATGGGACGCGCAGATGTGTCCGTACTGGAGAAGAGCCTCGTGGGTGTGCCTTACGAGCGCGACGCGATTCTCGAGGTGCTTGGTGACGTTGACATGTCGCAGTACTTCGGCGACATAGCCAACCACGACGTGCTGGCGCTCGTCAGTCCCTGACACACCGGGCCAGGCCGGGCCTCCACCTGCGCGCGCTTCAACCGCCTCGACCGGCGCGCGCGGTCCGGCCTCACGGCACCCGCCTAATGCGCCTCAGCCAGCGAGGTCCGGTCTGGCAACGCTCGCGTCAGGCGCCTCATCCCGCGCGGTCGGGCCGAAGCGCACGCGCCTCATGCAGGTACTGATGGTGCAGAGGGGCCGCAGCGTC
This sequence comes from Gemmatimonadales bacterium, assembly GCA_035306065.1. GTDB lineage: Bacteria > Gemmatimonadota > Gemmatimonadetes > Gemmatimonadales > Gemmatimonadaceae > JBBQHX01. The sequence goes on along the minus strand of DATGOL010000023.1, from coordinate 39,096 downwards.
CATCTCCAGGTGCACCAGCAGCCGGATGCATCGCGGCATCGCGTCCTCCACCATCAACTCCGCAACGCAGAGCATCGGCACCTGGTCCCACCCGTGCGAACGCGCGGCGGTGGCAGGGTTGCGACTGCGAATGTCCGGCGTGACCGAGAAGATCGCGCTTATCACGTCGTCAGGCGACAGGCAGTTCGCGCCCTGGATTGCGGAAATCAGCGCTGCAACAGCCTCTTCCACGGCCTGCGGCGTGTCCTGGTCCACCGTAATCGCACCACGCAGTGCACGCAGCCTGGTATGCGTGGCCAGGCCAAGCTGGCTCATCTCGCGTGAGTTCGTCATGCATGCACCTCGCGGTTTGCATTCGCGCGTGAGCCTGACGCGGCATGCCCCGAAGGCCGCATGATCAGGAAGCACGTCTTGTTCCGCACGTCATCGTGCACGTCGTTCCTCAACATCACCAGGCCGTGAATCTTCGCGGCCCGGGAACCCGCGATCACCGCGAGCGAACCGTGCCGCACGTCAGGCAGGTCACGATACCACCCGCTCAGGCCAGCCGGAATGCCGTCCTGCTCCCCGTCGAGCCCGGGCTTGCCACCAGCAGGCATCGAGCCACGATCGCCAGCGCCCTGCCTCACGCCAAGCATCGCGAGCTCCTGTGCAGCACCGGCAGTGTCGAAGGCATGGTGCGCCGTCATGTAAGGATTCTCCCTGAACAGCCCCGTGCACTGCGCCAGCGCTGCCGGGTGGCTGCCAACATATCGCACATTATCAACGCTCGTGCCGGGCAGCGCCAGAAGGTGCTGCCGAATCGGAAGTATCACTTCGCCCTGCACCGACAGCAGGTGCGCATGCGCGCCGAGCGCCTCGATCGCGGGCGTAACGCTGCCGATCGCCGAGTTCCAGCACGGTATGAGCGCGATGTCGGCGCTGCCGTTCAGGGTGAACTCTATGGCATCACTGAAAGTCCTGGCGGGCACTGGCGTGGCTTCACCGTTCCACTCCAGCGCGATGGCCTCCTCACTGAAGGCACCAGCCACCCCCTGGTATGACACCCGAAGCGAACTCACTTCCCGCCCGCCACAGCCGCAAGAGGCATCGCGCCTGACATCCGATCCTCACCTGCGCTGCCCGAGTCCAGGTCCCGGCCCATCATCTTCGCAATGGGGCGTATCACCTGCATCATCTCCTCGAACTGCGCTGGCGTTAGCGACTGCGGACCGTCTGAAAGCGCATTGGCCGGATCGGGATGGACCTCCACGATCAACCCATCTGCTCCGGCGGCGATAGCGGCTGCAGACAGTGGAGCTATGAGGTCTGCTCGACCGGCCGCGTGGCTCGGATCAACGATCACCGGAAGATGCGTCTCGAGCTTGAGCACCGGCACCGCGCTGATGTCCAGTGTGTTGCGCGTGGCGGTTTCGAAAGTTCGAATGCCGCGTTCGCACAGGATCACGTTTGGATTGCCGTGCGCCATCACGTACTCGGCGGCGAAGATCAACTCCCTGATGGTGGCGGACAATCCGCGCTTGAGCAGCACCGGCCGATTCGCTTCACCGACTGCTGCAAGCAAGCCGAAGTTCTGCATGTTCCGCGCGCCAATCTGGATCACATCTGCCATGCTCGCTACTTCGTCCAGCTGGCGTGCGTCCACCAGTTCGGTAACCACCGGAAGCCCGGTGCGCATACGCGCTTCGGCGAGAAGTTCGAGCCCCTGGCTGCCCATCCCGCGGAATGCGTAGGGTGACGTGCGCGGCTTGAACGCTCCGCCGCGCAGCATGGTCGCACCCGACTTCTTCACGGCGCGTGCGGTGTCAATGAGCATCTCGCGACCCTCCACTGAACAAGGGCCGGCAATCACCGAAATGGCGGTGCCTCCAACCTGAAAGCCGTTGGCTGCCGTGACTACGCTTCCGTTGCTGTGGTTCGGCTTTCGCGAGGCGAGCGGGTGCTCGGACATGATGAATCCAGGATTGATGAAAACAAAAAAGGCCCCCGGTTCTAACCGGGAGCCTGGCGTGACGTCGTTTCTCTGCGTCTAGTTCGCGATGCGCGCGCGCCAATAGCTCCCGGGGTTCCGGTAGCTAAAGTAAAAGACGAAGGCGGCGGGGCTGGTGCGGACTGTCTGCATGGTTCGCACAGTCTAGCGCGACCGTTGGAGTAGTGCAAGGTGCAGCATCGCCAGTTGCCGCTGGGTGCGCGTTGCAGGATCAGCCGGGCTGCGAGCATGTGCAGACCAGCATGCACGCCTGGACATCGTTCGGCGAGAGTGAATGGACACGCGGTTGCCACAGGTGCTGGCGTTCGCACCACGCGCGACGTAACGTGGCGTGAAATGCTCCTTCCACCCGGTGCACATGACCATGCCCACCTTCCGTGCTGCAGTACCGTTTGTGGCCGTGCTGGTTGCAGGCTGTGCCTCCGCGCGGCCCGCTACGCAAGGCCCTGAAGCAGCAGAGCCCGATCGGCCCGCTACCGAAGGTGTCGTGGTTCGGATCAACCAGATCGGCTACCTGCCTGACGGGCAGAAGGTGGCTGTAGCCTGTGCCGTCGACGCCAGCACACTGACGGAGTTCGAGGTGCTTCACGAGTCGGGAAGGAGCATGCTCGGGCCGGCTCCAGTGGCCGCGTCAGGCGGCTTCGGGCCGTGCACCACAACCTGGCGCCTGGATTTCTCGAACGTACGCGAACCTGGTCGCTATCACGTGATCGCCCGCGGACCTCAGCTGGAGGTGCGCTCTCGTACTGTGCGGGTGGATGCTCGTGCCTACCAGGGTGCTGCAGACACCCTGCTCGCATACATGCGCCAGCAGCGCTCAGGCTTCAATCCGTATTTCCGTGACTCGGTACACAAGCTGGACGGCATCATCGTTGATGATCCGCAGCGTGAGGGGCAGTTCATTCCGGTGAGCGGAGGCTGGGCTGACGCAGGCGATTACCTGCAGTACGTGACGACGTCCGCCACTGCGACATTCCAGTTGATGATGTCGTACCGCGACCATCCGAACAGCTTTGGCGATGCATTCGATGCGCGAGGGCTTCCAGGCGCCAACGGGGTGCCTGACGTGCTCGACGAGGCTCGGCATGGCCTGGAGTGGCTGCTCCGAATGTTCCCGTCCGATGACCAGATGTACAACCAGCTGGGCGACGACAGGGACCATCGGTACCTCGACCTGCCGACTACCGACTCATCCGACTACGGCTGGGGGAAGGGCATGGAGCGTCCGGTATACCCCTGCACCGGACGTCCACAGGGGTTGATGCAGCACAAGAACCGTTCTACCGGCAAGGCGTCCACGGCAGGCAAGTACGCCTCGGCCTTTGCGCTCGGGGCGCAGGTGTTCGGGGAGCGCGATCCGGAATTCGCGGCCCGCATGGCCGAACGCGCTACGGCCGCTTACGAAGTGGGCAGGGAGTTTCCGGGCGTCTGCCAGACGGCTCCAGCCAGCGCACCCTACTTCTACGAGGAAGACAACTGGGTGGACGACATGGAACTCGGCGCCGCGCAACTGCATGCGCTCACGGGTGAGCAACGGTTCCTGCGGGAGGCGCTGGAGTACGCGCGCCAGGAGCCGGTAACTCCGTGGATGGGCGCGGATACGGCGAGCCACTACCAGTGGTTTCCGTGGCACAACAACGGCCATCACGAAATCTGGCGTGCCGAGGCGGCGTTGGAGTCAGAGAGACGCGAGCTGGCGGGTTACTACCGGCAGGGTCTGGACGGGGTGGCGCGAAGGGCAGACAATGGATTCCGCGTGGGAATACCCTTCATCTGGTGCTCGAACAACCTCATGGCCTCGTTCGCCACGCAGGCGCTCCTCTACCGAAGGATGACGGGCGACGAGCAGTTCCAGGAGTTGGAGATGGCGGCGCTGGACTGGTTGTTCGGCACCAATCCATGGGGAGTGTCCATGGTAGTAAACCTGCCGCACGACGGCGTTTGGTCGAAGGACCCGCACACGGACGTGGCCCGGCAGTTCGGGCCGGAGTCGCAGACGGGCGGGCTGCTGGACGGGCCGGTGTATCGCTCCATCTTCGAGAGCCTGCGCGGAATCCACCTGTCGGACCCGGATGAGTATGCGGCCTTCAACACCGGGTTCATTGTGTACCACGACGACTTTGGTGACTACTCCACCAACGAGCCGATCATGGACGGCACCGCGAACATGGCATACCTGCTATCGGCAATGTTCAGCGGCAGGTAGTGCCGGCCGGAAACCCGCCTGCACAGGGCAGGCTGGCTGCGCAGGCGGCAGTGAGCGAAGTTCCGTCGCTGGTTGTGTGCACGAGTATTGACAATCATCGTCGCAACAACTAATGTTCTAAGGTAGAAAAGTTTGCCGACTACCAAACCTGAACCTCCTTGATCATTGCCACGTATTAACCGATTCCGATTTCTCGTACTCGCAGCGGCTGGCTTTGCGTTACTCGCAGCTGATTCCCGCACACTGAGCGCCCAGGCGGCCGCACGTCCGGCAGTGGCCGCGCAGTCTGCAGGCGACGTGTACGAGATCGACATAGTGCACTCCGAGCTCAGCTTCCGCATTCGCCACCTTTTGGGTCGCGTTGCCGGAACGTTTGGCGAGTGGGGTGGCACGGTAACGATTGACACGCTCAACCCGGCTAACTCCAGCGTGAAGGTGGAAGTAAACACGGCAAGCATTGATACCCGCATACCGCCTCGCGACGAACATCTGCGCACGTCCGACTTCTTTGCAGTGGACAGCTTTCCGACGATGGTGTTCGAGAGCACCAACGTTTCGGTACAGGGCCAGCAGGTTCGCGTGTTCGGAAACCTGACGATGCGCGGTGTAACCAGGCCGGTGCTCCTGAGCGGTACTTACGAGGGCATGTTCACCGATCCGTGGGGTGGAACCAGGACAGCCTTCATTGCATCCGGAACGATTGACCGGCAGGACTTCGGCATTTCCTTCAACGCACCGTTCGAGACGATCGGCCAGATCGGCGATGAGGTCTACATCGAAATCGCGATCGAGGCAGTGAAGAAATGAACTCCGCTGCTTCCGATCTACTTGCCGAGGAGCGAGGTGCTGCACGCATGAAAGTGGAGATCTACTCGGACATTGCGTGTCCGTGGTGCTACATCGGCGAGCGGCGCTTCAAGCGCGCCCTCGCCGCGTTCGAAGGAGCGGAGGGTGTGGAGGTGGTATTTCGGCCATACCAGCTGGACCCTGCAACGCCAGGGACAGCACAGCCGCTGGTTGATTACCTGAGTCGCCGCTTTGGCGGGCCCGCGGAGGGCATGCTGTCGCAGGTGACCAGCGTTGCTTCAGGTGAAGGCATAACGATGAACTGGAAGCATGCGCTGTCCGCGAACACTCACACGGCTCACAGGCTGAGCCGGCTTGCGGAGCTCGAGTACGGATCCGAAACGCAGGCCAGGCTCATGGAATTGCTTTTCAACGCGCACTTCACGCGCGGCATGGACGTGGGTGACAAGGACGTCCTGACGGGTCTTGCCGTGGCTGCAGGCATGGACGAAGCGCGCGTGACTGAATACCTGGCAACAGATGAAGGAGCCGGCGAGCTGGACGACGCGCTGCAACACGCCAGGAACATCGGAGTAACCGCTGTGCCTACCTTTGTGTTCAACGGTGAGCTCGCGGTTCAGGGAGCACAGCCGGCGTCCACTTTCCTTCAGGCGCTGGAAGAAGCGCAGAGGCAGGCTGGCGCGGTCGGTGAGAGTTTGCCGGCTGACGACGAAGGCGAAGGAGTGAACTGTGCCGACGCCACCTGCTCGGTGTGAGCAGGTGGGTCGCCAGCTTGCCGGCGACGTGAGGCGCTAGCCGCCGAGCCTGATCTTGAAAACGGGCCTGTCGTTTCTCGCAATGCCGTAGGTAAGGCGTAACGGGCCCATTGGCGTTGATGCGGCAACACCAATCTCGCCGCCGAACACATTACCGGTGGCAACGCCGCTCATGAGCTGCGGCAGCCTGGATTGTGAACTCGATGTGAAGCCGACGCCGAATTCCAGGCTGGCGTGCAGCACGCTGACAATGGGATGAAGTGCCTGCAGTGACGCGAAGCCTGCACGATTCCCTCTGCGTTCGTGCAGGCGCAGGCCAGGGAACCCCTGCGCGCCTCCCAGTGTGTACTGCGCTGCAAGCGGCAACTCCGCGCCCCAGCCAATTGAACCGCGCGGCCGAAGCGTGAGGTCACCCGCCTGAACGTGGAGGTCCGCTTCCACGCCGAACCTGTAATACCTGTCCATCCAGATGCCTTCGATGGCGGCAAAGGGAATCCGGTACGGATCCGGGCCGGTTGCCGGCGCGGCGAACATGTTCGCGGCCCTGAGCAGTGCGCCGTAGCTCGCATCCCGATCGTTCCTGGGCAGCGCAACGCCGCGCGTGGACCACACATGCATAACGGGTCCCAGCGCAATTCGCCTTCCCACTGATGGCGTTGCTCCGAATCCCGCGAAGATCAGCAAGTCTCGTGTTGCGGGCCGGTCCAGGCGGCGACCGTCTTCATCTCGCAGGTCAACGATCTGGCGACTTGCCGTTACGCTCAATTCCGAGCGGAGCAGGTACCTCACGAGCGTTGACCAGGGCGGAGCGTCGGACCGCGGATCGGGCAGGAGAAACTGGTTGCTGCCCTCGTCAGGTGAGCCCTCGTCGCTCCCGCGCAGCGGGTGATTGCGCACGGCACCCATCGATACGGACAGTTCCTGGATCCGCTCGCTCAACGACAGCATCCCGGTGAACGACAACCGGTCGTCTGCCGATGCCACGTCCGACGCACTCAGCCATGCGCGTGCACCCTCATGCCCGTCGTATGACAGCCCCAGGGAACCCACCCGCTGTGGTGTGGGCGTGGCAATGGGCAAGAAGGTGAGCGGGGCCGCAGTACTGTCGGGAATGCCCGCCACCCGCGGGGCGTTCTCTGCCTGACGCGAAGGGTTGAGCCACACCGCCTCGAACACTCCTTCGTCTGCAAGTCGCGCAAGCCTGTACGAGATAAGGCTGATTGCGGCCTCGGGCACGTTCGGCATCGCGCGTGAGGCAGGCGGGTCGGATGCGCCGGGGAAGGAATCCGAGGCCGCGGACGACAGCGTCGATGCAGGCATACAGCCCTGCAAGGACTCCGCCGCCGCAGCATATCCCATGGCAATCAGCGACGCTATGGCTTCCCTGCTGAAGTTCAGCGCACCGAACTCCTGGCCGATGGACGGATGGATCGTGAGGTCGAGTGGACCGAGCGAGTCGCGGGGTTGCCGGAACAGCTCGTCCAGGAGGTAAGCCAGCATCGAACCTGTCGTCAGGCCCGCGGAATCTGCCTTCCCCTCCTGCGTCACTTCGGCTACCAGCAGCCTGTCCGCGCCCATCCGGCGTGCAACGTCAACCGGAATGTTGTCAGTGAGTCCGCCATCTATCAGCGTTTGTCCGTTACGCTCTACAGGCGCGAACACCACTGGAATCGCAACACTCGCCCGCACCGCCTCGGCCAGGTCACCGCCATCGAGTATCACGGGAGAACGCGAGCGAATGTCGGTGGCAACTGCCCGGTAGCGGCGCGGAAGACTGTCGAAATTCCCCGCTGCCATCAGGTTGGCGCGCAGGAACAGCTGGTTGAACAGTGCATTCACCCGCGCCTCACGAGCCAGCGGGCTCTGCAGGCGACGCGTGGTGCCGCGCTCCTCTACCACGAACAGCGGCGAACGAACCTGCAGCATACTCTCGAAGTTCCCCACCGTGAGCGAAGTGATGGGCGAGTATCGGCGGAACAACGTCTCGAACGGCAGCGCCCGGGCGATCGAGTCCAGCTCCAAACCGGTCGCCCCCGAGGAATAGAGCGCGCCCACGAGCGCGCCCATGCTCGTGCCAACCACCATCGTGGGGCGAATGTCGAGGCTGTCCAGCACTCGAAGCACGCCAATGTGCGCCAGGCCGCGCGCACCGCCGCCCGAGAGTACCAGAGCGAGCTCCTCGACGCTCTCGCCCTGCGGCATGGGACACGACGCGCCCTCGGTATCGGGAAACACGCGTACGTCCTGCGCACCGGCCATGTCTGCGGCCGGCGCCAGCATGGTTGAAAGAGCGAGTATTGCGAGTAACGTGAACCGGCGACGGCCAGGCATTGTGATTCCCGGTTGAGCCTGCATTGCTGTGATGCGGGAAATGTAGACGTCGCGAAACGATTGGCTTCGCGGGCCACGAGCTACGGGCTGTATACTCCTTCGAGCGGCGCGGCCCCGTTGCCAGTAATTCAACCCCAGCCATCCGATGCCTGCACTCCACCTGACCCTCGAGAGTCCGATCGGCAACCTGCTCCTCACAGCCAGGGACGAAGGCCTGACCGGCGTGTGGTTCGAGCAGCACCGCCATGCGCCGCAGGAGAGAGGCAGCGAGGCAGTGACGGCTTCGTCCACCAGCGAGGCAGCGCGAATCCTGCGCTCCGCAGCGGATCAGCTAGCCGAGTACTTCGCCGGTGAGCGCCGCCAGTTCACGCTCGCCCTCGCCGCACGAGGCACTCCCTTCCAGCTGCAGGTGTGGCGAGCACTCGCCTCCATCCCCTACGGTAGCGCAGTGTCCTACGCCTGGCTGGCGGAGCGCGTGGAAAAGCCGACGGCCATCCGGGCCGTGGGTGGCGCGAACGCACGCAACCCGCTGTCGATCGTGGTGCCGTGCCACCGGGTAATCGGGGCGAACGGTTCGCTTACCGGATTCGGAGGCGGGCTGGAGCGAAAGCGCTGGCTTCTCGAGCACGAAGGAGCGCTGCAGGCAGCGCTCGCCGCCACTGCGTAGAGCACTAGCCCACTGATTCCCGCCCGATTGCGGACATGTCCTCATGCCCGTGCCCAGCGGCAATCAGTGTGTCCATCCTTTCGGCAATACCCGGCAGCGTTGCGAGCGGCACGTCTCCGGCCGCTTCGATCATCAGCTGAATGTCCTTGCGGGCCATGGTCATCTCGAAGGTGGGGGCGTATTCACGCCTGGCCATGCGTCCGCCGCGGCCCTTGATCGTACCTGCCGGATTGAAGAACTCGGTGCACCGCAGTGCCTCCGAGGCCGGGAGCCCTGATCCCGTGGCCACTGCCATCACGTCTGCAACCAGCGCCGTGATGCCCACGATCAGCGTATTGCCGCAGAGTTTGTGAATCGCTGCCAGGTCGGGCCGCTCGCCCAGGAACTCCACCCGCGTCGCCATGCTCTCCAGGTGGTTCTTCACGGAATCAAACAGGTCGCGCCTGCCTGACGCGAGGATGGTACCCTCGGACTCGCGAGCTGCTGCGGGCCCGATGAAAACGGGGCAGTGCAGGTAGTTCACGCCCTCTCTCGCGAGGCGTGCGCTGCGCTCCGCGGTGGGTTCCGGCAGGGTGGTGGTGTGGTCAATGATCACGGCGCCGGGCTCCAGGTTGCGGCGCAGGAGTGCAATCACGTCCTCCACTGCCTCATCGTCCTTGAGCACCAGGTGAACGAACTTCGCGCCGCGCACGGCCTCCGCTGGGGTGGACGCAATGCGTACTCCCAGGTGTTCCAGCGCCCTGGCCTTGGAGTCGGTGCGATTCCACGCCGTGACGTCGCTACCGCGGCCTGCCGCCGCTTCCACGAAGCCGCTGCCCAGCAGCCCCGTTCCGAGAAATGCGATCTTTTCCATGGTCGTAAGCTATCCAGTGTTCTGTTGGCGATATTCATAAGGTACTTCACCGCACCTTCGTTTCTGTCGCGAGCGTTTCGCATTCACCGCCGCTCCCGCAGCGGATGCAGTATTCCGTGCCGGCGGCGATAATTGCGGCACTGCGAACCGCTCCCAACGCAACTCCGTTCGACAAGAGGACCTCAATGCGGCGCCTTATCCTTCTACTGCCCTCATTGCTGATCGCACTGGCGGTCAATCGCGTTTCGGCACAGGACGCACGTTCCGTTCGCGCGGAGCCAGCGCGCTTCACCGACACGGAACGCCTTGCGAAGCTTTCGTCCGGCTTCGGGGCGATAGACAGTCTCTTCCGCGCATTCGCCACGCGCGAGCACATTCCCGGAGCGGCGTGGGGGATCGTGGTGGACGACAGGCTGGCCCACCTGGGGGTGGCGGGCTATCGCGACCTGGACTCGAGATCACCGGTGGATTCGAACTCGGTGTTCCGCATTGCGTCCATGTCCAAGAGCTTCGCGGCCATGTCCATCCTGAGCCTGCGCGATCGCGGGCTGCTGGCCCTGGATGATCCGGCGGAGAAGTACGTGCCCGAGCTGAGCGGGCTGGTATATCCCACCACGGACTCGCCGCGCATAACGATTCGACATCTCCTCTCGCACAGCACGGGATTCCCCGAGGACAATCCCTGGGGTGACCAGCAGCTCGCAATCACGGACAGCGAGATGTCGCTCCTCATGCAGCAGGGGATTCCGTTCTCGAACGCACCAGGCGTTGCATACGAGTACTCCAACTTCGGCTTCGCCATACTCGGCCGCATCGTGGCTAACGTGTCCGGCATGCCGTACGCCGACTATGTGGACGCCAGCATACTGCGTCCCCTGGGCATGACGAGCACCACGCTCTCACCGGCTTCCGTGGCACCCGGCCGGCTGGCACAGGGATACCGCTGGGAGGACGAACAGTGGAAGCTGGAGCCGCAGCTTCCAGACGGTGCGTTCGGCGCCATGGGTGGAATGCTCACCTCGCTGAGTGACCTCGGCAGCTATGTGGGCGCGCTGCTGGGTGCGTTTCCACCGCGCGATGGTGAAGAGTCCGGCCCGGTGCGGCGATCGTCGTTGCGCGAGATGCAGCAGATCTGGCGTTCGCGTCCCGCAACCGCGGCAGCAACGCCTGACGGCGAACTCCGCCTCTCGTCCGGTGGCTACGGTTACGGACTCGGCATCAGCGGAGATTGCGACTACGCCCACATTGTTGCGCACAGCGGCGGGCTTCCCGGATTCGGCTCCCTGATGCGCTGGCTTCCGGAGTACGGCGTGGGGATCATCGCGTTCGGCAATCGCACGTATTCCGGCTGGGGCGGGCCGGTTGCGCAGGCATTCAATATCCTTGCTGAAACCGGCGGTCTGCAGCCGCGGGTTCCGCAGCCCTCTTCTGCGCTCGTCAGGCAGCGCGACGCCGTCTCACGGCTGGTGGTGAACTGGACTCCCGCCCTCGCGGACAGCGTTGCCGCCATGAACCTGTTCTTCGACCGCTCTGCCGATCGCCGGAGTGCCGAGATCGCGGAACTGCTGGAGGACGTTGGATCGTGCGAGGCAGGAGAGGGATTCGATGAGGTGGAGAATGCGCTTCGCGGAAGCTGGACGCTGCCATGCGCGCGCGGTGGGCTCCGCGTTCGCATAACGCTGTCGCCAACGATCCCGCCGCTCGTGCAGCATTTGCAGGTGAGAAAGGCGCCGGCTGCACCGGTGTCTGCTACTCCACGCTACTGCTCGGAATGACGGGCGAGACGGTTTTCGTATTTGCAGTAGTCGGCGTCACCATCCTGCTATTCCTGAGTGGCAGGATGCGGCTGGACCTGGTGGCGCTCATGGCACTGATGGCGCTTGCCGTTTCAGGCGTTATCACGCCGGCCGAGGCGATAGGGGGCTTCTCGGACCAGGCGGTGATCATGATCGCGGCGCTGTTCGTGGTGGGCGCAGCGATGCTGGAAACAGGATTGGCAGAGCGGTTCGGGCGGGCACTGGGTCGTGTGGCAGGCTCGGGACGTACGCGCCTGACGGCGGTGCTGATGGTCGGTACAGGCTTGCTGTCTTCGTTCATGAGTACCACGGGGACAGTGGCGCTCATGCTGCCTGTTACCGCGGCGCTCGCCCGCAATGCCGGCATGAGTCCGTCCATGCTGCTCATGCCGATGTCCACTGCGGCGCTGCTTGGCGGGCTGCTGACGCTGATTGCCACGCCTCCGAACATCATCGTCTCCGAGCGACTCGCGGAAGCTGGCCTCGAGCCCTTTGCGCTATTCGACTTCACGCCGATCGGCCTTGCCGTGCTCGCACTCGGCATTGCAGTGCTCGTTCCGTTCGGAGGGCGCCTGCTGCGACCACGAACGCCTTCAGACGCACCGGCTGGATCGGGTGGTGTTGCAATCGTTGCGGGCGATGAACTCGTGGATGGTTACGAGATTGGCGAGATCGCGCGGCTGCGCATTCCGGGCGACTCGCCTCTCGTGGGCAGGAGCACTGCGAACGCACGGCTTCGCGAGTTGTACGACGTGAACGTGGTGACGCTTCGCCGTCGTAACGTGAGGTCCGGCCGGATGATGCGATTGCGCCGAACCTCGCAGGTGGAGCTGCAGGCCGGCGATCAGCTGGAAGTTCGCGGAATGGCTGAGAATGTTGACCGGCTGTGCGGTGATCAGCGGCTGGAGTTCATGAACTACCGCAGCGAGCCCGATGCCGTGCTCGCAGAAGTGCTGTTGACGCCGCGCTCGCGCCTGATCGGAAAGACGCTGATGGATGTGCGGTTCCGGAACCGGTACGGCGTGAACGTGCTGTCCGTTCGTCGCCAGGGAAAGCCGCTGGAATCGGAGCTGGCCACCACGCCGCTTGCCTTTGCCGACACGCTGCTCGTTGCAGGTTCGCCACGCAGCATGGAGCTCCTGCGTGGTGAAGCCGGCGATTTCGTGGTGGTGTCGCGCACTCGCGAACTGGGAACGAAGGGCCGAATGACGCGTCATGAGGTGGCAACGATCAGCGTAATCGCGGGAATGATCGTGCTCCTTGCCTTCAACGTGCTCCCGGCCGTCGTGGTGGTCCTGCTAGCTGCCGTGTGCATGGTGCTTACGGGCAGCATCTCGATGGAGGCCGCCTACAGCTCCGTGAACTGGCAGAGCGTGGTGCTCATCGCTGCCATGCTCCCGCTGGCAACTGCGTTGCAGAAAACAGGCGGAATGGAAGTGATAATCGGCCAGCTGAACCCGCTGGTTGGAATGGGAGACCACGCAACCATGGTCGGGCTGTTCATTCTCACAGCCGCACTCGGCATGTTCGTGTCCAATACGGCAACCGCAGTGCTTCTGGCGCCGGTTGCACTCGGGCTTGCCGAACAGCTGGGCTCGTCACCGTACCCGTTCATGATGACCGTGGCGGTGGCGGCGTCCACATCGTTCGCGACGCCGATGGCTACACCGGCTAACTTGCTTGTGGTAGGACCGGGTGAATACACATTCGGTGATTTCGCCCGGGTAGGGCTTCTCGTGCAGGGCCTGGTGCTCGTGCTGGCAACGTTCCTTGTGCCGATGCTGTTCCCGTTTCGCTAGTGGTGAGCGGCGAGAATCGGGAAGCATTCGAGGGTTCGTTCGATAATCGCCGATACCCCGCTCCCGTCAGGCGATGTCGCCGCCCCGCCGGCAACACTGAGCGCAAATCGAGAACGCCAATCGCGTTCGCCTGCTGAGCACTGGCCCTTCTTCAGGAGATTTCGATGACTCACAGCAATCCGGCTGAGAACGAGTTGCGCAGACTGCTCGAAAATGCCGGTACGATTGCGTTGGTTGGGGCGTCGTCAAAGGACACTCGTCCGTCCAACGCCATAATGCAGGTTCTGCTCGACGCCGGCTTCAACGTTATCCCGGTTACTCCGCGCGAAACCGAGGTGCTGGGGCAGAAGGCCTATCCGTCGCTCGCAGACGTGCCGCACGAGATCGACATAGTGGACGTGTTCCGGCGGGCTGAGGAGACGCCGCAGATCGCGCGTGACGCGGCGGCGAGGGGTGTTGGCACCCTGTGGCTGCAGAAGGGGGTCGAGAACGAGGAAACGGCGCAGATTGCGAAGGACGGAGGGATCAACGTGGTGATGAATCGCTGCATTGGCGAAACCACGCTGCAGTTCGGAATCCGGAAGGGCCCTGTGCGCGACCGTGTAGATGAGGCCGGATGGGAAAGCTTCCCCGCGAGCGATCCGCCAACGTGGGGCAAGGTGCGTCCGGGAGGGCCGGTGGACGACAAAGCCGACCTGTGAGGTGACGGAAACCAGCCGCAAGTGAAGTCGGGGCCTGGCGGCCCCTTGACATCAGACGGTTTGCAGTACAAACTAGTCTGCATGACACCAACCGACCCCCATAACTCACAGCTCGCAATCCTCACCCGCCGCTACGCCGCCTTCTCCAGGTCCGCCGGCGGACTCTCATCCGTACTCGGCGGCATCCTCGTACTCATCACCTACTTCGTCGGCGCCCTCGCGTTCCCCGAGTCCCTCTGGGCACGCCTCGCCCTCGCCTCCGCTCCCATTGTCTGGCTCATCAGCAGGCAGCTGCTGCGCAACCGCTACTACCAGCAGTTCGGACGTGTGGCCGAGCCCGTGCCAAGCTCCGACAGGCGCATGCACAAGGGCATGATCATCTTCACGGGCGTCGTGGCCGCCGGCGTCATCTCCTTCGTTCTCTACGTCGCTCGCGACGAACCAGCACTCCTCCTCGACAACGGAATGCCGGGCTACATCGCCTTCGTTGCGGCAATGCCCGTCATCGTCTGGCGCTACCTTCACACACCACTCGATTTCATTGTCGGAGTCTTTCTCATCGCGCAGGCAGCTCTAGTGCTGACTGGCTCAGGCTATTCGCTCGGCCACCAGATCCAGGCTCCGATCGCAGCGGTTTTCTTCATAGGCATCGGCATCAGGCAGCACCTGGACTTCACCAGGCTGCGCAGGGAGCTCAGCCAACTCGGAGTATCGGCTTGACTGATGAGCCCGAGCACATTGCCCGACGTTTCCTGTCGCTCGACAGGATGGTTCACGAGCCCGCAAGGCTGGCCATCATGACCGTGCTCGCCGAGGCAGAGGAAGTGGAGTTCCGGTTTCTCGAGGCTGTTACGGGCCTCACGAAGGGGAACATCTCCAGCCATGCGGCAAAGCTGGAAGTCGCAGGATACATCAGCGTGCGCAAGGAATTCCGCGGCAAGGTACCGGTAACGAGCTACAGCCTTACCGCACATGGTCGTGAGGCTCTGGCCAGCTACCGCGCGAACCTGCGCGCAACCATGGAACCAGGCTGACGACCGCAGCAGGATCTCTGATGGACTTGAACGATCCTTCCAACCGACCACAATCACATGAATACGAGACTCATAGCCGCAGCAGTTGCAATCGCCCTCATCACCGTGCCCGCTGCAGCACAGGACGACACTGCCAGGCTCACGGAGAAGGGACGTACCCTTACACAACAGTTCTACACCGGCGAATACGAGGCGATCGCAGCAGAGTTCGACGATCAGATGAAGACAGCGATCGGCGGAGCCGAAGGACTCAGCGCCTTCCATTCTCAATTGCAGGGGCAGTTAGGCAGCGAGACCGAGGTGCTCAGCGAGCGGGTGACCACCGCCGGCGCCCACAGGATATACGAACGTTCGGTGAAGTTCGAGAAGTTCCCGGGTACTATCGCGATTACATGGGTGTTCGACTCCGAGGAGAGGGTGAGCGGTTTCCAGGTAAGACCTGGGCAGCAGGCAGCCGCCTCACGCTTCCTGGACTATGAGACGAAGGCAGACCTGCGACTTCCGTTCACCGAGGAATGGACGGTGGTGTGGGGCGGGCGAACCATCGAGCAGAATTATCACGCGGCAAATGCCGGACAGCGCTTCGCGTACGATATCCTCATCGTTCGCGACAGCAGCACCCACACTGGCACCGGTGAAAGCAATTCGGACTACTACTGCTTCGGGAATCCGATCGTCGCACCCGGTGCCGGCACGGTGGTAAGCTCGCGCGATGGAATACCGGACAACGTGCCCGGAGAGATGGAGGCCGCCGAAGTCACAGGCAACAGCGTGGTGATTGACCATGGGAATGAGGAGTACTCATTCCTGGCGCACATGCAGAACGGTTCAGTGCGCGTGAAGGAGGGCGACGTTGTTGCACCCGGCGACACGCTCGGACTGTGCGGAAACAGCGGCCGCAGCAGCGAGCCGCATCTGCACTATCACATGCAGAACACGGCTCTCCTGACCGACGGTGAGGGCCTGCCAGCGCAGTTCCAGGGTTACTACGCGAACGACGAGCTGGTACAGCGGGGCGAGCCGGTGCAGGGGCAGCGAATCAGGCCGAGCGGGCGGTAGTGCCTGACGCGCGTAAACTGGCGTCTGTAACGGTGCGCCTGTGCCCGCGTAGTCAGTGACGGAAGTGCGACGCCGGCCTCGGATCAATCCGGCGGCGCGCCTCCACTTCCACCCGCCAGCCTCGGATCAATCCGGCGGCGCGCCCCCCACTCCACCCACCAGTTCCTCGGCCCGCTGCTGCGCACGAGCTACCAGTGCGTCTGCACGCTCATCGGCCTCACGCTCGATCCGATCTGCCTGCTGGCCAGATTCACTCCGCAGTCGGTCTGCGGCAGCGCGGGCGGCGATCCGCGCTGCAGGATTGGTCGCACGTTCCAGCAGCGCGTCCGCCTGCTCCTCACCCTCTCGACGCAGCTTTGCCGCAAGCGAATCTCCCTCCTGCCGGATTCGATCCGCCTGCTCCTCCGCTTCGGCAACCAGGCGAGCCGCCTCCTCGCGAGCGCGCTGAGTAGCAGCCTCACGAGCCGAGTCTACGCGCTGCTCGACATCTGCAATCCTGTCTTCAACCTCGGTTTCCACTGCCTGGCGAACGCCTTCCGTGAGGCTGCCAGCCGTGCCCGCAAAGTTGGGGCTTACGGTAGGACTCGTTACCGAACCGGTGACATCCACGTTCAGGGACACCACCTCGGCCGCCTGCAGGTTGATGCCTGCTCGCCCGGCCTGCGACGCAAGGCGCCCGATGGCATCGTTCGCGGCGGACCCGAGCATGCTGGATGGAATTGCCATTGCAATGTCGTAGTCCAGCGTCTGGTCGATGCCGTTGGACCCGCTCACCGTGAGCGCGAGGGGGCCGAGGTTCACGTCGAAGGGACGAACGTGAAGCCTGCCGTCCACGATCTCGAAGGAAGACCTTACCGCGTCGAGTGCAGGGTTCCTGAGCTGTTCCAGCGAGAGCAGGTCCGAGAGCCTCACGAGGGCAGGGAAGCCCTCCACCACCAGCTTGCCGGTCTCGAACGCGCCCCTTCCGGTAAGTGCACTCAGAACCGGAGACATGTCCTGTCCCATCACTCCCACCAGGTCCAGGTTCGCCGATAAAGCGCCCGTGGCATAGCGAGCGATCGGTGCGAGCGCCTGGATGGTGGTAACCGAGGCTACGGCCGTGGGAATATCCAGCTGCTCCACAGCGAGATCCACGTCGAAGCTCGGTGCCGCAATATCGGTTGTCTCGTAGAAGCCGCTGGCAACGACGCCACCGCCGAACATGTTCAGCCGGAAGCCATCCAGCGTGATGCGCTCGTCCTTCACGCGCAGCGCACCGCGGGCATTGGTCATGCCAAAGGTGCTGAAGCTCACGCTGTCTGCGCGTATGTCAGCGGTGAAGTCCAGGTTTGCGGGCACCGGCACCACCTCGGTGGCTTCCTCTTCCGAACGCCATTCGTTCAGGTCGAAGTGATTGCTGGCGACAGTGGCCCTGCCGCGTAGCTCCTGATCGTGCAGCGCGAAGCCGAGCAGGTTGTCCAGCTCGCCCGTGGCCCTGAAGTCGCTGTTTCCGATCGTGCCGCTCGCCGCAGTGAGCTCGGCATGCTGCGGGGTAAAGCGAAGCAGCAAAGAGTCCAGGTTCATCGCGTGAGGCAGCGTTGCAGACTGTAGTGCGATCGAGCGCGCATCCAGCGTTCCGCGCGCGGAAATGCGATCGTATTGCCGTGCATCCACCCACGACCGGCGCGTGCGCATCGCGAGGTCTGCCGCAACGATACCAGAGAGCTCGTTTACGTTCTCCAGCTTCACCGTGCGGCCTACATCGGCCAGGTCAACGGATCCCGTGAGGCTCAGGTCAATGTCGGGGTCGCTCACGGGGTTGCGCATGACGAACCTGGCGTCCAGCGGGCGATCGCCGAGCTGAAGGTGCAGGCGGCTGACCTCCACCACCGTGCTGTCCACGTCGCCGCCGGGGTTGG
The DNA here is from genome assembly GCA_035306065.1 of Gemmatimonadales bacterium. Classification (GTDB taxonomy): domain Bacteria; phylum Gemmatimonadota; class Gemmatimonadetes; order Gemmatimonadales; family Gemmatimonadaceae; genus JBBQHX01. Next base: position 21,200 of record DATGOL010000023.1, on the reverse strand, counting down.
TTACGGCGAGGTTCAGGAAGATTTCGCGCGCGGGAAGCGGAAGGTCGGGGTACCGGAACGTTCCGTTCTCGACATTCGCGTTGAGCACCAGCGCCGGAAACGCATTGGGTCCGTATTCTCCGGTTACGCTTCCATCAACGGTCATGGTGCCTGACGTTTCGAGGCTCTCGAAGTCGCTCGTGTAGATTGCCGGCACCAGCGAGAGAATGTCGCGGAAATCCGTGCTCGGTGTGGAGAAGGTCATGTCCAGCGCGGTGTTCTCCTCACCAACCGCAACCGAGCCGTTGAACGCAAGTTCCAGGTTGTTCAGTCGCAGCATGTCGTTCGCGAACGTGAACTTGCGTTCCACCATGTTCGCGTTCACGTCGGCCTCGAGTTCCAGCGCGGCATCGCTCAGGTACGGCACCCCGGCAAAGCGCACGGACACACTGTCTGCACTGGTGCGCGTGGCGAGGTTCACCACATCCTGAGTGAGGTCGCCGGAGAGCGTGTGGTCGAGCCCGATGACAGTGGCGAGAAGGCCGGATTGCCTGTTCTCGAAGCGAATGTCACCGTCGCTAACCGCCAGCCTCTTCAGGGAGAGCGACATGGCGCCGGACGTATCGGCTGCCGCGTCAGGCTGCTCCCGCATGATGTCCCAGTTGGCCGTACCATCTTCGAGCACGAGCAACCTTGCAACGGGATTGTTCAGCTGAACCTGCCTTACGACTATGGCGTCGCCCCTGCGAATGTTCCGCAGCACGCTGCCCAGGTCCAGCACGAGACCGAACTGCTCGGTAGCTGCAAGCGTGTCGCCCTCAAATGCGCCGACTCCCGTGATGGTGAGGTCGTTCAGCTTCAGCGACAGGTTCGGGAAGTTGCGCAGCAGGCCGAGGCTGGCACCGCTCCACGCAACCTTCGCGTTCACGCGCTTGCCGGCTTCCGCCTGAAGACGTTCCGAAATCTGCCCGCTGAACATGAGCGGGATTGCGATGAGCAGCAGCAGGAGCACCGCAAAAACGGAGACCAGGGCTATGACGAGCTTGCGGGAGTTGCTCATTCGGGGACTTGGGTGGTTCGAGGAGGTATGCGAGCACGGTGTACCGAGAGCCGGAAACGACAAAGCTAAGACGACGCCGGAGATTCGCCCGTTTCAGTTGAAGCCGGCAAGGTCCGAGCGCTTCCCCGCGCGCGCTCGACTGGCGATCATTGCATTCAATGACAAGCTACAACTTCAGCGCCTTCGCACTCCTGTGCCTGAGCTCGCTGCTCGCGATCATCAACCCGCTTACCACGGCGCCGCTGTACCTGTCCATAACGGACGGACACTCGCCGCGGGAAAGGGAGCGAGCACTCCGAACGGCCATCGTTACCGGCATTACCGTACTGGTGGCCTTTGCGCTCCTGGGCGGTGCCATCTTCGCCATGTTCGGCATCACGATTCACGCCTTTCGCATTGCAGGCGGTCTAATCCTGTTTGGAATCGGGCTCGATATGCTGCAGGCGAAGCGCTCGCGGGTGCGCGCGACGGCCGAGGAGGTTCAGGAAGGACTCGAGAAGGAGGATGTGGGAGTGACGCCGCTCGGAGTGCCGATGATAGTGGGCCCGGGTTCGATTACCACGGTGATGGTGCTTATGGGAAACGCCGCGGCCATGTGGCAGGTGTTCGTAGTGCTCGGCTCGGTGTTCGTGATCCTGGGCTTCACCTATGCGGTGCTGTTCCAGGCTCCTCGCATCCTGAATGTCATCGGCAGCACCGGCATCAACGTGATGACGCGGCTCATGGGCTTGCTGGTGGCCGTGATCGCGGTGCAGTTCGTGGTGGACGGAATTCGTCCGCTGCTGGTGGAAATAATGCGCGCAGCGGCCGGAGGGGTGTAAGGCCGATGCGTCGTCCACCGGGCCGTCAGCAATCGGCCCGGTGGAAGGCCAGAACATCGGACGCCCTGCTCAGAACTCGATATCGAACTTCCCGGATGTAATCGTGGCACTGCCGGTGGCTCCGGTTCGATCAATGGCGGGAGCCTGGTAGCTGAATGTGCCCGCCACTCGGCTGGTGGTAAGAGTGGTAATGGTGAGCGTTCCATTTCCAAGGCCGCCAAGAGCGCCCATGGCGAGCGCCTGCCACTGGTGTCCGGTGGCGAACTCGATGTAGTTGAAGTTCAGGCCAGTGCTTACGGGTATCGTGAAGGTGCCGGGAGCTGCCGTCTCCACGGCAAAGGCCATCTCCGAGTTGTCCTGGGCGCGACCGTACAGGCTGACAAAACCGTTGGAGGAGATTGCGTTTACAAGCGTTGCATTCCAGGCCGTGCCGTTCACGGTGGCGGTCATGCTGCCATTGCCGGGAGGTTCCGGCTGCGTGGGACCGTCGCTGCCGCCACAGGCGAGGGTGATTGACAGTGCGAGGGAGCCGGCCGCTGTTGCGAGCAGCCGGGCAGTTCCTGAGAGGACGTAACGGGAGGGTGCTGGCATTGGATTCCTGGCAGGGCTTCAGGTTGGAATTCTCGATGCCGGCATTGCGCGAAAATCGCCGTCGAGCTGTCATTTTCGCCGGGGAAGTGCCTGCCGGGATGCAGGTTGTCATTGAATGTGCGCGCTCGTCGCGGTACTGTGATCGCTGACCGAGCGCACGTCGGCAACTTTTCCAGCAACCCAAGCGGGGAGCAACAACAATGATTAGTCGTGGCGGCATCTTCTTCAGCTTTGCGTCTGTGACAGCCCTGGCCGTTCTGACGGCATGTGGCCCGTCGGAGACCGACGCGGAGACTCTGGATACAGCAGCGGCGACTGCCGCGGCTGAGGGTACGTCCTCGTTCAGCTGTTTCGTACGGGGTGCCACGCGGGACGAGGCGATGGCTCGCCCGAGCCCGCTGGGCGAGGTTGAGATTGCCATGGGCGAGAATGAGGCGCTGCTGTGCTACGGGCGTCCGTCAGCCAATGGCCGAGTGGTGATGGGCGAGCTGGTGCCCTACGGATCACCGTGGAGGCTGGGGGCGAACGAGGCAACCGCCATCCACATGGACTTCGCAGGCCAGATCGGTTCGGTGGATGTGGAGCCGGGCTCGTACTCGCTGTACGCAATTCCCGGCGAGCAGGAGTGGGAATTCGTTGTCAACCGTCAGGTTGAGCGCTGGGGAATTCCGATCAACGATTCCGTTCGCGCGGATGATATCGGTACCTTCCGCCGTCCGGTTGCGACGAACACCAATCCGGTGGAGCAGCTGACGTTCGCCTGGCAGTCTCACGGCGAAGGCATGGGTCACCTGGTGATGACGTGGGAGAACACGCGCGTCGAAGTGCCGATACACGTGGCAGGCGCTGCGCAGTAACGAGGTGATGTCTGGCCGTCAGCTGCCTTTTGGCGGCTGACGGCTGACACTCGTGATGCCCGCGCAGGTAGTTGCGCGGGCATCTTCGCAATACCTAACGGGCCAGAGGGCCGGAGCTGCCTGCAAGTTGACGCTGCGTAGAAGGCCCAGGGACGTTGCACCCGCGTCCGTGCCCACACCGATCTACATAACGCGCCGAACGCGAACGGTACTGATGGTCGTAGCGCTCCTGGCGCTGCTGATCCTGCTGTACCGGGCGCCATCGCTGCTGATTCTCACGCTCGGCGGAGTTGCCCTGGCAGTGGTGCTCTCCTACCCGGTGAACTGGCTGTCGGCGTACATGCGTCGCGGCTTTGCGATCGTGCTGTCGCTGATGGCCCTGCTGGTGATTCTCGCACTCGTGGTGATGGGCGTGGTGCCGGTAGTCCTGGAGCAGGGCAGCGCGCTGATAGACGCCATACCGGGTATCGCGAACCGGCTGGAAGAGCGGCTCCCCTCTCTGCTGGAAGGTCTCTCGCAACGTGGTCTGCTGCCGGAGTCGCCCGAACGGTTCATCACGACGGCGAGAGAGGAGGCTCTGGAGGCCGTTCAGTCGTGGGCGGGCCGGGTTGTGGGCGGGCTCGGGAGCTTCGTGTCGGGCATAGTGGGGCTCGCCGTGACACTGTTCGGGATTGTTTTTGTGGCGCTGTACCTCCTGGCGGACTCCAGGCGTGTCAAGGCGGCCCTGCTCAGGGGGACGCCGCACGGCTACCGCAGGGACATGCGCGACCTGTGGGACGCGTTCGGGCTCACGCTGTCGCGCTACCTCGGTGGGCTCGGGCTTTCGCTGGCGATCCAGGGGGTGCTGTCAGCCATCGCGCTGCTGCTGATAGGGGTGCCGTACGCCATTCTTCTCGGAGCCTGGGTTTCGGTCACGGCGCTCATTCCGTATCTCGGGGCGTGGCTGGGAGGAATTCCGGCCGTATTGCTGGCTCTGTCCGTGTCGCCAACGCGTGCGGTTCTGACCTTGATCCTGTTCTTCCTGATTCAGCAGCTGGAAGGGAATGTGCTCACGCCGCGCATCCAGGGTCAGGCTGTGCGGGTACACCCGATCCTTGTGTTCCTGGCCGTGATTGCCGGGGGAGAGCTGTTCGGATTGATCGGGATCGTGTTCGCAGTGCCGGTGCTGGCCGTTCTGCGAGTTTTCGCGGATTTTCTAAGTGCCAGGCTGCGGGTGATAGACACCAGGGGGGTGGGGCTGGCCGGGTGAGCGTTTCGGGGTGGCACATGTCGCCCCGGCAGCACACGTTCCACACAGTTCGCACTGGTGGCGCGTAAGCGATATTGGTACTCGCAGCTCCGGTGCCTACTTCGCACGGCAGACTTCCGTTGCGCCGCTGCTCGTGCTGCTTCCCGGCGTCTTCTGGCGCCGTCCTCATTTTCACGCGGGTGGAGAGGGTTCCTGCTGCGCTGATGGTCAGCGCTGCGCCGTCATCCCAGTTCTTCCGTATGCCATGCGCAATAACATTGTGATCTCGCGACTGCTCGTCGCTGCCCTGCTCCTTCCTGCGCTCGTGCCGGCAGGTGCCCAACAGCCCACGCTCCTGACGGATGCGGACTATGCGAGGGCGGAGCGTTTCCTGGGCACCAACACGGTGCCGCTCGTAAGCGGAACTGCGGATCGCCCGGTGTGGCTCGAGGATGGTCGCTTCTGGTATCGCGCCAGGACGTCGGAGGGAAGCGCGTTTCACATCGTGAACCCCGGCCGGCGAACGCGTGAGGCAGCCTTCGACCACGCCCGGCTTGCCACGGCGCTTTCGTCAGCAACCGGTACCACGGTCAGCGGCAGTCGCCTTCCGTTCCAGAGCTTCGACCTGTCGCGTGACGGCAGGTCAATGACGCTGAATGTTCAGGGCAAGCGCCTGCGCTGCGACCTGCGCCAGTATTCGTGCTCGGCGGTTGAGGCCGAGCGTGCCGCACCTGCTGCGCCGCCCATGTCGCGTGTTTCTCCTGACGGCAAGTGGGCAGTGTTCATCAGGGACAACGATCTCTGGGCCACCGAGCTTGCCACTGGCACCGAGCGCCGCCTCACGACCGATGGCCAGGAAGGCTTCGGTTATGCAACGGACAACGCAGGCTGGACGCACAGTGACCGCGCAATCGTCAGCTGGTCTCCCGATGGCAGAAAGCTTGCCACCTTCCAGCACGATGGACGCGGCGTGGACAACATGTATCTCGTGTCCACCAACGTTGGCAGTCCGCGCCTGGAGTCATGGCGCTACCCGCTGCCCGGCGACAGCGTAATCTTTCGGATTAGCCGTGTAATAGTGGACATGGAGGGTTCGGGCGGGCCTCGTGTGGTGCGCCTGCAGATGCCGCCTGACGCTCACAGGTCCACCGTGTCCGACCACATTGCATGCTCCGGCGGAACGCTTTGCGATGCGCAGTGGTACCCCGACGGTTCACACCTGGCGTTCGTATCTGCCTCACGGGACCACAAGACGGCATGGTTCAGAATTGCGAATGCCGCCACCGGCGAGGTGCGAACGCTGTTCGAGGAGAGCATGCCAACGCAGCTTGGCGACGCCGCCCTCAGCGAGAACCTGTGGAAGGTGATGCCGGGTTCCAACGAGCTTATCTGGTGGTCGGCTCGAGACAACTGGACACATCTTTACCTGTACGACCTTGCCACGGGCAAGCTGAAGAACCGCATAACGAGCGGAGAAGGCAGCGTGGTGGACATCGTGCACGTAGATGAGCGTTCGCGCACCATCTACTTCACGGGGATGGGCATGGAAGAGGGTCGCGATCCGTACTATCGCCACCTGTATCGCGTGGGCTTCAACGGACGCGGACTCCGCCTGCTCACGCCGGAAGAGGCCAACCACACGATCACGCTTTCGCCGGATGCGCGCTACTTCGTTGACACCTACTCCACGCCGGACACGCCACCGGTAACGGTCGTTCGCGACAACGAAGGCCGCCTCCGCAACACCCTCGAGCGTACGGACATCTCGCGCCTCACGGCAACCGGCTGGAAGCCGCCGATGTCCGTTCGCATGAAGGGCCGGGATGGCACGACGGACATCTACGGCCTGATGTACACGCCAACCAACCTCGATTCAACGCGGAAGTATCCGATCGTGAATCGCATCTACCCCGGGCCCCAGTCCGGCAGTGTTGGCTCGCGCAGCTTCACCCCCGCCCGTGGCGACAACCAGGCACTCGCTGAACTCGGCTTTGTCGTGGTGGAGATCGACGGCATGGGAACGCCCGGCCGCTCCAAGTCATTCCACGATGCCTACTACGGCAACATGGGAGACAACACTCTCCCCGATCAGATTGCGGGCATGAAGGAACTTGCCGCGCGATATCCGTTCATTGACATAGATCGTGTTGGTATCTGGGGTCACTCGGGCGGAGGCTTTGCCACGGCCGCAGCGCTGTTCCGCCACCCGGACTTCTTCAAGGTTGGAGTTGCGCAGGCAGGCAATCACGACAACCGCAACTATGAGGATGACTGGGGCGAGCGCTACCAGGGGCTGCTCGTCAGGCAGGGCGACGGCGACAGCTATACCGACGCCGCCAACCAGACCCACGCTTCGAAGCTTCAGGGCAAGCTGTTGCTCGCGCATGGCGCGATGGACAGCAACGTGCCGCCGTACAACACCATGCTCGTGGTGGACGCCCTGATAAAGGCGGGCAAGGACTTTGACCTGATCATCTTCCCGCACGCACGCCACGGCTTCGGCGCAGACAACAACTACATGACGCGCCGGCGCTGGGACTACTTCGTAAGGCATCTAATGGGCGCGGAACCGCCCAGGGAGTACCAGATCGGACGTTAGGCCGGCAGTACCAGATCGAACGTTAGGTGAGCAGGCTCACCAGGACTGCACGACCCTCGTGCCGTACACCCTGCCCGGTTCTTCAATTGATCCAGAGCGCCTCATGCGCATTACAGCTACCCGAAATCCACAGCACATGAAGTCGAATTTTCTCGTGTATGCATCCGCGCTGTTGCTTGCCGCATCTGCGGCCAGTGCGCCGCTCCATGCCCAGAGTGACGAGCCGCCGCCACCGTGGGAGTTCACCTCCGACCTTGGCTTCGTGAACGCGTCCGGAAACACGTCCATCACCACCCTCAATGTTGGCGAGCGCCTCATTCGCCGTATCGAGCGCTGGGAGTTCACCCAGGATTTCGGCGTGGTGTATGGTGAAACCGACGGCGTGGAGTCGTCCAACTTCTGGCGCGCGGGGCTCAGAAGCGACTTCCTGCTCACCCCGCGGTTCGCCCTGTACGGGCGCGTTGGCTTTGACCGCAACAAGTTCGCCGGCATAAACAGGCGCTTCAACGAGGGCGTTGGTGGCGTTGCGAAGCTGGTGAATACGGCCAAGAACGAATGGAATGCAGAAGCCGGTATCGAAGCCACCCAGCAGCGCGACCTGGCACGCACTTCCGACAGCTTTACCTCGCTCCGTGCCGCTACATCCTGGAAGCACAAGTTCAGCGACGCCGCTCACTTCCTCCAGATCGTGGAAGTGCTCCCGAACCTGGACGTGAGTGACGACCTTCGCGTCAACACGGAATCCACCCTGGTGGCACCGCTCTCCACGCACGTTGGCATCACGGTGTCGTACCTGATTCGCTATGACAACCTGCCGGCGTTCAACGCGGCTGGTACTGCTCGGCTGAAGAAGTCCGACCGGATGCTGTCTACAGGGCTTCGGATAGCCTATTAACGGCAGTACCTGGTACTGAGTAGTGAGTAAACAGTAAGGGCCGCGTGCTGCACGCGGCCCTTTTCCTTTCGGCCGCACTCGGAGGCTTTACTTCCCGTTCAGCACCTCTCCCGCCGTAGTCGCCAGTTCCACCAGGAAGCGCGTTCCCTGAACCAGTGCCGACGGGTGCAACGTGAAGTTTGCCGAGTGCACTCCAGCGTCTCCAAGGCCATCCTTCGAGATGCCGAGGCCGAAGTACAACGACGGTATTACCGCCGTGTAAAAGGAGAAATCCTCCGAGAACATTCCGCGGTACGGCGTGGTATCGAAACCGCTTCCCCAGGTTGCAGCGAGCGGGCCCGACAGCTCACGGAACAGCCGGTCATCATTCACGGTTGGTGGCGAGCCCTCACGAATGCTCAGCTCGTACGTCACGCCAAGCGATGACGCGGCGCCGTTCAGATAGTCGCGGAGCTTCGACTCGAGCGACGAATCATCAGGTGCACTCGCCACCACCTTCTCGAAGGCGCGGATGGTTCCGCGAATCACCGCCTCGGACGGAAGAACGTTCGTGGCTGTCTCGCTTCCCGCCTCGAACGAGGTGGGACTTATCACCATGGGACGCTCGAGAATATCGAGCCGGCGCGCCGGAAACACCGCCAGCTCCCTTACGAGCGCGGCTGCAGCCAGCACGATGTCGCTGCCCGCGGACGGCTGCGCCGCATGTGACCCTGAGCCCGAAATGCGAAGCGTGAAGTAGTTGCTCCCTGCCATCGTCGGCCCGCCGGACACACCCACGGTTCCCACCGGCGTGCCGGAAACCACATGCTGGGCGAATATCGCCTGCACGCCGAGCTCCTGCAGAATCCCCTCATTCACGATGTCGTCTGCACCGCCTCGCGTTTCCTCTGCAGGCTGCCACACGAAAACAATCTTGCCCGACAGCGACTCCCTGTTACGCATGAGCACCGCAGCGCTGCCAACGAGCATCGCTGCGTGAGCATCGTGCCCGCAGTTGTGCATCACGCCATCGATGGTCGAACGGGGATCGTGTGATTCCGGCTCCTGGGTGGGCCTGGCGTCCATTTCCGCACGCAGCGCGATCACCGGACCGGGCTTCCGCGTGTCGAGCACAGCGATCACCGCGGTGGGTGCAGACTTCGACTCCACGAAGTGCGAGTAGCCGAGCTGCCGGAGCTCCCGGCGCAGCACCTCGGCCGTGCGTTTCTCGCGCATTCCGAGCTCGGGATGCTCGTGCAGGTCGCGGTAGATGCGCCAGACGAGCGCGGAGTCAGCGGTGACCTGCGCAATCGGGGTGTTCCAGGCAGCAGTCGCCGACGCAGCGGAACTGTTAGTCTCAGGAGCAGCCTGCGGAAGCCGCAGGTTCGTTGCGTCGTCTGCCTGCGCACGAGCGGGCAGTGCACAGCCGGCGAGCACGATGAGTGCGAATGCGAGTATGAAAGGCATGCGCAAATCTGTGCTCCGGGCCGCACTCGGAGTAGGGCAGCGCGCCGTTCCGCCGCCTACCCTACTCGAACCGCATCCCTGGCCTCAATATTCGAGATGCACTCAGCCCCACGCATTCGGTGCGATCATTCCGGAATGCCATCGAGGCTCCCACACCAGCCGGGAATCGATTTCGCGAACGCCCTCCACCAGCGAGAGCGCCTCACGAATTCCCTGCGTGATCACGCGCTCCATGGGACAGCCGGGTGTCGTGAGGGTGTAGATCACCACAATGGAGTCGCCATCGCGCCAGAGATCGTAAACCAGACCGAGTGTAACTATGTCCAGGCCGATCTCCGGATCTATCACCATGCGGAGTGCGTCCCAGGCCGGCGAAAGGGAATCGTTCGTGGTGGGCATGAGGTTCGCTCGTGGATGTCAGTTGAATCGTTGTCTCGCCCAGGGTCAGGTGACGTGACTGTTGTCACAGCATCGCTCGCGGCAAATGACTGAGCCGATACCCGAAGCCTACGCGCTCCTCCGCAACCTCCAGGTGTTTGCAGACCTGGATGACGACACCGTTTCGTTGCTTGCCGACCGAACGGTGGTGCGCAACGTACCGGCTGGCCACGTGCTCTTCACCACCGGCGATGAGTGCCGTGGGCTGTACGTGATCTCCGCGGGACGCGTGCGAATCTTTCGCACGAGCAATGAGGGACGCGAGCAGGTGCTCCACGTGGAAGGGCCGGGAAGACCGGTGGCCGAGCTGCCCCTGTTCGATGGTGGCGTCTACCCGGCATCTGCGCTCACGCTGGAGCCCTCGCGCCTGGCATTCCTGCCGCTATCGGTGTTCGAGCATGTATACCGCAGCAATCCGGACGTGGCGCACGCAATAATTCGCGCCCTGGGAAGGCGGCTGCGTCACATGGTTCAGGTTACCGAAACGCTCGCCTTTCGAGACGTGGCCGCCCGCCTTGCAATGCTGCTGGCCGGGTATGCCGACGAGGCGGGCATAGGCGACGACGGCAGTGCCGTGCTCGCGCTGAACAGGACGCAGGAAGAGTTGGCCCTGGAAATAGGAACGGCACGCGAATCGGTATCGCGTGCCTGGAGGCAACTCATGCAACGGGGGCTCGTTCAGCGCGTGGGAAGGCAGCGAGTTCGCATACCTGACGTTGACAAGCTTCGATCGCTGGCGCGCGGAGGTCAGGCAGCCCGCCAGCCGTAGACTGCAGGCGAGAATACGCCTGCAGTCCGCACCGTATTACGCGGAGGCCACCATGGCGACTCGTCCTTCTTCAGACGCCGGCAGCGCCGAGCACAGGTAATCCACTACATCCGACGCCGTGTAGCTCGTGCGGCCGTCGAGGAACCTGCCCATCGCCACGAGATCGTCGCCACTGGTAAGCAGCGGCATCTCCGTGCCACCGTCATCGAGGCGCTCCTGCCCATGTCCGATGTTCGCAACGAGCGCGTTGCACAGGCACCGGCGACCCTTGGTGTCTTCCAGCTCTCCGCCCTTCTTCAAGTACGTGTCCACCGGCTCCGCTGCACAACGATAGATCAAACGCCCGTTCTCGTTGCGCACCGCTGTACGCAGGTAGCCCAGGTCGCAGTTTCTCGTGCGGCGGTCATCCTGCCTGTCCACACCCTCCACGTCCACAACCTTGAACGGGTAGCCGGTGGGAGAAGCCAGCGGATCCGTGAACACGCTCACTTCATCGCGCAGCACACCCTCCAGGGTACGACGCTTGATGTCTGGCGTGAATCCGGACTCATCGCAATAGGCGAACAGCGTACCGACCTGAATCCCGGCAGCACCCGCCGCAACGGCGTCACGCAGTCCTTCCGGTGATCCGGTGCCGCCCGCAAGCCAGAACGGCAATCCGAGCTGCGCCAGCTTCTCGAGGTCTACCGCATCGCGATCGCCGTAAACCGGCTGGCCGCTTTCGTCGAGGGTCATGGCACCGCGCGGAGGCGCATTGTGTCCGCCTGCCGTTGGCCCTTCCACCACGAAGCCATCAATGCGGCCGGTGGACTTCTTCGCCAGTGACGCCGCCAGCGAGTTCGCCGAAATGATCGGCAGGAACTTCGGCCGATTAAGCTCGGCAGGGAATGACGTCCAGTAATCTGCCGGGTCCAGCGTGAGGTACTCGGCCTCGCCAGGGGGCATGTCTTCCACGTCCAGCTTGATGGAAGCCGCACGATGCTCCGAGAAGGCATCCAGCACTCCCGGAATCTCACGCGGAATTCCCGCACCCATCAGCACATAGTCCACACCCGCCAGCATCGCACCGTACAGCGACGCGAGGTTGGGCATCTGAACCTTGGTAAGAAGGTTGATGCCTACCGGATTGCAGTGCCCTTCCTTCGCGAGGTACACCTCGACGAAGTTGGCGAGCATGGTGATCTGCTGGCGCGCGGTGCTAACCACCTGCTTGTACATCGGCAGCAGCTTGTAAGGCTGCATGGCCGGCCGCCCGTCAGGCAGGAAATAGCGTCGCAGCACGGTTTCACTCACTTCCGGCATCGGGAAGTGTTCCATGGCGCGACGGATATGTCCGCCAACATCACCGTCCTGGAGCCTGCGCACCAGGATGGTATCGAGAACGGTGCCCGATACTACGCCGAGCTGACCGATACGGGACACGGCATTGGCAAGCGTCCAATTGGAAACGCCTGTGCCCATCCCTCCCTGTATTACGAGCGGGAGTGCCGCACCACCCGTTGCTGCGATCATCGTTTGCATGGGCATTAATGATAGCGGACTGATCGAACAATTGGGGCCGAATGCCCAAATTCTCCAGAATCCGCAAGGGGGTCCGTGAGACATCCGTCACACCGCGACACAATCGGCTGGGCCATCGTTAGCTCGTCAACCAGGAGAGATAATGGACGAGCCACCAAAGAAGGACGTGGGAGCCGACTTGGACGTTGACTCCGTTCGCGCGGCGCTGGCAACAATTCGTTACCCCGGATTGTCCCGCGATCTGGTGTCATTCGGCGTAGTGAACCACGTGAGCTCATGCGACGGTCGAGTAAAGGTGATACTCGGATTGCGCACGGGCGATCCATCTGTCCCCGAAAAGCTGACGAGCGCCATCACTGCGCGGTTGCGCGAGATGGGAGCCAGCATGGTAACGGTGGAGATAGGGGAGCCGGCCGCCGCACCCGCACCGCTGCCGCAGGCTCGCGCTGTTCCAGACCCGTGGGCCGATCAGATGAGGTTGGGTTCGGTTCGGCATGTAGTGGCTGTCGGCGCAGGCAAGGGTGGCGTAGGGAAGAGCACGGTGGCGGTAAACCTTGCACTTGCCCTTGCAAGGGACGGGCTCACCGTCGGTCTTCTCGACGCGGACATCTACGGACCAAGCCTTCCGATCCTTCTCGGCGCTGAAGAGCTCGCCAATGAAGTGAGAATGACCGAGGATCGACAGATCCTGCCGGTAGAGGCCCATGGGATTCCGCTTATCAGCTTCGGCTTCTTCCTGGGTGAGAGCTCGCCGGCTGTGTGGCGCGGCCCGATGGTGTCCAAGGCGGTGAAGCAGTTCGCGCGGGGAGTGGCCTGGCCGGAGCTGGACATTCTGATCGTGGACCTGCCCCCCGGCACTGGTGACATCCCCCTGAGCCTCGCGCAATCGGTGGTGCTGTCCGGCGCGATCGTGGTGACGCAGCCGCAGCGACTCGCGTTTACCGAGGCCGAAAAGGCGGCCAGAATGTTCGAGACGCTGGAAGTGCGCGTGCTGGGTGTAGTAGAGAACATGCGGGGGGCGTTCGGTGGCGGCGCCGGCGAAGAGGTGGCCGCAAGGATCGGCGCGCCGCTGCTGGCAACCGTGGATTTCGACGCGGCGATGGTGGCAGAGGGTGATGCGGGTGCGCCGACGGTCGTGATGAGGCCGGATAGTGAGACAGCCGCCGCGTTCACGCGCATGGCACGCGGCGTGGCTGGCGCACTCGGCTGGAAATACGAGGAGCGGTCGGCAGAGATCGACTCGGGTCCGCTGGCGGTGGGGTGAGCGTGGCGGCGACTGGTGGATTCACCGGCACGGGAACGCTCGCTGCTGCCGCGCCGGCTGAAGCGAAGCCGGCAGCGCGGACGTTGCCGCCGGGGCTGGGGAGCGCGGACGCCGGGACGCTGCTGCTACCAGGACTCCACTTCGGTGCCGCGATGCTCTTCCTGCTCACCGGGTCGCTGGGGCTCGTGGCAGTGTCGAGTGACCTGGCGGCAGGGAACTTTCTCTCGCAGCACGTGGCCGGCGTGACGCACCTGTTCACCCTGGGCTGGCTGACCACCACCATCTACGGCGCGCTCTACCAGCTTCTGCCGGTGGCGCTGGGCGCGCCCGTGCGATCGCGGATCACGGGTTACGTGAGCTTTGCGACGCATGTGCCGGGCGCGGCGATCTTCGCCTGCGGCGTGGCGCTGGGCAACCTGGTAATGCACCACGTGGGAATTGCACTCGTGGCTACCGGGGTGGTGCTGGTGGTGGCGAACGTGGCTCTCTCGCTGCCCTCCGCGCGTGAAAGGGACGTGACCTGGTTCGCGGTGGCGCTGTCGCTTACGGCGCTGCTGTCCACGCTCGTGCTCGGAGTGGTTCTGCTGCACAACCTGCACACCGGCTTCCTGCTGGAGAGCAGGGTTCGGGTAATGAGCATTCACCTGCACGTTGCGATGGTGGGATGGGCGCTAACGATGATGGTGGGTATGTCGCACCGGCTGCTGCCCATGTTCCTGCTGGCGCACCGCGCGAACACGGCATGGACGGGCCGGGCGCTGGTGCTGATACCGGTCGGCCTGACGATGCTTGCCACGGCGCTCGCACTTCGCATGCGATTCATGGAGTGGGCGGGGCTGGTGGTGCTGGAGGCCGGGGTTGCCTGCTACCTGCTGCAGTGTCGCGCGTTCTATGCCTCACGAATACGTCCGGGGCTGGACGCCGGGCTGCGCCTTTCGGCAATTGCGCTCTGCTTCATTGGCGCGAGTGCGTTAATGGGGCCGGTTCTTCTGGTGCTGGGTGGCGTGAGGCAGCCGCGCCTCGCCATTGCCTACGTGCTCACGGCACTGCTCGGTGGAGTGGTGCTGTTCACGGTTGGGCACTTCTACAAGATCGTTCCGTTCCTTGCGTGGATCTCGCGCTTTCGTTCGCGCGTGGGCAGGGAAGCGGTGCCCACGGTTGCGGAGCTCTATTCCGCGAAGGTGGCGCAGGTTCAGCTCGTATTGATGACGGCGTCAGTGGTTGCGCTTGCGGCTGGCGTTCTGGCCGGGGCGGGGGCGCTCGTCAGGCTCGGCGCGTGTGGTTTCGTGGCCGGTTCGGTGCTGTTCGCGGCGCAGGCGGTTCGTGTGGCGGGGTGGACGAAGGGGGGGTGGGGGTGAGGGACGGGGGCCCCCCCCGAAACACAATCTGCCGCAACCACACCACATGACCATCACCATTTCTTCTCTACCGGTATCAGCATGACCGCACAACCATCTCCCACCGCGCCTCGGAACACCACCGCCACACCGGCATTCAGCGGACGCGTGGTGGAACTCGACGTACGCGAAGACCTTCGCAACGGGCGCGAACCCTTCTCGCGGATCATGGAAGCGGTTCAGTCCCTCGCTCCCGAAGACGCACTTCACCTGCGAGCCACCTTCGAGCCGGTACCGCTGTTCCGCGTTCTCGCGAACAAGGGACTCGATCACATCGCGCGCCAGAACGGTCCCGAAGACTGGTCCATCTGGTTCCACCGAGAATCGGCATCGGTGCAGCTGCCGCCAGAACCGGTTGCAGCGCCTTCGCCCGCCGCCTCACGTGGCAACGAATCCACCGAGAGGCCCGCAGGCAGCCTCGGCTCGCCCTCGACTGCAGCAGGCGAGGAGGTAGTGCTCGACGTTCGCGGCCTCGAGCCGCCCGAGCCCATGGTGCGCACGCTCACGGCGCTCGAAACTCTCGCGCCAGGCATGGTGCTCGTGCAGCATAACGAGCGGGTGCCCCGCTTCCTCCTGCCCATCCTCGCCGAACGTGGCTTCGAGTACGAAATAGACGAATCCGAAGCCGATCGCGTTGTCGTCCGAATCAGAAGGAGCGCCGCTCCCGATTCGTCACCCGGTGTGCCCGAACCCGGACACGCCACCTCACCACAACCCCACCACAGCAGAGACATGCAGACTATCGAGCTCGACGTCCGCGTCATCACTCCCCGTGAGAAGCATCCCACCATCTTCAAGACCTTCGACGGCCTCTCCAGCGGCCAGTCCATGGTGATCGTAAATGACCACGACCCTCGGCCCCTGCGCTACCAGCTGGCGGCCGAGCGTCCCGAGATGTTCGAATGGACCTACCAGGAGGAAGGTCCGGAGGTGTGGAAGGTGAGGATTGACCGGAAGTAGGCTCATGAGCCGGCGGGCTGTACGTGATATTCGCAAAGCATCGCGTACAGCCTGCTAGTCTTCCCCTCGACTCGAGCCAACGATCCGGCCGCTCGGCCCGTTCAAGGCCGGTTGCACCCAACGAGGCGAGAGGAGAACACGACATGAAGATCAGGACGATCGCAGGCATCGCGCTGCTCACGGCGATGTCGCTTTCCGCCTGCGGCGAGAGTGATACACCGGCCACCAACGAGGCGCTCCAGGCGGCTCCCGTGGTGGCATCGCTGCCTGTGTACCAGGCACCACCAGTGGACGGTACCGTCGAGCAGTACGTCGAGTGGTTCGTGCGCGAGGAAGGCTACGTGGAGCAGGACGTCGCCCTGGTTGACTCGGCGATTGATGCACTGCTGTCCAAGCCAGAGCCGGGCGGGCTGCTCCGGCCCGGTGCAGACATCACTCCGCCAGGGAAGGCGGTACTGGTGGTAGAGGCGCGGGACCAGGTGCTGCCGCGCACGCGCTATCGTGTTCGATACGGTGCGGCCACGGCCCATTCGTCAGGAGCGGGCGCGAGGCCGGTGCTGAGCTTCGTTCAGGTGGATCGCTTCAGCCTGGAGCAGGCTGTCATGGCCTCGTATGCCGGCACTGCGGCTGAACCGTACATGCCGGGTGACACGGGCCGCACCGGTCCGCACGTCTCGTATCGACTCGTCATGCACGCCACCCAGGGTAGTGAGGCACAGCTGGTAGCGATATCGAGACGAGAGATCGCGGATACGAGCGCAGCCCGCGAAACGTGCAACGGCGTACTGTGCATGCACCCTGCGCCTGAAGCTGAGGATGCGATCGGGTGGGAGGTGATGGAGGAGGTGAACGCGGAGTTCACACCTGCGTACGAACGTTCCCGCAACGGTATGCTCACGCCAACGGCGGCGCTGGAGCTTGCGCTGGCCGAGCTGGGGGCAGCGTGGCTGGATCAGGGCAGAATCGTGTGGCGCGGGTTCGAGGAGCGTGAGTCCGTGATTCCCGGCCTTTCGTTCGTGGAGGCGGTGATCGAGACCGGGTTGGGGCAGGACGACGTTGTCGAGGCCTGGGTGCGCGAAGGTGATGTGATGGACGACGACGTACTCGCGGTGTGGCAATGGATCGTGACGCTGCCGCAGCCGTCAGGCGCGGCGCCCGCAACGTACGGTGCGCGGGCCTATGAGCGCCGCATGCGTCCCGAGTGACCGCTCGACAGCGATGTCCGGCCGGAGTTCAATGACAGCTCGGCTGCGGTACAGCCCGAATGCCGCATTAAAGAAAAAGTCAGCCCGCCTCCGCGGCGCCAGGTCCGCGGCGTTCCCGCCACGCACGGATGGCTGCCGCGTGAATGGGGTAATGTGACCACGTGTCCAGCCTCAGTCGCCGCCGAAAGCGCGTTTCGCGCAGGTATAGCTCCTCCGGTGCCTGCTGAACGTACCGCATCAGCCGCTCGTGCACCTCGTTATGCAGGCGCAGTACCTCGCGGAGTGAGAGGTGCTTTCGCTGCTCGGTCATGAGTGCATTGAATGCGTCTATTCCGCCGTACTTCACCGAGTATCGCGGCGGGCGGCCGCCCTGCATAACGATCGGGAGCGACTTGAGGGCCTCCTCTTCCCAGACCGTGACGTGCGCGATGATGTCTCGCACCGACCAGTTGCCCGTGACGCCGGGTACGAGCAGCTGCTCAGGCGTGAGGCCGGCCCAGGAGTTCTCGAAGTCTGACCATGCGCGTTCGAGGCGCTGTACCACCTGAGGTGTTTTCATCGATTCAGCTGGAGGGGAAGGGAACACGAGGCCGGAAGGCCGGTCGCCTCCGGAATGCTGGGCCCTTCGCACGCCAGACTCCAGTCATGCCGGCAAGTCATTGCGGTGGCCAGTGTTGCGCAGCCTGCAGCGATGTCCGAAAATGGCTGATGCCGGGCCAGCGATCGCGTAGTATTCCTGCATGAGCGACGATACGGCAGTGCTGTACCAGGCCATCATCTCGCGCGATGCCAGGTTCGATGGCGTGTTCTTCGTGGGGGTGACATCCACCGGCATTTATTGTCGGCCGGTGTGCAGCGCGCGAAAGCCGGCGGCCCGGAACTGCAGGTTCTTCCAGCGAGCGGCGCAGGCGGAGAGTGCGGGGTTCCGGCCGTGTCTCATCTGCAGGCCCGAGCTGGCACCGGGTAGCGCACCGGTGGATGGTGCCGGCCGCCTGGCGAGACTGGTGGTGCAGGGCCTGGACGACGGGCTCCTGGACGACGGCGCGGGCCTGGAGCGGCTCGCGACCCGTTTCGGCTGGAGTTCGCGACACCTCCGGCGAGTCGTCAGGCAGGAACTGGGCGTGTCACCCATGGAGCTCGTGCTCACGAGACGGCTCCTGCTCGCGAAGCAGCTGCTCACCGAGACGGAGCTGCCCGTTTCGCAGGTGGCGCTGGCAAGCGGTTTTTCCAGTACACGCCGGTTCAATGACGCGTTCGTGAGGCGCTACCGGATGCCGCCAGGTCGCTTCCGCACCACGTCAGGCGGCGACTCACGTTTGCCAAGCGTGCTCGACACGCTCACGCTGCAGCTCGCCTACAGGCCGCCGTTCAACTGGAGCGCACTGCTCGCGTTCCTGGACGCGCGGTCCACGCGCGGCGTGGAACGCGTTGAAGGCAACGGATACCTGCGCACCGTGAGCCTCAGGGGACTAACCGGCTGGGTGGCCGTGCGCCATGACGCGAGGCGCAGGTCGCTGCGAGTGGAACTGTCCAGGGAACTCGCCCCGGTACTGCCCGCGCTGCTTGCGCGTCTGCGCCAGCTTTTCGACCTCGATGCGCGTCCGGACATCATTCGCGCGCGGCTGGGCGCGGACCCGCGTCTTGCTCCTCTCATGGAGGTTGACCCGGGGCTGAGAGTGCCCGGCGCCTTCGACGGTTTCGAGCTTGCCGTGCGCGCCATTCTCGGTCAGCAGGTGAGTGTCGCTGCGGCAACGACACTCGCAGGTCGTTTCGCGGCGGCTTTTGGTGTGCGCATAGAGACGCCTCACGAGAAGCTCGAGCTCGCCATGCCGTGTGCAGAGCGTGTGGGTTCGCTGGATGCAGAACGCATTGCCGCACTGGGAATCGTGCGTGCCCGCGCGCACGCCATCGTGGTGCTTGCACGAGAGGTGGCGTCAGGCAGGATAGGGCTGGAGCCGGGATCACCACCTGACGAGACCGTCGCGGCCCTGGTAAAGCTTCCGGGCATCGGACCCTGGACCGCACAGTACATAGCCATGCGCGCGTTGCGCTGGCCTGATGCATTTCCCGCCGGCGACCTGATAGTGCGCAGGCGGCTGGGAAACGTTACGGAGTCGCGGGCCCGGGAACTGTCGAAGGCGTGGATGCCCTGGCGGGCCTATGCAACGCTGCACCTGTGGAGTGAGGGCCCCACTGCCTGACGCGCGAACTCGGCCGCGCCGCGCATGACCAGGGTGGTCCGCAGCCTGCTCGAGGTAAGGGGAAGCACGAGAACAGGCAAACGCAGGGAGCCGAACCCTGGAAAGGTTCGCCTCCCTGTCACCCAGCCTGCCGGTCACATCGCGAGCATCGACTCGGCTGGGGAAATCCTTCGAAAGAACTGCAGGCGATGCAATGCGAAGATCGCCTGGGATGCACTACCGCCGGTCATGCTTCGTGTGCATTCCGTCGTCCTCTCCCGTCATGCGATCCCACGCATCACGTACCGAGTCCTTGATGTTCTCCCAGGTGCTCTGGTTGGCGCCACGATGCTCGTAGCGATCCCAGCCGCTGCGGAGGTCGTTCTCCACCTCGTTCCACTTGCGCCCGCGGTAGCGTGTGGCCGCTTCGGTTCCATACCGGTAGCCGGGCTCGTAATGCTCGAAGCCCCGATCTGCATGCGCGTAAGGACGGTTACGGAAGTTCTTCTCCCAGTAATTCCGTTCAGTGGACCAGTCCGCGGAACCCGGGGTCCTGCCGCCCAGGTCGGTGGTGCCACGATTCTCCAGATTGGCCATTAGGTCCTCCTGTATCGTGTTCGATTGCGACTCCCGCACGGTCGTGTCAGGAGCGAAGCGCCTGACGACCCGAAAGATGTCCCGGGTTCGCCCGCACATACGTTAGGGCCTGCACCGGGCGCACGTTCAATGCCACGTACCGGCACCTCGTACGAATGGATGGCGCAGCGCGTCCAACCGTGACGTCGCCGACGCCGACATGCACGCGTTGCTGCTGTGCCTGCTGGCAGCTGCGAGCCTTTATCCAGGTGCGAACCAACGTGGTGGTCCGTCGCGATACCCCGGGTTCTTATTTTTCTGGAATACGCGTCAGGTGGTCCGGAGTTCGCCGGATCTTCCGCATCGAGATCACGGGCATTCTTCATGTTGCCCGGTTCGCATCAACCAACCCCAGCCAGCTGCAGCCATGACGAGATTCGCAAGCATCCTCGAGACCGTCGGTCGCACACCCGTCGTCAGGATCAACAAGCTGGCTCCTCCCGGAGTGGAGCTTTACGTCAAGATCGAAGCATTCAATCCCATGGGATCGGTGAAAGACCGCCTCGCGCTCGGCGTGATCGAGGACGCGGAACGAAGCGGCGCACTGAAACCGGGACAGACAGTGGTCGAGGCCACGAGCGGCAACACCGGAATCGGGCTCGCAATGGTGTGCGCACAGAAGGGTTACCCGCTCGTGGTGACCATGGCGGAGCCATTCAGCATGGAACGGCGGAAGCTCATGCGTTTCCTGGGCGCGAAAG
The DNA here is from genome assembly GCA_035306065.1 of Gemmatimonadales bacterium. GTDB lineage: Bacteria > Gemmatimonadota > Gemmatimonadetes > Gemmatimonadales > Gemmatimonadaceae > JBBQHX01. Next base: position 653 of record DATGOL010000023.1, on the reverse strand, counting down.
TGGTGATCACACCTGCACCCGCCGGCGGTACCGGAATGGTCATCAAGGCTCGCGAACTGGCCGAGGCTCACGGATGGTTCCTCACGCGGCAGTTCGAGAATGAGGCGAACGCCGATATGCACTCGCGCACCACCGCACGCGAGATCATCACGGACTTCGATGGTGCACCGCTGGATTACTGGGTAACCGGCTTTGGAACAGGCGGCACGCTGAAGGGAGTTGCGCGCGTCCTCGCCGATGAACGACCGGAAGTGAAGGTCGTTCTGGCCGAGCCGGCGGATGCAGCCATGGTGGCCAGTGGAATGGCGCAGAAACGTGCCGCGGACGGCTCACCGCTGGAGCGGCATGAAGCGTGGAAGTCACACCCGGTACAGGGATGGAGCCCGGACTTCATCCCGAAACTCACTGGAGACGCCGTCAGCTCAGGCTGGGTACACCGCACCATCTCCGTAACCGGCGCGGAAGCGATGCACTGGAGCCAGGAGCTCGCTCGCAAGGAAGGGATCTTCGTGGGAATCTCGGCAGGCGCAACCTTCGGAGCAGCCGTCCAGTTGGCCAATGACGTTCCTCAGGGCTCCACTATCCTGTGCATGCTCCCGGATACTGGAGAGCGGTACCTCACCACTCCACTGTTCGCCGACATACCGGTCGAG
>DATGOL010000022.1:0-8515 GCA_035306065.1 Gemmatimonadales bacterium | reverse complement strand
TATTTCAAGGCGCCCTCAAGTGCAACTGCCTCCCATCTGCTTCTTCACCGGTGCCGGCCACTACGCACTGAAGGTTGAAAACGACGGTCTCACGCGGAGGCGCGGAGGCCGCGGAGAACTGCACGGCGATTGGAGTTTCATGCGCCCAGGCTTCTCTCCGCGGCCTCCGCGCCTCCGCGTGAGGCTCTTTTACCGGCTCCGCTTGCAGACGAAGCTCCGCTTCGCGCCGCTTCGCCCCAGCCGAGCCTCCACCAGGGCCGAGCCCCGAGCGCTGACTCCGGAATTGCAGGGTCATTTAAAGGAGGCGCAACCCCGGCGAAGGGCACGGAGGCGCGCTCGAATGCTCCACGAATATCGTTTACAGCCCACTAGTGATCCGGCCTGCTCCATTCCCGTAGGCTGCACTGAGGTAGTGGCTGCTTCCGATACGCGTCTCCGGACTTCTCGCCCGTCGGCTTCCCGCCAGTGACGCGTCGTAAGGCTTCTCGCCAGCTCCTCGCCCGCCGGCTTCCCGCCAGTTACGCGTCGTCCGGCTTCTCGCCTGGTAACCCTCGTCGGCTTCCTCGCCGGCTATGCGTCGTCGGGCTTCTCACCGGCTACGCTCGTGAGGCGAAGCGTCCCTTCGGGCGCATTGGGCTTCACTCGCACGCTCTTGGCCGGAATGCCCACGTTCACATGGAACGGGCGCACGTCCTTCGTGGCTACTGCAGACGCCCCAACCATGGAGTTCACGCCTACCCTCACGCCGGCAAGCACCGTCGCGTGATACGTGATTCTCACGTCGTCTTCCAGCACGGTTACCGCGTTGGTCACGTCGCGCTGATCCACGATGCTGTGAGTGTGTGAGTACACGTTGGCGTAATCGCTGATGGACACGCGATTTCCCAGCACTATACCACCACGGTCGTCCAGCAGCACATGACGATGCACCACCACATCGTCCGCCACTTCCATGTTGTAGCCAAAGGAAAACTCAACGTGCTGAAAACACTTGAAGTTCTCCCCGCACCTGCGGAAGATGAGCGGAGCCAGCAGGCGCCGCAGCCTCACGCCCAGCTCCACGTTCTGCCCGCCAACCGGTGACCGGTCGAAGGAATACCAGAGCCAGAGCAGCGGCTTTATCGGCTGGAACTTCGCGTCGTCACATTCCGCGTAGTACTCCGGCTCCAGGGTGACGTTGCGCGGGTCCAGTGCTGCGAGCGCCACGCGAGTGCCGAGGGGTACCTTCTCGTCGGAAACCATCTCCGCCCAGTGACTGGCGATGCCCGGATACATCAGCTCCGCCAGGGCGCTTCTGCATAATTCCGCCCTGTCCGTGCCTCGATCCAGCAACCGGTGCTCGAGCATCTCCAGCCAGGCGTCTGCAATGTGCGCGTCGCGTCGCGGCGGCAGCGTGCGGAGGGGGCGCATCACCATGGAAGTCGAGTGCGTGGTGAGGGTGAAGTTCGAATCAGCCTTCGCGCCATGCGGGCTGTTCGAGCAGCGAGGCGATGGCGGCGGCAAGTTCATCGCGGCCCTTGCCGGTTACTGCGCTGAAGCCCACAAGCTGGTCTGCGTCCAGTTCCAGGTCGCCGGCTATGCGTTCCAACTCGGCGTCCACTCGTGAGGGAGCCAGCTTGTCGATCTTGGTCACGGCAATGAGAGTCGGAAGCTCGTGGGCCGCCAGAAACTCCAGCATTGCGTGGTCGTCGTCCGTGGGTTCTCTGCGTACATCCAGCAGCATCACCACGCCACGCAGCTGCCTGGTGGATGCCAGGTACTTCTCCATCAGCGGGCGCCACTCCTGCTTCTGCGTCTTGGAGACGCGGGCATAGCCGTAGCCCGGAAGGTCTACCAGCGCAAACTGCTCGTTCACCGCAAAGAAGTTGATCTCGCGCGTGCGGCCCGGCGTACGGCTCACCCGTGCGAATGCGCGGCGCCGCACGAGCCTGTTCAGCAACGATGATTTACCAACGTTCGAGCGGCCCACGAACGCGACTTCGGGCAGGTCGTGTTCGGGGCGCCAGCCATCCACAGATGCCATGCCGCCCAGAAACCTGAGCTCGCGTATTACCAGCGGATCACGGCTCGTTCCGCCATCGGTCACGGACTCGCCGGTCATAGAATGGGCCTCGCGGCAACCGGCACTTCGTTGGCACGGTGCGAATGCGGCTTCTCATCATCAGCCACAGCCGCAGCTGAATCCGATTCCGTCAACGCGCGCCTCGCATCGTCGTCAGGCGCCGGATCGAGCAATGCAAGGGCAAGCACTTCGTCCATCGTATCCATCAGGTGGAACGTGACACCCTCGCGCACCTCGGCCGGCAGCTTCTCCAGGTCGCGCTCGTTCATACGCGGTATGGCTACATGCTTCATGCCCTGGCGGTGCGCCGCCACCAGCTTCTCCCTCAATCCGCCAACGCCGAGTACCCGTCCGCGGAGCGTGAGTTCACCGGTCATGGCTACGTCTCCGCGAACCGCCCGGCCGGTAAGAGCACTCACGATTGCCGTGCAAATGGCAATACCGGCACTCGGCCCGTCCTTGGGTGTTGCTCCTGCCGGGATATGAAGATGCAGGTCCTGATTCCGGTGAAACTCGGTGCCTAGCGAGAGATGTTCCGCCCGCGAGCGCGCGTAGCTGAGTGCAGCGTTGGCAGACTCCTTCATCACCTCGCCCAGGGTACCGGTAAGCTGCAGCCGTCCGCGACCGGGAACGGCGCTTACCTCGATCTCGAGCACTTCGCCACCAGCACTCGTATAGGCGAGTCCCGATGCCACGCCAACCCTGTCCTCGAGATGGGTATCGTCAGGCGAGAACGGGCTCGGGCCGAGCAGTGCCGGCAGGTCGCTCTCGGCTACGGTGAGCGAAGCCTGCTCGGCCAGTTCCAGCACGCGACGGGCAAGCTTGCGCGAGATACGGGCGAGACGACGTTCCAGGTCACGCACGCCGGCCTCACGAGTCCACCCGCGGATGATCGCAGACAGTACCTCGTTGCCCAGCGTCACGCGACTGGCATCAACTCCATGTCGCTCGAGCTGCCGCGGAAGCAGGTATGAATTCCCGATCGCAAGCTTCTCCTGCTCAACGTACCCCGCCAGCCTGATGATCTCCATGCGGTCGCGCAGCGGGTCGGGGATCTTCGCCAGGCTGTTCGCGGTAGTGATGAACATTACCTGCGAGAGATCGTAGTCCACTTCCAGGTAGTGGTCGCTGAACGCACGGTTCTGCTCCGGGTCGAGCACCTCCAGCAGCGCTGACGACGGATCTCCCCGCCAGTCGCTGCCCAGCTTGTCTACCTCGTCCAGGAGAATCACGGGATTCATTACCCCGGCGCGGCGCATCGAGCGGATGATTCTGCCCGGCATGGCGCCCACATACGTGCGCCGGTGTCCGCGAATTTCCGCTTCGTCCCTCACTCCGCCCAGGGACATCCGCACGAACGGGCGACCGAGTGCGCGCGCAATGGAGCGTCCGAGCGACGTCTTGCCAACACCCGGAGGGCCAACCAGGCATAGTGTAGCTCCGTCTGCCCGCCCAACGAGACCAAGCACGGCGATGTGATCGAGAATGCGCTCCTTCACCTCTTCCAGGCCGTGGTGGTCTTCATCCAGCACACCGCGGGCGTGCTGTATGTCCACCACGTCTTCGCTGCGTTCGCTCCATGGCAGCGCAACAACCCAGTCCAGGAAGTTGCGCGCAACTGCGTACTCCGGTGACTGCGTTGACGTGTGCCGCAACTTGCGCAACTCACGCCGCGCGCGCCTGTGAACGGACTCCGGCAGTGAAAGCCGGGAGAGCTTCGTGTCCAGCTCGTCCAGTTCGTCTCCCTCGCCGCCGTCCAGCTCGCGATGAATCGCCTTGAGCTGCTCGTTAAGGTAGAACTCACGCTGGTTGCGTCCCACGGACGCTCGAACGGACTGTTCGATGCGTCGCTCGAGCCCGACAAGCTCGAGTTCGGACTGTAGCGAGCGGGCCAGCAGGTCGAACAGTTCGGAGAGTGATGCAGCCTCCAGCATTCGCTGCCGGTCTGCCACACGAGAGGGAAGGTGAGCCGCTATCCCGAAAGCACGTTCCTGCAGCGATCCCCTTTCGGTGAGCAGGGGAACGAGTTCAGTGGGCAGCCGGCGGCTCTGGGCTACGTAGTCGCCGAACAGGGAAGCCGCGCTTCGGGCGTGTGCTTCCATCAATTCGTCATCGCCCGGTAGAGGCCGCAGTTCTTCGTATGGCTCTACCGTTGCGGTAATCAGCCCGGCGCTGCTGCGGTATCGGGTAACACGTGCACGCTGCACGCCTTCCACCAGAACGCGCACGGCTCCGTTAGGCATGCGTGACTGCTGAATCACCCTCACGATAGTCCCCGTGCGATAGAGCTCGCGCGGGCCTGGTGACTCGGATTCGGCAGATCGCTGGGCCACCAGGAGCAAACGAGCGGGGTTCCCGCTGGCGAGTGCCATATTGTCGGCTGCGGCGAGGGCAGCAACCGAACCCGAGCGCCCCACGAGCAAGGGCATTACTACATGAGGGAACAGTGCTGTATCCCGGAGCGGAAGAACGGGAATCCGTTCAGCGGAGCTGGTGCGAGGCATTCCCAAAGCTACTCGGTGCCTGCTACCGAGGGAGGGGGGCGGGCGCACTCGGCGGTTGCTGCTAGCGGGCGGAGGGCTGTACTCGCTGCCCGCTGAGGGGGCGCTGGCGGCGCGAATTCCGCCGGCCGGTCAGGCTTCCTTCTTTCTCCGTCTGGGTGCGATCTCGAGCAGGGGCGGCGCGCTGTTGGCAACGGAGGCCTCCGTCACCTTCACTTCCACTATGTCGTCGCGGCTCGGGATGTCGAACATCACGTCCGTGAGTACTTCCTCGACGATAGCCCGAAGCCCGCGTGCGCCGGTGCCGCGCTTGAGCGCCTTTCGGGCCACTGCGCGCAATGCGCTGTCATCGAAGGTGAGGAGCACTTCCTCGAGATCGAACAGGCGCGTGTACTGCTTGGTGAGGGCGTTGCGAGGCTCCTTGAGAATGCGCACGAGAGCTTCCTCGTCCAGCGCCTCGAGCGGGCAGCAAACCGGCAGGCGGCCCACGAGTTCCGGGATCAGTCCATAGCGCAGCAGGTCGTCAGGTTCCACCTGCGCGTAAGGCATCTTTTCGGACTCCTGCTTCACCTTCGCGGCATCCTCCGAGCCGAAGCCGATCTGCCTGCGTCCAACGCGCGCCTCGATGATCTTCTCCAGGCCGTCGAAGGCTCCACCACAGATGAACAGTATGTCCTTGGTGTTGATCTGGATGTATTCCTGCTGCGGATGCTTGCGCCCGCCCTGCGGCGGTACCGAGGCAACAGTGCCCTCGAGAATCTTGAGCAGCGCCTGCTGCACCCCCTCGCCCGACACGTCCCTCGTGATGCTCGGGTTCTCGGACTTCCGCGCGATCTTGTCGATTTCGTCTATGTAGACGATGCCGCGCTCGCAGTCGGCCACGTTGAAGTCACCGGCCTGCAGCAGCCTTACGAGGATGTTCTCCACGTCTTCGCCCACGTAACCAGCCTCTGTGAGGGTAGTGGCGTCGGCGATGGTGAAGGGAACGTCCAGGATGCGCGCGAGCGTCTGAGCCAGAAGCGTCTTGCCCACACCGGTGGGGCCGAGCAGCAGGATATTGCTCTTGTCCAGCTCGACGTCGTCCTCACGTGAGGCTGCGGACGAGTTGATGCGCTTGTAGTGGTTGTAGACGGCGACAGCGAGCGTTTTCTTGGCCTTCTCCTGACCGATTACGTACTGGTCCAGGATAGCCTTGATCTCCTGTGGCGCCGGAACCTGGGTAATGGCTTCGGCAACCTCGCGCTCCTCGTCCTCCGCAAGAATTTCATTGCAGAGGGCGATGCACTCGTTACAGATGTAGACAGACGGCCCGGAGATGAACTTCCGGACGCTGTCCTTGCTCTTCCCACAGAACGAGCAGCGGAGGTGCTTGTCGTGCGACATTGGGTCTTGGATCGGGATCCAACCGGGCTGGCCTCTCGGGGCAGCCCGTTATCTAGAGAGGTAACGCGCGGCAGGCGGAGTGACAAGCGCGCAGCCCTCCTTGCCGGTGCCGGCTTTCCGGCACGCAAGGGGGGCTGGCGAAAGACGATTCGCGCCCGTAGGCGGTTACGAGAGCCGGAGCTACAGTGAGCTCCCGATGGATCCGGTGGAGTGGTTCTGAGACCCCGGGAGCTCCGCGGGACGCTCCACGATCTGGTCAATGATGCCGTATTCCAGCGCCTCGGCGGGGGACATGTAACGATCCCGGTCGAAATCGCGCTCGATGCGCTCCACCGTCTGGCCGGTGTGTTGGGCCATGATCTCGTTCATCTGTCCGCGCATGTACAGGATTTCCCGGGCCGCGATCTCGATGTCCGCCGCCGTACCCTGGGAGCCGCCGGAGGGCTGGTGCATCATGATACGAGCATGCGGGAGCGCCATGCGCTTGCCCTTCGTGCCACCGGAGAGCAGGAAGCAGCCCATGCTGGCGGCCATTCCCATGCAGATCGTGCTTACAGGCGACGGGACGAATTGCATGGTGTCGTAGATCGCCAGCCCCGCCGACACTGAACCGCCGGGAGAGTTGATGTAGATGTTGATGTCCCGCTCCGGGTTGTCAGCCGCAAGAAAGAGCAGCTGCGCGATGACGATATTGGCAACGTCATCGTTGATCGGAGTCCCCAGGAACACAATGCGGTCCATGAGGAGTCGGGAGAAGATATCGTAGGTTCGCTCGCCCCGGCTGGAGCGCTCGATTACGTACGGAGGATAGATCGCCATTGGTGAATTCGCCTCACGCCTGCTGGATGGTGTTCTGTTCGATCAGCCAGGAGAACACACGGTCTTCCGTGATGCCCCGCTCCAGCTCGGACAGTCGGCCTGCCTTCTGAAGCGAAGCATAGAGCTGTCCGGGCTCTACGCCACGCTCTTCGGCCATCTCCGCTACACGATTGTCCAGGTCGGACTCCGTGGCCTTGAGACCCTCACGCTCGGACAGGGTGTCAATGATCACGTCCCTGCGAACCTGCTGCTCGGCCACCGGAGCGATCTGCTCCAGGAACTTTTCGCGATCTTCCTCCGGCACCTGATAGCCTTCCACGTAAGCCTGGGCAACCTGAACCACCCAGGCGCGCGGAATCTCGAACTGGTTTGCCTGAACCAGCTGCTCAACGAGCTGCTGACGAACGGAGGCGTCTGCCTCACGCTCGAGGTACTTCGCCATGTCGGAGCGCATGGCGGCATCGAGTGCAGCAACGGAGTCGAAGTCACCAACTTCGCGAGCGAAGGCGTCGTCAACAGCGGGCATGGCCTTGCGCTTGACGTCGCGAAGCTCAACGCGAACGGTCTTGGACTGGCCGCGCTGCTCTTCATCGGGGAAGTCGTCGGGCCAGCGAACGGACTGTTCGGTGGTCTGGCCGGGCTCAGTGTCCATGATGACCTCTTCCACGCCCTCGATGGCCTGTCCGGTGCCGAGTACGATGCGGTACTCACGGCCTTCGGGCATGGTGCCGTCGGCTTCGGAGGTTGAGAGGAGGACGGTGACCATGTCGCCCGGCATGGGCTTCTCTTCCACGGGTGCCCATGATGCCTTCTGGTCGCGGAGTTCTTCGATCTGCTGATTTACGAGCTCGTCCGTGACTTCAACGGAGGGCCTGGTGACGGTGAAGCCCGAGGTGTTGGCGAGTTCGATGACCGGACGAACCTCGAGATGCAGTTCGAAGCTGAGAGCGTCGCCGTCGTCGAACTTGAGGTCGTGGATGTGGGGCTGGGACACGGGGTCCAGCTTTTCCTGCTCCATGGCCTGGGTCCACGCGTCCTGAACGAGGCGTTCGAGGGCTTCCTGACGGATGGCTGGTGCGAAGCGCTTGCGCACCATGGCAGCGGGAGCCTTGCCGGGCCGGAAGCCTGGTAGCCGGGCCTGGGATGCGTACTTTCTGGCTGCCTTGTCTTCGGCTGCGCGTACGTCTTCGGACGGAACCGAGACCTGCAGGCGTCGTTCGACGCCTTCGGTGCTGGTCGGGGAGATCGTGATGGTCATCGCGTCGGAATACGGAAGAAACCGCCGTCGTACCCTGCGGCACGACGGCGAAGCGCCCGGGTGAGGCGCCATATCCATGGAAAACTAACGGGCGCAGGTGGGGCAATCCACCATTGCCCGCCCTGCGCCGGGATGCGAACGGGGAGACTCGAACTCCCACGCCGTGAGGCGCCAGATCCTAAGTCTGGTGCGTCTACCAGTTCCGCCACGTTCGCTTGCAAGCAGGGAAGGTAGCGGGGACGGGCGGGGGACGGGATGGGCTTTCCGAGTCGCCAGCCATCAGTAACTGAGGCTTCGAGCGGCCGGCGTCGCGACTCCATCGGGCGAGCGGTACTGGTGGCGGAGCCCGATGGGCGCCTCACGCGCACCTGGTACGGCATGCACGATCTCGTGGATTCCACGCGCACGGTGGGCGAGGCCGTGAGCGTGCCGGGCTGGAGCGCTCCGGCCGACAGCTTCACGGTAGTCTACCAGTACAACGAGACCGGGCAC
>DATGOL010000021.1:0-3552 GCA_035306065.1 Gemmatimonadales bacterium | reverse complement strand
CCATCTGCGGCCAGGGGGCGAAGTCGCAGCCCGCCGGCCGCAGGCGAGAGGAGCGGGCCTGCCACCGGCTGCGTGGGATCACATGCAGGTGTCGCGATGCCTGACGCCGCATCGCACCGCGTGCGCGAGAGGTACCAGCCGTCCGCGGAGTTCGTCAGTCGCCAGGTGACCCGCCGAACCGCCTGCACAAGCGTGGTGTCGCCGGCAACCATGGGTGCGGGCGTGCCCGGCGCCAGCAGCAGTGTGCTGCCGGCAGAGGCGCCCGCGCACGGCGGAGGATACGAAGCGACAGAAGCGCCCACGACGCTCGTCTCGCTCCACCGGTCGCACGTGTCGCCGGGATCGTGCGGCTGCAGGAGCAGCAACGCGTCGCGCGCATCGGGTACCGAGTGCCAGACGGCGAGTGGTGCTACCGGGCCACTGCTCAGCAGTGCCAGGCGACCATCGTGCGCGACACACGAAGCGCCGGACGCAATCACGGTACGTATCCGCAGCGTATCGCGAACGAGGGAGAGCGCCGCGTCTTCCTCGATGATTGCTTGCCTCAGCTCACCGATGAGCGGAGCTGCGGCCGCACGAAGCACCCGCCTGGCCGCCGTGCGAGCCGAGACCTCGGACGCCGCCCGCCCCTGCACGATCACGCCGCGCGAGAGGAGCGCAGCGAGGATGCCGATGAGCACGAGTGCAAAGAGAACTTCGAGGAGGGAGAAGGCGGGTTTCATGGATTGTGAAGCAGTCATCAGTTGTCAGTCATCAGTCTTCAGTAACTGCCGGCGCTCGGCGCTCGGCCGTAGTGGGAGCTCGGGTGTACCATGTCTGTCATCCCGCATGAGTGCCGCAGGCAGCAAATGCTGGGATCTACTTTCACCTGGCAGTGGCCGGCTTCGGTGCAGGGTGAGTAGATCCCAGCACTCGCTGCGCTCGTGCGGGATGACAGCACAGGCGCACCCGAGCCTTCACCCCCGGACGTCCGTCGTCCGTCCTCCGTCGTGCAGGTCTGTCGTCCGTCGACCAAACCCGCCCCTACCAGCATCCATCCCCACCGACCACGCTCAGCTCCTTCCCCAACACGTTCATCGTAGCACGCAACTCGCGCAGTCCGCTCGTGTCAGGCACGGCGCTCCACGTCACACTCACACCACTCGCGGCCGTGTCACCGGAGGCGGCGGGAACGCACGCGTTGGCGCGACGAATTCCCAGGGTGTAGGACTGGAGCGCTGCACCGCGGTCTCGCGCGGCTGCAATCGTGTAGTTGTGCATTGCCGCCGCGATGCCGCGCGCGAGTGGTGTGAGGAGGATTGCCGCTACTATCAGGCCGACGAGCACCTCGAGGAGCGCAGCACCGGTGCGGCTGTGCGTTGACCATGAGTTGCCGGGCAGCGACGGAAAGCTGTGTGAAGTTGGCATGCGAATTGTCCGGAACAGGGACCGCGAAGATCGTTACGGTGCCTGCTCCGCGCATCACCGGATCATTGCGTCTGTAATCGGAAATGGACGCACCTCAGCGTCACCACGCGTCAGTCGCTGCGAGATTCATGAGGTTGTTGCAGCGCGTACAGATCGACAGAGATGCATGACTGTGACGGTATTCGTGCACCGCTACACGATTGTCAGGCGACAAAGGTTGCTACCTTGTCCCGCACTGCGTCACTCACCGGAGCGCGCCCGGCGTATGCGCGGGCGCAATCTCAACACTCACCAGAACAGATTCGTGATGAACAGATCAGCCCGCGCGCTGCTGCGCTGCCTAACGGCGACATCCATTGCATTCACTGTCTCCGCATGCTCCGGGTCGGACGGCGCGACCGGTCCGGCGGGAGCCAGGGGCGAAGACGGTGCCCCGGGGGTACAGGGTCCGCCGGGACAGCAGGGGCCACAAGGCCCGGAAGGAACACAAGGTCCACAGGGCAACGCCAACGCCTGGATCTACTCGTTTGGCAGGCACGACTTCCGGACTAATGCAGCGTGGAGCGCGCGGTTCAGCGACCTCACCCGCGACGAGGCCCTCGAGAGCCTCTGGCTCGTGTACCTGGTGGACAATGGTGGCAATACGTTCCACTTGCCGGGCTACACCTCCAATAGCGTCAACCTATACCGCGTGTCACACGGGTGGAGTTTCGGCCTGCCCGGCCTGACCGAGCCGGCCTTCTTCATCACTGTGCAACTCAGTGCAGGCTCCCCTGGAGAGGAGATGGCCGGCGTTCGAGTGATCCGCATAGCTGCGACCCCAGTCAGCGCCAACGTCTCACCATCCATGCGCCGACTTCCCGAAGATCTGGATACCTCCGACTACTACAGTGTGGTCGAGTACGTGAAGTCCATGCGCTAGAGGGGATTACTGCACTCCGTCAGCCGAACGCAGCACTTGCTGAAGTGGGAGGCCGGGCAGCGCAGCGATCAGGCGCACCCGGCCTCTTTGCTGTGCGGCCATCAACGCGCATCGGGAAGGCGGCCGTCCCGCCACGCATGCATTATCATACCGGCATGACCTCTCGCACTCTCGCGGCCCTGCCGCTCGTCCTTCTGCTCGCCGCCTGCGCCCCCGGCCGAGCAGCCACCGCCCCCTCCCCCGCTGCGTCACCGGGCTGGGATTTCCGCGTCGTTCAGCCAGCGAGCGACGCCGAAAGCTCACTGCAGGACATCCTGGCCCGTGCGGGGGAATCGGACGTGGTGTTCTTCGGCGAGATGCACGACGATCCCGAGACACACCGAGCGGAGGCCGAGTTGCTGGAGGCGATCGGCAGGCTGGGACGGCCGGTGGTTCTTTCGCTGGAGATGTTCGAGCGTGATGTACAGCAGGCGGTGGACGACTACCTGGCCGGCCGCCTGAGTGAGACGGCATTTCTGGAAGTGACGCGCCCCTGGCCTCGTTATGCCACCGATTACCGCCCGCTGGTGGAAACGGCCAAGGCGAACGGATGGCCGGTGGTTGCCAGCAACGTGCCGCGTCCTCTTGCCTCAGCGGTGGGACGCAAGGGCCTGGAGGCGCTGGATACACTCACGAGTGCCGAACGCGCGCATGCCGCACGAGACATCCAGTGCCCGCGTGACGAATACCACGAGCGATTCATGGCCACCATGCGCGGCCATGGTGCAGGTGGCGGAGCGGCTGCAGACAGCCTGCCGACGGCAATGGCTGAACGGTTCTACCTGGCGCAGTGCGTGAAGGACGAGACGATGGCGGAAGCAATCGTGAATGCGCGCCGCCGTGCGGGCGATAACGCGGTGGTGGTCCATTACAATGGTGCGTTCCACAGCGACTTCGGCCTCGGCACTGCATCGCGTGTCAGTCGGCGTGAGGCAGGCTGGGAGATCCTGCTGATCACTGCCGTGCCCACGGCCGACCCTGCGTCCGCAACGCTCGACGGACACGAGGGGCGTGCCGAGTATGTGATCTTCACGCGGGATCTGCGTTAGGCCCGCTCGCCTGCCGGCGGCCATCATGGCCCCTCATTCGCACGAAAGTAGGGCGTGCAGGATCTACTTTAACGGCCATACGGGGCAGCGGTGCCGGTCAGCCGCTGCCACGCGCAAGCTGTGAGGTCGTAATGC
>DATGOL010000020.1:0-8045 GCA_035306065.1 Gemmatimonadales bacterium | reverse complement strand
AGGCCATGATCGCGGTGCGTCTGTCCAGGCACTCCCGTACTACCGTCGAGAGCTTCCGGGAGCACCTGAAGAGCATGCCGGAGCTTATGGACATCTATCACCTGGCCGGGGCGAACGATTTCCTGCTCAGGGTTGGTGTGCGGGATTCGGACCATCTGAGGGAGCTGATCCTGAGCGCCTTCACGTCGCGCCCGGAGGTTGCGCACGTTGAAACAGCGCTGATTTTCGAGCATGTGAGGCCAACCGGAACCGCACCCATTGTGTCACGCGGCCCGGGTAACCCGGGCAGCTGATGCCTCCGCGCCTGCTACCGCCGGGCCGCAACCCAACGCCGGTGGAGCCGGCCGCGACCAGGCTTCGAGGGAGCACCGCCAACCGAAGATCCGGAAAGTTCGTGCGCGTGAATAACGAGAATCCTCGTACGGAGCGCGTTGGGCTCAGCGACGCACTGCTTGCCTATGCGGTGGCGATGATCCTGCTCATCACGCTCGCGCCATTCCAGTTCGCCACGCCGTCGCGGGTGAATCCGTTGGTGGTTGGAGGACTGGGAGACGCCGTGGCCAACGTGGTGCTCTTCATCCCGCCCGGGTTTCTCTGGCGTCTTTCGAGGCCACGCCCGAATGATCGGTGGGCACTGAGTGCGCTGGCCGCCGGCCTGCTTCTGAGCGCCTGTGTCGAGTTGACGCAGGTGTTTCTTCCAGGACGATATCCGGCCGTGCTGGACGTGCTGACGAACGGCGCGGGTGCGATGCTTGGCGCACTGCTGCACGATCAGCTGAGACGCAGGGTGCCTACGGAGACGAGCAGCGCGAGGCGGCTGACGCTGGAGCAGCCTCTGATGCTGGTGCTGTACATGCTGATCCCGCTTATGTGGCTGAACGGTCTGGCGGTTGTGGAAGCACCGATGGCTACACTGCGCCTGCTGATGCTGGGTCTGTTCGGTGCGAGTATCCTGGCGGCGGTGCAGCGGAGGTATCTGGGTCCGTCGGGTTACCTGAGCCGGCGGGGTGCGACGCTGGCGGCGCTGGGTGGCTACCTGTCGGGTGCGTTTCCCGCTCTTCTCGTGCGCCCGGTCGCAGTGTTGCTACATGGCGCCATAGTGGCGCTATTTTGTGCATATTTGGCTAGTGGTAAGGCTGGGAGGATGCGGACGGAACGGCGATTCGAACGCAGCGCCCTGCTCCGCGCCGCACCGTTCTTCGCCGCCTACCTGCTGCTCCTCCCACTCGTCACCCCCGACTCGGCCCTGCCCGGCACACCGGTAAACCGCATCTTCATCCTTGAGATCGTGCAGATGGTAGCTGCCACGTCCGTGCTTGGCTTCATGGTGGCGGAAGCCCGGGGACGCACTTCGCTTCGCTACACCGACTCCGTTGGCTGGGTGATCTGCTGGTCTGCGGTTGCCGCCGGCATTACGGGAGTCATGGCGACGGCGGTGGGCACCGGCGTGCTGGGAGCCACCCGCCTTCTCGTGTCCGTCGCAGCAGGCGTGTTCGGCGGATGGATCTACCAGTTGCAGCGGAATCGGATCGTGAGGGGGTCCGCCACTAATATTCCCCGGCACAGAACCTGAATACCGTAGGCAACCGAACCTGACCTCGGACCGCCAACATGCGCCTCGGACTAAACTTTTCTCGTGTTGTACTCGCGGTTGTGCTCACTGCCTGTGCCACCAACCCGGTCACAGGCCGTCGCGAGCTTGCCCTGATCTCCGAAGCCCAGGAGATCCAGATGGGCCAGGAGGCCGCGCAGCAGGCGGCAGCCACCTTCGGCGTAGTGGATGACGCCGCCCTCCAGCGCTATGTGTCGGACATCGGCATGGCCATGGCTCGCGACTCAGAGCGGCCGGAGTTGCCCTGGTCCTTCCAGGTGGTGGATGACCCGTCGCCTAACGCATTCGCGCTTCCGGGCGGCTTCATCTTCGTTACCCGCGGCCTGCTCACCATGATGAGCGACGAGGCAGAACTGGCCACCGTCATAGGTCACGAGATCGGCCACGTTACCGCACGGCACTCCGTGCAGCAGATGAGCCGCGCACAACTCGCGCAGATCGGCCTGGTGGCGGGGTCAATACTATCGCCGCAGATCGCAGAGTTGAGCGGACTTGCAAGCCAGGGTCTGCAGCTTCTCTTCCTTCGCTACGGACGCGACGCCGAGTACCAGGCAGACGACCTGGGATTCCGGTACGCGCTGAACGACAATTATGACGTTCGCGCGTTCCAGAGCACGTTCACGTCGCTGGCACGTGCCAGTGCGCTGGCGGGGTCGAGTCCGCTGCCGACTTGGCTCTCCACGCACCCGTATCCCGAAGACCGCATTGCCCGCAACCAGGATCGTGTGGCAGCGCTGGATCGATCGCTGAGCGGCACCATACGCGATCCCGAGGAGTACATGACGCGCATCAACGGTCTCGTGTACGGCAACAATCCGCGCAACGGCTTCTTCGAGGGCAACGTGTTCCATCATCCGGACCTCGCGTTCCGGATCACCTTCCCGCAGGGGTGGAAGGGGCAGAACATGACGCAGGCCGTGATTGCGGTAAGTCCGCAGGAAGACGCCATTATCCAGCTCACACTGGCGGGCAATGCAAGTCCGTCTGCAGCGCTGCAGCAGTTTCTCTCGCAGCAGGGTATTCAGCCTGGCCAGGCGAGCACGCAGACACTTCACGGTAACCCTGCGGCGGTAGGCACCTTCCAGGCGCAGACACAGGAAGGTGGTGTACTCCAGGGCCTGGTTGCCATGGTTCAATACGGTGGAAACACCTATCAGCTGCTTGGCTACACTTCGGCCCAGCAGTACCAGGCCTATGGCAGCAGTTTCCAGCAGTCACTGGGTACCTTCCAGCGCGAGACGAACCAGTCCGTGCTTGCCGCGAAGCCCAACAGGGTCAGCACTGTCAAGCTGCCGTCGGCCATGTCGCTCTCGCAGTTCAACCAGCGCTATCCGTCCAGTATCTCCATCGAGGAGCTGGCGCTGATCAACCAGGTTCAGAGTGCAGGCGCCGTTATGCCGGCTGGTACGATCGCCAAGCGCGTGGTGGAGCGTTAGGACGAGCGCGGCGTAGGGTGGGGCGTTGCCGGGTACACGCGACGCCACTGCACACGATGTGACGGCCGGAAAGAAAGAGGGCGCCAGCTTCGTCGCTGACGCCCTCTTTCTTCAACCTCTCAGGTTTGTATCCGGAAGGACTGCAGGCCGTGTACTACCGGCCCCAGCAGTCCACCGAATCAGGACTGCTTGCGACGGCGACGAGCTGCGCCGATGCCTGCGAGTCCGGTACCAAGGAGCAGCATCGTCGCCGGCTCAGGTACAACTGTCTGCGTGTCGGGGCGGGCGATGAAGTCCAGAATATCATCGGATTCCATGTTGGCCATTCCCGTGTTCCACAGTCCTGCCTGACCACCCTTCACGTACATGTTGCCCCAAACCGGAATGCGGGCGGACATGAAGGTGATGAAGAAGTTGCTCGGATCATTCGACGTGTCGAACTTCACGCCGTAGATCGAGCCCGGAAGATCCGGGTTGCTGTTGCCGTGGCTGGTGGACGTGTACGTGTCCCAATCACCGTCGGTCAGGCCACCGTCGGTCTCCACATCGCTGAGGCAGTCGGAACCAGGCGTGCAATTGCCGCTCATCTCGATGATGAAATGGCTGATGCTGGGCGCACTGAAGCCCGAGAACGTGTACGTGTACTCGAACATGTTCCCCTGCTGAACGATGTCCCACTCAATGGTCTGCGTGCCCGAGGCGTAGGCGCCCGAGCCTTCCAGTCCTGATCCATTCGAGCGCGTGCCGCTGAAATCGCCCGCGCCAACCGCCGTATCGTGCACCTGCGCCTGCAGTGGCATTGCCACCGCGAGGGCCAGTGCGCCTACCAGCGGGATAAGCCTGCGTCCCGTCATATGCTTTCTCCAGGTAAATGAGAGGTGAGTACGTAGCTAGACATTCAGCATGCCCGGTGCCGGGCCGGTGGGTAACACGGATTGGGCCGGCAAAACTCCAAGTGCTTGCGGCACAAGAAGTTAACGCTTTGTGGTGAAAGGTAACGAACGGGGTTGTTGTGTGGCCCACGCTACAGGCTGTCGGCAACGTTCAACAGCATAGATCACAATTGCTGAAACAAGGCCTCACCCGAACGCAACTGGAAACGGACGGCGAGGCCGCCCGATCTCTCCCACCCGCATGCCACAGCGCCGGGTGTTACTCAGTCCCGCTGAACGTTCAGTCGAACCGGGCCATCAGCCATCCGCGTTGCGGGGCTCTCCCGACGCTCGCGCTCGGCCGGCCACGACGGCGGCATGCTGCTCAGCGCGTTGCCCACCGGCGGCGCCCACTCCGCCAGCTGGCGCAGAACCGGAGACGTGAGCGGTACCGTCATCGCATGCGTCTCCACCGGATCGCCGTTCAGCTGTGACGCCGTACGACGGCGGAGCACCGTCTCCTGCTCCTGCAGCCAGCCGGGCAACCGCAACCCGCCGAACGTCAGGATCACGAACCCGCCACCATTGCCCACAATGGCGTGGTAGATGGCAAAGCACTCGTCTGCTTCGAGACAGCGGAAGTTGCGCAACGTTCCCCACTCCCACGCCGCCAGCTCACGCGCAAGCTGCCGGGGCGAGGGAAGGCTGGAACGCGGTGGAACGAAGCCTTCGGCCCGCGGCGTGAGATCCAGGAGATCATGCAGCGCGTCGAACGCCCACCGCACCGGCTCGGAACGCTCCTCCAGGCGGTCCCTGGACGCATCGAGAAGCTGCTCCAGGCACATGGCTGCTGCCACGCAGGCAGCGATCAGGGGTGATGGTGACGGCTCCACCAGGCCGGCGGTGCGGCGCAGCGCATCGTCGTCTTCTCCGGAACCTGAGTCTCCTGCTCCACCGGTATTTCCAATCCCTCCCCGACCTCCGGGCGCAGAGCCAGTGATCCCGCTGGGGTCACTGCCGGCTACGCGCATTGCTCCCTCTGGCGGCGCAAATCGGGTGTCATTCGTGCGCCTGCCTCGCGTGGTGGAACTCACGATCCTCCTCGTGGCCTTGCATCCTGAATCCGGGCAGTCGGGCTGCGTCGCCCTCCGCTTCCTGCGGAACCCACACTCGGGTGCACCTCGTCCCGCATACCGCACCAGAAAAATGGCGTGCAGTATAGAACCGAAGCTGAGCCCGATTGAGCAATTCGGCAACCGTGTTTGCAAGCAAGCGCTACCATAGGGCACCTGAGGCACTGCTCGCTCCGGCCATGTCACAGTAACTTTGGGTAATGCTCATAACCCGAACCGCTGTCGAGGCAGACGCGCCGGCCATTCGCGCACTGATCGACGAAAACGTTCCCAGCGGGGCCCTGCTTCCGCGCACCGAGGAGTTCATCGCACTTCACTGCGAGAGCTTCATCGTGGTAAGCGAAGACGATCGCATTCTTGGCTGCATACACCTGGAGGAGTACGCGCCGAGTATTGCGGAAGTGCGGTCGGTGGCGGTGTCTGCAGACGCGCAGGGCCGCGGCGTGGGCAACGCACTGATGCGTGCCGTGGAAGACCTGGCCCGCCGTCGCCAGATACACACACTCTTCGCCGTGACGAACAGCGTGAAGTTCTTTGCGGACAGGGGCTACGATGAGCGCCACATCCCGGAGCTGGACCGGGAGCGTTCGGCTGTGAGCAAGTACAAGGGTGTTTACGCGAAAACGATAGTTCCGGCGGCCGAGTAGCACCGGGTAGCGGGGCTCGCCGCCGCGCGCCGCGCCGCCGCTATGGTCGTCGTTCGAAGATCGCTATCGCGTGCTCGTAGTCCAGCGTTACCGAAAAGTGGCGCAGCGCATTGCCGCCGAGTGCGCCTGATACGGGCCTGTCGGTGAGGCGTGAGGCGCGCGCGGAGAACCGCTCGTCAGGCGCGGCTATGAACCACACTGCGCCTGCCAGCTGTCCCCCGATCTCCAGCGACGGAACCCTGATCATCGGCATTTCCGTTCGCGCGTCCGCATTCTCCACCACCATCCAGTCCGGATGCTCGCGACGCCACCGCTCCAGGGTGGACAGCGTCACGAAGCTTGCGCCGCGAAGCCGTGACGTGCCGCCCAGCACAGCAAGCGCGCTGTCCGTAAGCACTGCGCTCGCCCCCGTATCCAGAACGAGATCGATCGAGTCACCCCCCACGTTCACGCGAATGCGCGGAACGTTCAGAACGCGTCGCCCCGCAACGTCCGTCAGGAAACCGAGCTTAACCTGTCCCTGGGTATGCTCGGGGAGTGCGCCGGGCGGTATGAGCCAGATGCGCGATTCCGGATAATCAAGAATCCAGGTTCTGCCTGCCAGCCATGACTGGCCCAGGAAGCCATCTTCGCCGTCGGCGTCTGCCGGGAACACGAAAAAGCGAGTACCCACGTCCGGCATCTCCACTAGCGGCGGGATGTCCGTTTCGGGGCTGAGCGGCGGCAGGTCCACGAGCCAGGCAGTGTCTGCCCCGCTCACGAGCGGCACGAGCTCCAGGTTCATCCGCTCTGCGGCCGCTGCGTAGATCATGCTGGTGCCGTTGCCAGTCTCCACGGACAGCAGCAGGGTGTCTCCGCCTTCCGTGACTGGCGCGACAAAGAGGCGGTCGCCCTCGACCACGGTTGGAAGCGGTCGAGCGCCAACGACTACCATACCCGGTGGAACCGCCGGCCGGGGGATGCAGGACAGCGGTGCGAGTGCCACGCACACCAGCGCGGCGTATGTGACAATCGCAACCACGCTGGAGGTACGCCTGCAGGGCGCAATCTGAATTTGACCTATGGAGTCGGTGCGCACCTGCTCTCCTCGCGCAGAGGTATTAGCGGCAAACGCTCACGGTTCGCGTTGCGTCCACCTGCCCGCTCTGCTCGATACCGTGCCGCAAAATCCTTCCGAACGCGAGTGTGTGCAAGTCGGGGAGGCTTCCGATGCAGGGGAGTGCGCCTCCGACAGGTACGCCTCGGCCCAATTAGCTGGAGCGGTGCTACAGGCTGGTTCCGTCCGAGTTGCGAGGGTGTGCCCTGCGCGAGTTCGTTTTGCGCGGTGCCGCCCTGGCTGACTCGGCCGCTCCTGTACGAGACGATGTCTTTCGGCTACTCGGCTCCTTCGACGGCGCAATTTCCGTTTCGCTGTCAGATGCCTTCATGCCGCCCGAGTACGCGGATGACTGATCGTCAACAGGGTACTCATCCGTGAACGCCAGGTCCTTCAATTCGATCTCTCGTTCGGCAGCAAGCCAATCGTCCATCTCGCTGCCATCGGTTCCGCCGCGGGACTCATAGAGTTCGTAGGCCCTGCGTCGAATCTCGTCTTCCCTGATGTTCCGCTCCGGCTGATCAGGCAGCTGGGAATGAAAAGACCTGTCGTTGGGAGTACCGGGGGTTTGCGTGCCGTCGTTCGCCGATTCATGCTCCTGAAACTGTGCCATGGTGGTGCTCCGGGGTGCAGGAATTCTATGGGTTCGTCAGGGTTGCGCTGCTGCGTCGGGTGGCTCGAGCAGGTTGGAGCGCTGGCAGATGCAACTGTGTTGCAGGCCTGCAAAGGACTCGCCAGAAATGCGCCGTTAAGGCCGTTTACATGTGTTGTGCAGTTCGATGAACGATGACGACATTTGCACGCGACCTTCCGTTGCGCTGCGTGAGCGTTATGGCCGTGTGAATTCGCTGTTTCAGGGGGGTTCCCGCTTCGACCTCTACCGGTGGATGTGCACGGCACATAGAATCATTCCGTGTGCAATCATGCTGTTGGAACGATCCACTGTTCCGTTCGGCATGAAGTGGAGTTCGTTCACCCGCAAGTTCCACCGCAACCAGGGAGGTGATCCATTGTCTACAGACCCTAGTACGGCGCGGATCGCCGGGAGCCGCTAAGGCTTCGACAGTGAGTTGACCGGCGACACCGCGCCGTTCGGTCATGTGAGAAGGGCCACCGTACTTCGGGAAGTACGGTGGCCCTTTCACTTTTGCATGTGGCCGTGGCTGGGGCCGCTCACAGGTGTGCTTGACGCCCGCTACAACCGCAGACTCAACCCGTCGGTCAGCGTGTTGCGGTATGCACGATACGC